>JAGHUC010000106.1 GCA_018065035.1 Candidatus Egerieousia equi | reverse complement strand
ATTCAACAAGCACTTCGGCAGAACGTCCCGGAGCCACGGTTCCAGGACATTTCACAGTGGCAGGCACAAGGCCTGAAGCAGCGCCCGCAAGTGCCTTGTTGCTTTCTGGATCATTTGCATCGCACTGAACGCTGCGCACAATCAACGGTGTCCTTCCGGTATTGCTCAATTTGAAAACCGCTTTTTGAGGATTACCGGCCTTCAATGACTGTATCTTTGCCGAACTTGAAGCAACTGAGGCCACCGGTGCCTTGACTCTTTCAGAAACGCCCATCCCGGAAAAATCATCGAGGACTGCGAAATTAAGTTCCAAAGGAACGGCACATTCAGTGCCATTGCAATGAATCTGAAGCGGAATCCTCTGATTGCCCCATTTGTCGAAAGCGCCATTGCCGGTTTGCACACTGTAATGGATTTCAGCCACCTGATTCGGATCTATCGCCTGTGGAGAAATACTTGCACGGATACCTGCAGGAAGCTCCCCAAAAGTGATCTTAACCTTCCTGCCGCTGATGTTCGCTACAACGCAGCTGCCTTCCTTGAGCTCTCCAAAGGCAATGTGACCCAGACGGAGCCTGTGGTTCACCACGCCAAGAGGTCCCACCCTATCGGGGTAAATGTCCTTCAAGGACTTGTCCTTGTCAATGGATATGCCGTTAAGGTGCAGCATCACAGGTGCCTTCTGGCCTGTAAGATAAACCGAAATGTTCTTCTCGAAAGGATATGGTCCTTCATCGTTGCTGTAGGTGATCTTTATCCTTCCGCTTTCGCCAGGCCTTACCGGAGCCTTTGAAAACTCCGGAACCGTGCATCCGCAGGAAGTCACAACATTCACTATTGCAACAGCGTTCTTACCAGTGTTCTTATAGTTGAAGTAGCAGGTAACAGGACCTGAGCCATACTTTATCTTGCCAAGATTGCAGCTGGTGCTTTCGAACACAAGCTGCCCGAACGCAGAATCCGCAAGCAACAGAAACAGCGCAAATGCAAGAGTCGCAAGGATTTTATTAATATGACTGTAACTTTTCATACCTGATGCACAAGCATAAACCGTGCCTGAAATCACAAAAACAATCAACCGTTCATTGAAATGAGCAGTTCATCGTTGGTGGCGGTGATCTGCATCTGCTTCTTCATGAACTCCATGGCCTCAACGCTGGTCATGTCAGACAGATGATTCCTCAGAATCCATATCCTGTTCACCTGCTCAGGTCTGTAAAGCAGATCATCTCTTCGTGTAGAAGAAAGAGTTACGTCAACAGACGGGAATATACGCTTGTTGGAAAGCTTCCTGTCAAGCTGAAGCTCCATGTTACCGGTACCCTTGAATTCCTCGAAGATGACCTCGTCCATCTTTGAGCCTGTATCGGTGAGCGCTGTTGCAAGAATTGTGAGCGAACCGCCGTTCTCAACATTCCTGGCAGCTCCGAAGAAACGTTTAGGTTTCTGCAAGGCGTTTGCATCAACACCGCCGCTGAGCACCTTTCCGCTGGCAGGCTGAACGGTATTGAAAGCACGTGCAAGACGTGTGATAGAATCCAGAAGGATAACAACATCGTGACCGCATTCCACCAGCCTCTTTGCCTTCTCAAGAACAATGTTCGCAATCTTCACGTGCCTTTCAGCCGGCTCGTCAAATGTTGAAGCAATGACTTCCGCCTTTACGCTCCTTGCCATGTCTGTAACCTCCTCAGGACGCTCGTCAATGAGGAGAATCATCATATAAACCTCAGGATGATTGTCTGCAATGGCATTGGCCAGTTCCTTGAGCAGCATTGTCTTACCGGTCTTAGGCTGCGCAACTATCAGACCTCTCTGACCCTTGCCTATAGGAGTGAACATATCCACAATCCTGCAGCTTATATTGTTGTGACCGTTCGATGTGATATCGAATTTCTCATCCGGGAAAAGCGGAGTGAGGAAATCAAAAGGAACCCTGTCCCTTATGAATTCAGGACTGCGGCCGTTTATCTTGTTCACCTTTACCAGAGGGAAGTACTTGTCACCCTCCTTAGGCGGACGTATCTCTCCGAACACGGTGTCACCTGTCTTCAGGCCAAAGAGCTTTATCTGGGAAACAGACACATAAATGTCATCCGGGCTGTTCAGATAGTTGTAATCGCTCGAGCGCAGGAAACCATACCCGTCAGGCATCACCTCCAGCACGCCATGCGCCTCCACAACACCCTCGAACTCTATCTTAACCTTCTTCTGCTCAGGTTCCTTCTGCTCTGCAGCAGGCTGCTCAACAGTCCTGTTTTCCTCCACAGGCGATGGCGCATTTTCCACTGGCGATGGTATCTCTTCCGCTTGCTGAACTTCTCCTGCATCACGCTCCTGCTGCGGCTCCTTCCCGGCTTGCTCACCGCGTTTGTTGCGTTTGTCAAGTCTCTGGCGTTTGTTGCGTTCAGGTCTTGCACCCTCCTCATTATTCCTTGGTGCCGGAGCCGTTTCGCTTGCAGCTGTGTTTTCAGTTGCGGTTTCAGTTGCAACTTCGGATGTGGCTTCAGCGGATGGTGAATTCAAATCCTCGGCGCCTGCCGATGCCTGAGTGTCAAGTCCGCGACCTTTGCCCTTTCTCGCATTGTTCTTGCGTTTATTATTTTCCTGAGCTCTCTCACTGTTTGTTCTGAAATCAGACTCAACAACAGACGCTTCTGGCAATACAACGTTTACATCTTCTTTGACAGGCTTCTGTACCGGTTTCTGCGCAGCTTCATCCACTGGTTTTGCAGCCTCATTCAAGTTCACGCCATTTCCCGTACCGGACTCATTCGAAGGGCGCTCGCCAATAGCAACACGCTCAACCCTCTTGATTCTCTCCCTGATGCGTTTCCTAGGCTCGGCATTCACCGCAGCATTCTCCACTTTCTCCTGTGAATCCTTCTGCTCTGCAGTTTCGTTGTTCTTCACAATTTCTGCCGGCTTCCTTACAGCAACATTTTCCTGCTTCCCTTTATTCGCATTATTCTCGCCGTTCCTTCTCTCCCTAGTGGCTTTGGCCGCCTTCTCCTTCCTGATAGGAACGGATGCGCCCCTTATTGCCTGCTCATCAAGAATCCTGTAAACAAGGTCCTGATGTGACAAAGATTTCACCTTGGTTAGCTGCATCTGCGCAGCAATGTCAAGAAGCTCCTCCTGGCTCATCTGACTAAGTTGCATTATGTCGTACATATACTGGTATTGTTTTGTCCGGACAACGGACAATTGATTTTTCAGAAACAATGAAATGAATTTAAGATTGAACCCGATCGGCTCAAAAACGATGCAAATATACTACAAAGCCCAGTAATCTCCAAATTCACAAAAAAAACGAGATGAAAGCGATTGCCCCTTGGTTGACGCATTCGGGCATTTACGGTACTCACGAACAGGTGTTCTAAAACATTTGGGAGTGGGCGAGTGAGAACGGGACGCCTTTTTTCATGAGGGTTGTTCTCAATACGCCATTCTATATACATATATGGCATAGGTCCGTGAGAACCACCGGACTCTATTTATTTGGAACATCGGAGCCGCTTTCCCTGTTCAGGTGCAAAACCCTATGTTCATGTGTAAAATAGCGGCGGCATAACACCCGCTGCTCGGACGATAAAAATCATGGGCTTTATGCTCAATACACATATCAATCAGGTATTGAGCACAGCAGACAAAGTATCACGATTGATTGGTGGCATGATGATGTACGGACAAAGCGGTCTGGCCGTAAATCAGCAGCGTTTCAGAGTTAAGCGGGCGCATGAAAGTAGGTGTGCGAAAACGACTTGTATTAAAAGCATCATTGCACAGCCGCTAGCCTTTTAAGGGCTCAATTTGCGCTTCTGCTGTTGCCGGCACTTATCGTCCAACAACATCGCCCGACATTATCATTGATAAAACGCAACCGAACCGATGTTCTGAACTACGTCCGAAAAACAGGCACTTTTTCGGACGGTTTCAGCAAAACGGCCGAAATATCGGCGATTTTTCGGCGAAACGGTGAAATTTTTGCCATTTGGCCGAAAATATGCTCATTTCTCGGCCATTTGATTACAAGATACTTGCCACTATACTTCTCCACTAACTCATCCTGATGAGCCAGATAATATTCAAACAGCTTCTTAATCATAACGCACATTATTATTTGGT
>JAGHUC010000076.1 GCA_018065035.1 Candidatus Egerieousia equi | reverse complement strand
CTCACATCTGATTCAATATGCTATGATTACTGATAGTTATGATATTGAAACTGAACCAATGATCAATCTGTTTGATTTCTACGGCAGACGTGGAGATTTTGCAGATATATGCCTGATAATATTCTCGAAGGAGATTCATCGGCATTTACTTGATTCCTACGAATCTGAAATTATTGCAACTATGCCGGCTTGCAATGGCGATACGCATATCTATAAAACAACTTATAAAGGAGTTACGATAACTTTCTACCTGTCAGGAATAGGTTCAGCAGTAGCATCCTCTCAATGTCATCTTGCAAGCTGGCTAACTGGAGCATCAAAGTTCATTATGTTCGGTTCCTGTGGCAGTCTTGACCGTACAACCACACAAGGTAGATTTATCATACCGACACAAAGTTACAGAGGGGACGGGTGTTCATATTATTTTGCAGCACCATCCGACTATATTGATATAGCCGCAAGCAAGGAACTTTCCATAATTTTCGACAAATTATCTGTACCATATATTACAGGTAAAATATGGACGACAGATTCGATGATCAGAGAAACAAAAGGACTTGTACGCAAACGTATGGAAGAAGGGTGCATCGCTGTAGAAATGGAATTGGCTGGAGTTCAATCTGTGTGCGACTTCTACAATTTGAAGTTGTATGCTTTTTTTGAAACAGGTGACATTTTGGATACAAATGGATATGAAGCCAAAGGCTTGAACAATGCCAACCATAGTTTAAACAAACTTTATATTGCTTTAGAAACGGCAACCTACATCTGAAGTATATCAGAATTGTAAATTCCCATTTTGCTAACCGATAACTTGAAATTTGACCAGCAAATAGTTTACACATGAAAAAGAAAGCAATAATCATTTTATATTCGGTTTCCCTGATATTAGTATTGATTGCATGTTTGATAGGAAGCGAGAAAAGAGGATTATCATTACCTATCATTCTTCTAATAGTGTGTGCGACAGTAGGTGTAAGGATTCTATTGGAGAAAAAAGACAAGCAGTAGAATTCCCATATATACTGCATTATCCCTTCTACATGCAGTCTGACCAAGGCGTCCCGTACTCACCCACCCACAGCAATGTGTCCTGGAATACCTGTTCGTGAGTACCGCAAGATGTCTCTTCTATATAAAAACGGGAGCCATCCACAGGCATGCAGACGGCTCCCGAACGGATGGGAGGAAGGTGATTTATTTACCGTTTCCGGTAATACGTTCTAACATAAACTCTTCTGCCATTTATCACTTTAATATGACCTCTGACATGGATTGGCTTACGAGGCTCTTCCTCACAGACTATAGTAAGGCGCTCTCTTGTGCTTGTTTTTGTGAATACAATTTTCATAATGTGAAATAATTAATGCTGAGAGCGCGGAGCGGCTTATTATTGAGTACTCCATCCGTTTAAACAAAAACAGGACACCTTTTCATAAAGAAATAAATGTCCTGTTGTACTTCAAGCACGAGAGCTTGCCTCCTCTCGCATTAAATTGTATTCACGGATGCAAATATACTTATTTTTTATCTTGAAGCAAATTATTCTTTTTTATGAAAGAGTGACATATCTATCACCAGAGCGAATATGCCCCGTTTGAAAAGTTTGTGTATCTTTACACAAACAAATTGCAATTTAAGGATATGAAAAATCGTTCTTATCTCAGAATTATTATTGAGGCATTTACAATAGTTCTAGCACTTCTTTTTGGAATACTATTGGGAGACATTATGAATAAGCACCACGTATTCAATGACGAGCATATGACAAATTGGACTGCTGTGCTTGTTATTATGTGCGTTGTTGTTATCTATGTTATTATTTGGGCTATCGTCAGCATAAAGAAGCTTGATAAAAAGGACAATCAATAATTTCCCATTCACCTATGAGATATTGGGATATTATACTTTGGATATTGCTTGCACTTGTTGCAGCGTGCGCTGCAATTAACTTTGGCACATTTGCAATAAAAGGAGTCTGGCGAAAGAAGAAGCGGAATCAAGTGCCAGTTATTATTTTTATTGTTTTTCTGTCGTTGCATACGAACATAAACCTGTATGCTATTAATCCAGAGAGGACTTACAGATATACACCGGACCAATATGGACTAAAATACCAAAATCTTATCGTTGAAACGGAAGATGGGGCGAACCTTTTAGTATGGCATATTGCAACAAACAATCAGGGACAAAACACAATGCCTGTTTTAATAGTTAATTCAGATGCTGGGAATATGGGGTATTGGATAAGTCTGGCATATTATCTCAATTATTTGAATTACGATGTGTGGATGTTCGACTGGCGGGGTTTTGGTGGCAGCTCCGATTTTGAGGCAAAAAAAGAAATGCTGTTCTATCAGGAGTATATTACGGATCTTAAGGCGGTCATAGACCAAGTACACCAAACTAACGATATGCCATTGGTAATAGTGGGCTATTCTATGGGAACGATTGTTATACAAGAATATCTGAAGTCTTCCCCTCACAATGATGTGCTTGCTGTTGTGTTTGATGGTTATGTAGGAAATCCGAATCTGTTTGTGTCGCATTTGGCCGAAGAAGGGAAGCTGATAGAATTACCGAAAGGGTATGCGTATGTAGACAAGCCTATTGATGTACCGGTTTTGATTGTTTCTGCAAAACAAGACAAATATTGTTCTAAGGACAATATATCATCATTGAATGATTATGTTAAAGTTGTTGAATACGACTGCGGACACATAATGTCATTGTCGTCTTTCCCTGGCGAGTATGTTTCCGAGTTAAACGCATTCATTCAAAATTTAAGGTGACATACAAAATCAATAGAGATTGCCTATGTTCAAAAAATCATTTTTCATTTCTGTCCTGGTAATTTGTGCAACCATCACCAGTGTGGCACAAAACATATATGTGGGTGTCTGGACCGGCAAACTGTCTGTCGGGCAAGCATCGCTGACTCTGGTTCTGAACATATCAGAGGATGAGAATGGTAAACTTTCATGCACTTTGGATAGTCCAGACCAGGGGGCCAAGGGCATAAAAGCTGTTGTTTCCACTAACGATGGCATGCTTGAGGTTTCCGTGCCATCCATAAGGATGAAATATAAAGGAACACCGTTGAATGATTTGCTCTCCGGGACATTTTCCCAGAACGGTATGGAGTTCCCCCTGACTTTCAAGAAAGGTGAAGAAAAGTTGAACCGGCCACAGACACCCCTGCCACCTTTCCCTTACACTCAGGAAGAAGTGACTTTCTCCAATGAGAATGCTGGAGCCATATTATCCGGCACCCTGATAGTTCCATCAAATGCATCGCCAAAAACACCTGTTGTTCTTTTCATTAGCGGAAGTGGTTTGGAGGACCGCAATGAGGAGATATTCGACCATAAACCATTTTTGGTAATTGCAGATTATCTGGCCCGAAATGGCATTGCTTCGCTCAGATATGACGACCGTTCATTCGGAGCATCAAAGGGAGGCGATGTCAAGAATGCCACAACATTGGATTTCATGGAGGATGCAAAGGCAGGTCTGGCTTTCCTGAGGGGAATGGGGCACTTTGAAAGAATAGGCATTCTAGGGCACAGCGAAGGAGCGAGCATCGCCTTTATGTTGGGCGCGGCAAAAGAGTGTGATTTTGTAATAAGTATGGCCGGGATTGGGGTTAAGGGCGATGAGGTGCTTACGGCACAAGCCAATAAAGTTCTTGAATTACGTGGGGTTGAAGCCCGCTATACTGTGCAGGAGTATCGTACCAATGTTGCAATGCAGGGCAATGCTTGGCTGAACTGGTTCATCAACTACAATCCGACCAATGATATCAGCAATTGCAAGTGCCCGGTCTTCGCTCTTAATGGTGCTAAGGATGTACAGGTTATTTCATCGTTGAACCTTGCGGCCATAGGGAAATTGTTGTGCAATAATCCTGCCAATAGTGTAAAGGAATATCCTGATTTGAATCATTTGTTCCAGCACTGTACTACCGGTGACCCAAACGAATACCGTTCAATTGAAGAAACGGTTTCTCCAGAAGTCCTGGCCGATATTGTGGCTTGGATAAAGCTATAAGGTCTTACCCTAAGGTGTACGGTATTCAGCAAGCACTGTCGGACACGTATTTACTGCAAATATTCAATAAATTCCGAAAACAAATCGCTGCTTACCCGATATACCGCAATATTCCTTCCACGTGCAGTCTAATCAAGGCTTCCTTGCCTTTTTCGCTCAGGAGGAAAGCAACATCGGCGGAGCAGTCCTGAAACATGTTTTCGGTGAGGACCGCGGCACATCTGGTATGTTTCAGAATGTAGAAACCGGCCTCGAAGTCGGGTTCGTCGGGTCCGTTGAACATACGTATCTTCTGTCCTTTGAGGTATTTCTTTGCAGATTCGTACAAGTCAAATGCCAGCAAGTCCGCACGTGTGATACCTTCTGTGGTATATGCGCTCCAGCCGGAGGCATTGTGCCATTGGCCGTCTGAAGCCGCCGCATTCACGTGTACCGATACCAGCAGCACGTTCTCCTTTCCCAGTTCATTGCATATCATATTAGCCCTGCGGCAGCGTGTCCTTATAGGAACATCCCTTGATTCCGGCACAAGAAGTTCCGCATCGTAGCCCAGCTTTGACAGGCGTGCAACAATTCGTGCAGCTATTTCACGTGTATATGCAAATTCGCGGAAGGATCCGTCGGGGCTGCGTTTGCCCGGAGTCTCCATGCCGTGTCCGTTATCAATGAGTATTTTCATGCGGTAAATATTTTATATAAATTTTCAGCAATACTGTTGTGCCAGCCATAGCCCCAGGAACTTGTTATATACCATACAGGTTCCGGTTTCCTCAGTTATATATTCCTTTTCAAGAAGCGCACGTTTGGCAGCTTGTAAAGTAGCTGTTGACTTGAAACCATATTTAACGGCAAAATCTTCGGAAGTGATGCCGGAGGCTTTCCCTTCTTTTGCTATTGCAATGAGAAGATCCCTTTGTTTCACAGGTAATTTGTAAATGTCTTCCTCATATTCATAGTGCCTGGATTTAAGCAGAAGATCAAGCACTGCCCTGAACTTGGAAGTATCGGCGGTTTCTCCTTTGTCTGTATCTGAATACAGTTCATTGAAAATCTTTTGGAGATACCATGTAGTGCCGTCGAAAGTGTCATATATGGTTTTTATTGTGTCTCCATCTATTCCCTTGTCCGCATTGTTGAATTTCTCGCTTACAAAAGCAGCATATTTTTCATACTGTATGGCCTCCAGATGCATTCCGTCGGTACTCATATAGAAAGGACGGTCTGGATGGTTGAACATTTCATTTATCATGTGCCGTTGGCTTCCTGCGAATATGAAAATGTTGGCGGGCTGTTTCTGAATATATGTCCTTAACAGGGCCTCAATGTTTTTTTCAGGGTATTTCGCTATTTGTTGGAATTCATCAAAAGCTACCACACAAGGTTCCTTCGATTTTCCGAGATAGTCAAATATCTGTTTTAATGACAGTGCCGGATCAGTTATCTTCTGTAATCCAAGCGATATGTCCTGCATACCTGCACTTGCCATTGATACACTTATTGACGAAACTACATTAAGGAATAACCTGAGGGCCTTTTCTCCTGATGGTTGCAGGTCCCGGATTATTGCTTCCGAGAGTGCGGTGGTGAAATCCTGGAGATTCTTTGTGGGATATATGTCTATAATAAAGACCTTGTGCGTTTTTCGTATGCCGTATTGGTTTATACAATGCTCAATCAATCCGGATTTGCCCATTCTTCTTGGCGATATTATCACTGTGTTCCTGTTATTGAGGATATTGTCGGCCAGCCTTTTTGATTCCATCACCCTGTCACAGAAATACTCCGGTCCGGCATAACCGCTTATGATAAATGGGTTCCTTTTCATTTTATGTATATTTAATTATGTAAAAATAATTATGCAAATATAATTATCATTTTTGGAAAAACAACAGAGGCATAAAGATTACTGAATTCTTTTTAAGAATGACTACCTTCGCAGATGTATTGAAAAATTGAGATACAAGGCAATTATGGAAATTGAAAGGAAGTTCCTGGTAAGAGGAGATTTCATGCCGGAGGTTACAGAGTCCGTGCATATTGTGCAAGGTTATTTGAGTACAAATACAAACAAGATTGTTAGAGTCCGTATCCGTGGCAACAAAGGCTACCTTACCATAAAAGGCAAGCCAAAGGGCATCAGCCGTTTTGAGTGGGAGGAAGAAATACCTTTGGAACAGGCTGAGCAGATGATTTCCTTATGCGGCAGCACCGTGATAGACAAGACCAGGTATCTTGTCCTCGCAGGGAAACATACTTTTGAGGTTGATGTTTTCCACGGTAGCAACGAAGGTCTTGTTGTGGCTGAAATCGAACTGGGCAGCGAAGACGAGGAGTTCATCCACCCGTCGTGGCTCGGTGAAGAAGTGTCATACGACAAACGCTACTTCAACTCCCAGCTGCTCAGGCATCCATTCAAGAACTGGTAGTCCTGCTACAAGCCAACAACCTGTTCAACTGATGCAGAGTCTGATGAAGGCACGCAGATTCTGGTCATAGCGCCTTCAACAAGCGGCATATTGCGTTTGCCGTGCCCTGCAGGAAAGCCGAAACAGACAGGAATGCCCAGATCCTTGAGGGCATCGTGTATCATTGACTCAACGCTTCTGTATGCGAACTCATCACCGCAGCCAACGAACTCTCCAACAATAACGCCCTTTATTCTATCCTTGTGATGCAGCAGGATTGCACTCAGCTGACGGTCTATGCAATGCATGCTCTCGCCCACCTCCTCTATGAAAAGAATGCAGTCGTGTCCTGCAAATGCATCGTACTCAGTCCCGAGCACAGGTACAATGTTGGTCATATTGCCGCCTACCAGAATGCCTTCGGCCCTGCCCTCAATGTTCAGACTATCGCCAGGTAGGGTATAGGAAGGGACTTTGCCCATGAGGAGTTCAATGGTGGCAAGATTGCCCTCGTCCTCCAGTCCTTTGCTGGCAATGGCCAGGCACATGCTGCCGTGAACGCTCATCACTCCTGATGCAACCGAAGCCAGCAGAAGAGTGGTGATATCGCTGCAGCCAACGAACCATTTCGGATTGTTGGAAATCAACTCGTTTGAAATGTAAGGCAGGACGTGTATGGAACCATATCCGCCGGTCAGGCTGATGATTCCCTTTATGCTTCTGTCCTCGAGCGCCCATTTGAAATCAGCCGCCCTTTCCGCAGGGGTTCCTGCATAACGCGCTCCGTGGTACATGGTATCTGCAGGATGAACCTTGTAAGCGTTAGGGCCTATAACCGGGACAAGTCCGAAACTTTCAAGCATTCCGCAACATACCTTCACCATTGAATCAGGTACAGGATATGCCGGAGCAATGAGCGCTATGCTGTCGCCTGACTTGAGGAATTCAGGGGCAATCACGGAAGCTTTCTGTGAATTATTGTTCGAACAGGCCTCGAACAGAACAGCAAAAACAATGAGCAACAAGGAAATACGTTTCATAATACTAAACTTTCAAGAACACTTTCTTCCTGTAAAGGAAATAGAGGAACAACCAGCAGACAATCATATAGCCCAGTTTGTTCACAACATTGGCCCAAGGCTCGGAACAAAGTTCCGTAACGCCTGAAAGGAAGAAAGCTGCAATGCCGGAGAAGCCTATGACCGACTGTGCTATGTAAATGGTGATGGAATTCATACCAACCACCTTGAAAGGAAATGTCCACTTTGTAAAGCCCTTGACATCAATGATGTAGTAGAAAAGGGCGAACATGAGCAGCGAATATGCGCCAACCACCAGCACAAAGGAACTTGACCATAATTTCTTGTTAAGAGGGAAATCAAGACTCCACAGCAGGCCGGCAGCAAGCATGACAATTCCTGCAACAGCCATATACAGGCTTTTCTTCTCTCCCGTGAGCCCCTTTCTGTCCGAGAGCACGAATTCGCCAGTAAACATTCCCAGCATTGCTGTTACAATGGAAGGAATAGTGGAGAACAGGCCTTCTGGGTCAAATTTCCCACCGTTGTAAAGAAGCCTTCCGGGGAGGATAAGTCTGTCTACATATCCTGCAAAGTTGCCATCTATCGAGAGCGGATCCGCACCGGGAGCATCCGGCGCCGGAATGTATCTTATTACAATCCAATACCCTACCAGGGCGATGGCGGCAATCACTATTCTGGTTACCCGCTTGAAATTGATGAAGAGCAGAGCGGCGAACATCCAGGCAAGGCCTATGCGTCCCAGCACGCTTGCAACCCTGAGCTTATCGAAGTGGAACTTGAACAATCCGTTCACAACAAGGCCCAGAAGAATCAGGACAGCGGCGCGCTTGAAAATCTTGAGATATATTTTCCTGCGTGAAGCACCTGCAGAAAGCTGCTTTGCATAGGAGAAGGGAAAAGAAATTCCCGCTATGAAAAGAAATAGCGGGAATATTGTATCGTGGTGACGGAAGCCGTACCAGGAAACGTGAGACATGTTCTGTGCAAGTGCGCACTCGGATCCTTCAGGGAAAAGGGCGCAGACTGCGGCAATGAATGACGACAGCCCCATTATGAAAAGCATGTCGAATCCTCTCAGTGTATCCAGGGAAAGCAGTCGTTTTTCCGGATTCATATCTTCAATGTATCTTAGTCTTCGTCCAGGTACATAGGGTCCCAGGCTGGAAGAAGTTCAGGCTTCTGGTCCATCATCTTGAGAACGTCCTTAGGAACGTATTTCTTCTCAACTACAAGACGGAACATATACTCGTTGAACCACTCGTCGGTCATGATTACATTGCCTCTGTAACCGCTTCTTTCACCCCAGCTGTTCTCAACCATCCACTTCTTTGCAACGCCCTTTTCATCAAGGTCAACTGCAATGAGTGTCATAGCGTGTGATGAGCCGCTGGCACCGGTCATAACCCTCTGCTTCTTGTCCATAGGGAATGTGGTGTTGAAAAGCGATGCGTAATCGTAGTTGTTCAGATCAAGAAGACCGAGCTCCCTGTTCTGGAATTTGCCAACGTCACAGGAGAAATACAATGCAGTATTGTCCTTGATTGAAGCAATAGCCATTTCCTTGATCTTCTCTATAGGAAGGTTGAGATATACCCAGTTCTGTCCATCGTAAACGTGACGGTCGTATGCTATCTCGTAAACCTTTCCGTACTCGCGCAAAGGATCGTTCATTACCATAATGTAATTGTTCTCCAGATCCTCGGCTACGAATTCCTTGTAGAACTGTGCAGGTGTATACTCCTTGGTCTCAACAGGAACGTTCTTTGAATCGTAACGGGTGTATGAGAACTGTGTTGGAGGAACACCAAGGCACTTAGTAAGGATTGAGTAAATCTCGGTGAGCATCTTCACTTTCATGCCCTGAAGATCCTTTTCGTTGCTGTCCCTGAGTGCAAGACCGAACTCGCGGAGTTTCTGTGAAAGAATTGAGCGCATGTCTGAGGTATGTGTACTCTGATAGGTTTCAGGCATGGCCTCTTTTGGAACAAGACCATATTTTGTAATGAGGTTTGCAACGCCTGTGAACTGACCGCCGTCACCTATTGGATGCTTGAACAACCAGTCAACGTTTCTGTCCTCGAAAGGAAGAGCCTTTGTGTCAATGATTCCCTGGAGGAAAAGATTGGATTTCTCAAGAAGGTCATAGAAACTTATGTAGTTCTGTGAGAACTCGAACTTTGGCATGTCATATTTTGCAATGACCTTTGCACGCAGCACGTTCAGACCTGTGAACAACCAGCAACGTCCGCTTGACATCTGGTTGGTGATGCCTTTTGTCTTTACAACATTCGAGAAGTGGGTATCCTTGATGAAGCTGTTTTCGGCTGTTGAAGCCAAAACCTGAATGGAGGTACCAGACAGAGCGTTCTTTACAGCTTTCTCTGCCGGTGTAGCATTGTACCCTGTTCTGATAACTTCAAGCATACTGCTGGAGATACCGCCGTCCTTGGCCTGCTCCCTGCCTGCATAATTACCAGTCTGGGCCACAGAAACTGTAGCCCAGAATGTAAGTGATACAATAAATAAAGATTTCTTTATTGTACTGATCATAGAATTATGTTTAAGATGTTATTTGCTCAACTGTTTTGCCTTGCGCTTCTCATCAATCTTTGTTGTGAAGTCATACATAAGAGGAGTAGCAACAAATACTGAAGAGTATGTACCTATTACAATACCGAGTGTAAGAGCCACTGCGAATCCTCTGATAACCTCACCGCCGAATATTGCAATTGCAATCATAACTACCAATGTGGAGGCTGATGTATTGAATGTTCTGGCAAGTGTGCTGTTCAAAGCGTCGTTTGCGTTGGTCTTGAGGTCACGTTTAGGATAGAGTCTTCTGTACTCACGGATACGGTCCATGATAACCACGGTATCGTTGATTGAATAACCTATGATTGTAAGAACCGCTGCAATGAATGTCTGGTCAACGTCGAGGCTGAATGGAAGTATGCCTGTGAACAATGAGAAGAATCCGATTACAATTAATGAGTCATGTGCAAGGGCAATGATGCCGCCTGCTGCCCATGTCCAGTATTTGAAACGTATTGTAATGTAAATGAAGATTGCAACAAGTGCAAGGAATACGGCAATCACAGCATCCCTCTTCATATCGTTTGCAATTGTAGGACCAACCTTGTCTGAACTTATGATACCGTTAGGATTGTCAAGAGTTGATGTGAAGTCTGAAAGTGACATGTCCTCTGCGTACAGGCCCTTGAGTGCGTTGTAAAGCAGACCTTCAACCTCCTGGTCAACTTCCTTGCTTTCATCGTTGATCTTGTACTTGGTTGTGAGTTTCATCTGGCTGCCGCCACCGAACTGCTTAACCTCAACTGTCTCACCGAATGCCTCGTTTGCAGCTGCACGTACCTGCTCAGGTGTAACGTTCTTGTCGAAACGGAGAACGTATGTTCTACCACCGCTGAGGTCAACACCATAAGAGAAGCCCTTGAATGTCATTGAAGCTATTGCAACTACAATGAGAACTGCAGATATGACGTATGCATATTTGCGCAGGCCTATGAAATTGATATGTGTATGCTGGAGGAAGTCTCTTGAGAACTTGTTGTCGAATGTAATGTTCTTGTTCCTTGAAAGTCTTGACTCGAAGATAAGTCTTGTAACGAAGATTGAAGTGAACATTGAGGTGATGATACCTATTACCAATGTTGTTGCGAATCCCTTTACAGGACCTGAACCGAAGGCCATGAGGATGATACCTACGATTATGGTTGTAAGGTTACCGTCGATGATTGCTGAATAAGCGTTCCTGTAACCGTCGTGGATTGCGAGTCTGAGCTGTTTGCCGGCACGGAGTTCCTCCTTCACACGCTCGTAGATGATTACGTTGGCATCAACCGCCATACCCATTGTAAGTACGAGACCTGCTATACCAGGCAATGTAAGAACTGCACCGAAGCCTGCAAGTGAGCCCATGAGCAGAACAGCATTGCAAAGAAGAGCAACACAAGCCGCCCAGCCGGCGCCGCTGTAGAAGAGAACCATATATATGAGAACGAGGAGGAATGCAAGAACGAATGAAGTCATACCTGCATTGATTGATTCCTGACCCAGCGATGGTCCTACAACCTGCTCCTGAACGATTGTTGCAGGTGCAGGAAGCTTACCGCTCTTGAGAACGTTTGCAAGGTCGGTTGCCTCTTCAATTGTAAAGTGGCCTGTAATCTGTGAACGGCCGCCTGTAATCTCGCTCTGGACTGTAGGATATGAATAAACCATACCGTCGAGAACAACTGCTATCTGCTTGCCGAGGTTGTCGGCTGTAAGTCTTGCCCAGATTCTTGAACCCTCGGCGTTCATTGCCATGTCAACCATTGGGGAAGCGCCTGTGTTGCCGTATGCAACGCTTGCGTCTGTAACAACGCCACCGTCAAGAGGAGCCTTGCCGTCCCTTGTGCCTTTCTTAATGGCTACAAGTTCGAAATAAATACCGCTGTCATCCCTGTCACTTGCCTTTACAGTCCACATTGGAACAAACTCTGCAGGGAAGATCTGTTTGATTACAGGAAGTTCAAAGTACTGGTTGATCTTTGCTGTATCTTTGTAGTGAGCCATACCGATGCATGCACCAGGAGCAATCTGACCCTGATAGTACATAGGGCTCAGCACTGCAAAGAGTGGAGACTCCTTTCTGAACTGCTCCAGACTTGCATCAGATGTTGAATCTGCTGCTATCGCCTGTGCAAGAATATCGTCAGATGCTGTTGAATCAGCTGCTACTGCAGGTTCTGTAACCGCTGCGGAATCAGCTGAAACGTTATCGGAAAGCTCTGCAAGATAATCTCTCAGCGCTATGTTGGCCTGCTGGAGGTAAGGGAAAATCTCCTGATTCTCGAATGTAGGCCAGAACTCAAGTGATGCGGTTCCCTGGAGGAGTTTTCTCACACGCTCAGGCTCCTTTACACCAGGAAGCTCTACAAGGATTCTTCCGGTATTGCCAAGGCGCTGGATGTTAGGCTGTGTAACGCCGAAACGGTCGATACGGTTTCTCAATACATTGAATGAGTTTGCAATTGCACTCTCACTCTCGTCCCTGAGCACCTGGATAACCTGCTCGTCTGTTGTAGAAGGCTGAATCTTGTCCTTCATGTCAATTGTTCCGAAAATGGAAGCGAGTCTCTTTCCGTTGGAGCACTCTTTCCAGCTTTCTGCAAACAGGGTTATGTAATCATCCCTTGAATCAATTGATTTCTCCTTTGCAGCTTCGAGTGCAGCTATGAACTCAGGAGTCTGGTTGTAATCGGACAATGCCTTTACAAGATCCTGAAGCTGAACCTGGAGCATTACGTTCATACCGCCCTTGAGGTCCAGACCAAGGTTGATGTTCTTCTCTTTCACCTCCTTGAAGGTGTTGCCAAGGTAAACAACCTCAGGTGTTATTGAATCTGTGTAGAACCTCTGTCTTTCCTTACCGATGGAATCAAGGTAGTACGCCTTCTCATTTTCAGGAACATTTGCATACTCGGCTGTAAGCTTTGCTTGCTCAACCGCAGCAGCGGCTTCCTTTGCAGCCTTGTTTTCCTGATGATAGTTGGCCCAAGTGAAGGATAACTGATACAGACAGGCCAACACGAATAAAATCACCACTAATCTAATGGCACCTTTACTTTGCATATTGTTTAGTTTTTATATTTTGTAATTTTCATTTTACGCTTTTGTGCATGGTTACACAAAATAGGTTGCAAATTTATAATTTTTTCTTGATAAAGGAAGATAATTAGTACCTTTGTTCGAATTATTTTTGACTCTTATGGTTGGAAATCACTATATCAAGCTTTCAATTTCTGCATTTCTTGCGTTTCTGTTTTCCTTTCAGTTTGCCAGCGCACAGGAGGAACAATCCAATGGAAACACCGGCAATTCCAGGATTTTCCTTGAATATGTATCGGCTCCGGAGGTCATTGAATACAAGGGCATGCCTATTAAGGATTTCGTGCTGCATGATCCTTTTGCAGACAACGGAAGCTGGAAGCAGACTCCTGAAAGGCTTCTCAAGCAGTTCTGCGGGAACGTTGCCGATTCTGTTCTCTCAAGCATGTTTGCCGTAATGTATTTCCCTGATAATGCACGCCAGTTCGTTTTCAGTGCACCGGACAAATCCGGCAGCTGGAACATATATCAGATGGAAAGATTGAACGACACTCTCTGGAGCACCCCTAAATTCGCCAGCGAGAATCTCGTTTCTGCAGGAAATGAAATATTCCCTGTCCTTTCAGACAACGGAAAGGAACTGTATTTTGCGTCCAACGGGTACAGCGGATTGGGAGGATATGACATATTCGTAAGCTATCTTGATGAAGAAAGCGGTGAATGGGGTCTGCCGCAGAATATGGGCATACCATATTCCTCACCTTCCAACGAATACTTCTATTCACCGAACCACAATCATACAAAAGCCGAGCTAGTTTCCGACCGTTTCTGCAAAAGCGGCACAATCAACATTTATATCCTTGGCATTGACAATCTCCCTGTAAAGAAGTCTGTGACCCAGGCCGAAGCCGACAATCTTTTCAAGTTGAAAATAAAATCCAATGACAACAGCGATTCAAGCCGGCAGGGCGCCCAGAGTTCGGAACAGATAAACTATAACAGGGCCGTGATGGGCATCAGGCATATTCAGGACTCCATACTCAATGTGAACGCACAGCTCGAGAAGAGCCGGGATACATACAATGCAATTGCATCTTCCGACCCTGCCGGAGCACAGGCACTAGCGCAGAAAATACATCAATTGGAGAGCAAACTTGTTGAAATAGGCGCAAGGGAACAGGCGGCATCGGCTGAACTTCAGAAGCTTGAACTGGATTTCCTGTCAAAGGGCATATTCGTTACCGCTCCTGAGGAAACAGAGCAGGATGAAGAACTGGCCGGAAAGAAAGTTGAATGGAAGGAAAGCAGCTACGGTAAATGGCCGGCCTTGAGTTTCGAGGATGCAGTACCGGAAGAGGACACTAATTTCAGAATAGAGGAAACCACTCCTGAAATACTCAGCACAGAGGATTTCCCAGGCGGGCTCATATATCAGATCCAGCTGTTCGTTGTAAGCAGGAAACTTACTGAAAAATCCTTCAAGGGTCTTGCTCCGGTATTTGAACGCCGGGGAAGCACCGGAAAATACATATATTCAGTAGGTTTGTTCAAAACCTACAAGGATGCAATGGCCAATATTAACACTGTGAAGAAACACGGTTTCCCTGGCGCCCAGCTCGTTGCCTACAACAACAGGAAATCAACCAGCATTAAGAACGCAAGGGCTATCGAGGTAAAGGAAAACAGGAATGCCACATACCAGGTGGTGATTTCAGGATATGAGACCTTGCCGCAAGCCGTTCTTCAGACAATCCAGTCAAATACGGAAAAGGATATCTCCAAAGGTACCGATGGCGGCAAAAGCGTTTATATGGTAGGCATTTTCACAAAGAAGGCCGAGGCCGATGCTCTTGCACAGGCACTTGAGAAGGTGTCAGACAAAACCATCGCTGTAAAGAAAGTTGAAAAATAAGGAGGGTGGTCTGCTAGAACTGGTTCATGTCGCAGACAGCTTCGTACCTTATCTTATGGCTGTCAAGCCAGTTCATGAGCTCATCGGAGGCATTTGTCTTGTATTTGCGTGAGAAGCAGTCAAGAGCTATGCTTTCCTTTACACTCAGAACCTTGATTGAAAGGAGCTTGTCCCCTTTATTGGCCTTCAGGGCCTTTACAAACTCCTTCCTGAAAACAGGATTTATCATTTCAACCGGCAGATGTATTTCAAAGGAATGAAGGAAGTCTGTCCTGGCGTTTGCAAGAAGCATTGCGTTGCGGATCTTGATATCACATTCCACTGGCCCCTTGTTCTCATCTTCCTTCTTTGAATTGTCCTGGTTCTTTGTGTAATTCTTTGGTTGAAGCTGAATTTTCAGCAATACGGCCTGGCCTGCTTCAAGAAGAGGGGCGTATCTTTCATAATCCTTTCCGAACACCCTGAATTCATGGCTTCCGGCATAGTCCTCGAGTGTGAACTGCGCCCATGGCTGGCCTTTGAGAGACATTTTCTTTGCCACTGTAGTAACCAGACCGCCAACCATGAACGTTGCTCCCTGAAGCGCAGGCGTTGTTGCGGCATCCTCACGCATCTGTGCAAGCTTGTTTGCAGGACAGGTGGTGAAATGGTCCATCTCGAATCTGTACAAATCGAGCGGATGTGCTGAAATGTATATACCAACCAGTTCCTTCTCAACCTTGAGCATTTCAAGAATGTTCACAGGTGCGGTTTCCGGGATGCTTGGACGAACAGGCTTGAGCGTGACATCGTCTCCGAACAGTGAGTTGCCTGCATAGAATGAATCCTCTGCAATCTTGGAAGAATATGCGGCAAGCGTGTCAATGAAAGTTCCTCCATCAGGTGCCACGGCAAAGAAGACATCCCTCTTAACGTTCATTGAATCGAAGGCTCCTGAATGAGCAAGGCATTCCAGCGCCTTCCTGTTCATGTTACCCTTGCCTGCAGTCCTCTCAATGAAATCGAACAGATCCTTGTAAGGTCCGTTCTCCCTTTCCTTGATGATTGCCTCAACTGAATTGTAGCCCATTCCCTTGATGCCGGCCATTCCAAAGCGTATGTTGCCGTCCTTGTTTACGGAGAAGTTCAAATCACTCTCGTTCACATCCGGACCAAGCACCGCAATGCCCATACGCTTGCATTCCTTCATGAACTTTATGAGCTCGGTGATGTTGTTGAGGTTGCTCGAGAGGTTGGCTGCCATGAACTCGGCAGGATAATGAGCCTTGAGGTATCCTGTCTGATATCCCACCCATGCATAGCAGGTGGCGTGCGATTTGTTGAAGGCGTATTCCGCAAAGGCTTTCCAGTCTGTCCAGATCTTTTCCAGCATGTTCTGCGGATGACCGTTCTTCTGGCCCTGCTCCATGAAAATCTGCTGGTACTCCATCATCTTGTCCAGTTTCTTCTTACCCATGGCCTTGCGCAGGCCGTCGGCCTGGCCCTTGGTGAAATCGGCAAGTTTCTGGCTCAAAAGCATGACCTGCTCCTGATATACCGTAACGCCGTATGTATCTTCAAGTATGCTGGCCATTTCCGGCAGGTCATACTCAATCTTCTCCGTTCCTAATTTTCTGTTTATGAAGCTCGGGATGTACTCGATAGGCCCCGGTCTGTAAAGGGCGTTCATTGCAATCAGATCCTCGAAACGGGAAGGCTTGAGCTGCCTGAGGTACATCTGCATTCCCTCGGACTCGAACTGGAAGGTGGCAATGGTCTCTCCACGGCCGAAAAGCTCGTAAGTCTGCCTGTCGTCTATCGGAATCCTGCTTATGTCAAGATCCTCTCCCCTGTGCTTCTTTATGTTCCTTACGGCCTCCTTCAGGATGGACAGGGTCTTGAGCCCGAGGAAGTCCATCTTGAGCATTCCAACATCCTCAATGAACTGGCCCTCATACTGGCTCACCCACATGTCCTCTCCGGAATCCTTGTCCTTTGCAAGACATATAGGGATGTAATCTGTAAGATTTCCGCGACCGATGATTACCGCGCAGGCATGAACGCCGGTGTTCCTTACCGTTCCTTCGAGCTTGCGGGCATATTCAAGTGTCTCGGACACATTCGGAATCTGCGATGATTCCAGCGCCTCCTTGAGTTCAGGCACCCTCTCGAAGCAATTCTTGAGATTGACCTTGACCTTCTTTTCAACCTTGACCTCGTTTCCGTCGTTGTCCTTCTCGGTTACAATGTCAGGGTCAAAGGCGTCAGGGACAAGTTTTGCAAGACGATCACTTTCGGCAAGAGGAACCTGCTCTATGCGGGCCATGTCCTTGATTGCCGACTTGGCCTTCATTGTACCGAATGTAACAACATGTGAAACATGGTCCTTGCCATATTTCTGCTCAACATACTGAAGCACCTTACCACGTCCGTCATCATCGAAGTCAATGTCTATATCAGGCATTGATATTCGTTCCGGATTAAGGAAACGCTCGAACAGAAGATTGTATTTTATAGGGTCAACGCTGGTGATTCCAAGGCAGTATGCAACCGCACTTCCAGCCGCACTGCCTCGTCCCGGGCCTACCCACACTCCTATCTTCCTTGCTGCATTTATGAAATCCTGGACTATGAGGAAGTAGTCAGGGAAGCCCATGTTCTTTATTGTATCCAGCTCGAAGTCAATCCTCTCCCTGATGTCATCGGTCATATCAGGATAAAGGCGCTCAGCCCCCTGGTAGCAAAGATGCCTCAGGTAATCATTTGAATCCGTGAAACCATCGGGCAGTGTAAAGATAGGAAGGACATGGTCCCTGTCTATCTTGTACTTTTCCACCTTATCAGCCACCTCGATGGTATTGTCAATGACTTCCGGATGCTCCGGGAAGAGGGCTCTCATCTCCTCCTCAGTCTTGAGGTATTCCTGCTGGGTGTAATGCAGGCGGTTCGGATCCGTGAAATTCTTGTTGGTGGTAAGGCAGATGAGGCGGTCATGGGCAGGACCGTCCTCCTTTGATGTGAAATGTACATCGTTTGTTGCAATCACCTTCACGCCAAGCTCCTGGGCAAGACTGAAAATGACCTTGTTCACCTCAAGCTGCTTGGGGTATGTATCCTCGGAATATCCGGGTATTTCACTTTTGTGCAGCTGAACTTCCAGATAATAGTCCTCTCCGAAAAGATTCCTGTACCACTGAACACTTTCACGCGCTCCGGCAATATCTCCCTTGAGTATCTTCTGCGGTATCTCACCTCCAAGACAGGCTGAGGAGCAAATCAGATTCTCGTGATATTTCTCCAGCAGCTCCTTATCTATCTTAGGTTTGTAATAAAAGCCCTCAGTGTATCCCAGTGACACCAGTTTCACCAGATTGTAATAACCCTGGATGTTCTTTGCCAGAAGGATAAGATGGTTTGCTCCCTGGTCCTCCCTGCCTCGCTTGTTGAAACGACCCTCCGGATTCACATAAACCTCGCAGCCTATGATAGGCTTCACGTCAGGAAAATCCTTTGCAACCTTGAGGAACTCCTTCACTCCGTACATATTGCCGTGGTCGGTTATGGCAAGAGCCGGCTGACCGTCGGCGGCGGCTTTCTTGAAATGCGAACTTATGGAAGCGGCTCCATCAAGAATGGAATAATATGTATGGCAATGAAGGTGTACGAAAGGCATGGTACTTGGTCTTAAAAATCAATCAGGGCTTTACCGGTCATCTGCTCAGGCTGGGCAATTCCCATAAGCTTGAGAATTGTAGGTGCAATGTCGGCAAGAATACCGTTTCTCACCGCCTTCACATCGTCATCAACCACGATGAAAGGAACAGGGTTCAGGCTATGGGCGCTGCTCACCTTGCCTGCTGCATTTATGTATTCGTCACAGTTTCCGTGATCAGCCGTGATAAGCACGGTGTAACCGTTTTCCCTTGCAACTTCTGTAACCTTTGCCGCAAGTTCATCAACAACCTTCACAGCAGTTTTCATGGCATCCCACACTGCGGTATGACCTATCATGTCACCGTTTGCAAAGTTCAGGATTACCATATCGTTCTTCTGTGTCTTCAAAGCCTCAATCAGTTTGTCAGCAACCTCATATGCACTCATTTCAGGCTTCAGGTCGTATGTTGCAACCTTAGGTGAAGGAACGAGTATTCTGTCCTCGTTCTCGAAAACCTGCTCCCTGCCGCCATTGAAGAAGAATGTAACGTGAGCATATTTCTCAGTCTCGGCAATTCTCAGCTGATGTTTCCCGGCAGCGGCAACAACCTCTCCCAGTGTCTTGTGAACGTTCTCCTTGTCAAAAAGTATATGCAGGCCGGTGAATGACTCATCGTAAGGAGTCAGGCAGCAGTAATGCAAAGGCATTGTATGCATTCCCATATCAGGCATATCCTCCTGGGTGAGCACGCGGGTTATCTCCCTTGCACGGTCATTCCTGTAATTGAAGAAGATCACGGCATCATCCTTCTTTATGGTAGCCACATTCTTCACAGCACCTCTGCATCCTTTCTTTTTTACAGCGATAGGCAACAAAAATTCATCTGTTCCCTTGAACTCAGGATCCGCCTCAGCCTTTCTGTACGATGCCTCAACAGCCTCTGCAGGATTGAAAGTCTCCTCTCCTACGCCGTTCACCAGCAGGTCGTATGCAACCTTGATTCTCTCCCATCTCTTGTCCCTGTCCATGGCATAGAAACGGCCGATGACTGATGCAATCTCACCTGTCTTCTCCTCCTTCATCACTTTCTGAAGCTGCTCGATGAAGCCCTTGCCACTCTTAGGGTCGGTGTCACGTCCGTCCATGAAACAATGAACATAAACTTTCTTCAGACCATAG
This sequence comes from Candidatus Egerieousia equi, assembly GCA_018065035.1. Lineage (GTDB taxonomy): Bacteria > Bacteroidota > Bacteroidia > Bacteroidales > UBA932 > Egerieousia > Egerieousia equi. The sequence goes on along the minus strand of JAGHUC010000076.1, from coordinate 2,361 downwards.
CTGTGGGCGAGTCTTATCATTGCAATGAGATGGTCGATTGTACTGTGAACGCCGCCGTTTGAAAGAAGGCCCATGAAATGCAGAGCCTTGCCGCTTTCCTTAACGTAATCGTATGCGGCCTTTATCTCCTTTACGGCAAGCAAGGTCTCATTGCTTCTGCAAGCCTTGTTAATCTTTACCAGATCCTGGTCAACAACCCTGCCGGCGCCTATATTGAGGTGACCTACTTCTGAGTTGCCCATCTGTCCGTCCGGCAGACCTACGTTCTCTCCGCAGGCCAGAAGCTGGCTATGTGGATATTTTGCAATCAAAGCATCTATATTCGGCTGTCCTTGAGCAAAGATGGCATTCGTTCTGTCATTGCTCTCTCCAATTCCCCAGCCGTCAAGGATCATCAAAAGTACTTTTTTGTTCATATTTTTTCTATTTATATTCTGAAACCAGGGTGTAATCAATGAGGCGCTGTTCCAAGGAAACTTTGAGAACTTTGATGCGGACTTTGTCACCCAGGCGATATATTTTCTTCGTGCGCTTGCCTGTTACCGTATATTCCTTCTCGTCAAATTCAAAATAATCCTCCTTTATGTCACGCAGGCTTACCATTCCCTCAATCTTCGTTGGCTCAATCTCAACATACATGCCACGCTCGGTAAGTCCTGAAATGGTTCCTTCAAATTCCTGACCAATCCTGCTCTGCAGATATTCGGCCATCTTGTATTTCACGCTCGCTCTCTCGGCTTCGGTTGCAAGCTGCTCCCGGCTGGAGCAATACTTGCAGAATTCCTCCCACTTCTGGGCCGATACGCTCTCCTCGCCGGCAAGATACCTGGCCAGAAGTCTGTGGACCATCATATCGGGATAACGTCTGATTGGCGAAGTGAAGTGAGTATAGTAATCAAAGGCCAGACCATAGTGGCCAATGTTGTCTGTAGTGTATTTTGCACGGGCCATGCTTCGCAAGGCAAGAATCTGAATGGCATTGGATTCAGGCTTTGACTTGACCTTCTTCATGAGGGCATTAAGTTCCCTGGCCACGGACTTGCCGTTTTCCGTTGGTCCCATGGCATATCCGAAATGATGGATGAAGCCTCTCAACTGCTCAATCTTCTCCATATCAGGAGCATCGTGCACCCTGAAGACAAAGGTCTTCTTTGCCTTCATCTTTGCCACGTATGTTGCAACGGCCTTGTTGGCAAGGAGCATGAACTCCTCTATGAGCCAGTTGGCCTCGAAACTCATTTTCTGGATTACATCGTACGGCTTGCCTTCCTGATCTACAAGCACCTTCATTTCAGGACGCTCGAACTCTATCGCCCCGTGGGAGAATCTCTTCTTCCTCAGGATTGCGGCAAGTTTCTGCAACTGACCAAGAGCCGCGAACACCGCCTTCTCCCTGGCTGAACTTCTCTTCTTCACCTGAGCACCTTCATCCGCTCCTGCAGCCTGTTGCTTCAGAGCCTCAAGACGGCTGCGGTCAACTCCACCAACTATCGCCAGTCCATTATCTTCAAGATACTCCTGGACTTCCTCATAACAGAATCTTCTGTCTGACTTGATTATGGTTCTTCCGTACCAGGTGTCCTTGATGTTCGCCTTTTCATCAAGCTCGAACACAACGGAGAAGGTAAGTTTCTCCTCTCCGGGCCTGAGTGAGCACAGATTGTTGGAAAGGACCTCCGGAAGCATTGGAATTGTCCTGTCAACAAGATATACGGAAGTTCCCCTCTGGTATCCTTCCGTGTCTATAGTATCGTTAGGACGAACATAGTGGGTGACATCCGCAATATGAACTCCTACTTCAAAATTGCCGTTCTCCAACTGCTTGAAACTCAAGGCATCATCAAAATCCTTGGCATCGGCAGGGTCAATTGTGAAAGTCAGGGTTTTTCTGAAATCGCGTCTTTCCTCAATGTCCTTCTTGCTTATCTTCACAGGAATACCCGACGCCGCCTGTTCAACCTCATCGGAGAATCTGTAAGGAAGATCATATTCTGCAAGAATTGCATGCATTTCCGTCTCGTTGTCTCCAGGGAGTCCGAGATCGTCAAGCAGCTGACCGAGCGGAGCATCCATTCCATCACGCCATCTGGTGATTTTCACGGCCACCTTGTGACCTTCAAGACTGCGCAGTTCCTCGCTGAAAGGAAGCTTTATGTCATACGGCATTGATTTGCTTTCAATGATAACCCATACCGTCTTGTAAATTATCTGAAGCAGTCCAACGTATGGCTTGTCACTTCTTTCAATTATTGCAAGAACCTCTCCCTCAAGATGCTGGCCATTATCTCTCTGCTCGAATGAATTGCTGCCGGAATTTGAAGGTTTGCCTCTTCTGGACTTTATGGCAACGCGTACGGTATC
>JAGHUC010000081.1 GCA_018065035.1 Candidatus Egerieousia equi | reverse complement strand
TCGTCAATCGTAAGTTTCTCGCCCTCGGACTTGGCAATCACGAGTGCGGCGCTCTGCTCTCCGTAAGTGTTGGTAGCTGTTCTTGGCATGTCACAGAGCTGCTCTACTGCAAGCACTATACCTATACCTTCGAGTGGAAGACCGGCAACATTGAGCGCGATTGTGAGCATTACAAGTCCTGCCATTGGAATGCTGGCGGCACCGATTGCCGAGAACAGCACGGTAACCACTACTATAAGCTGCTGCACGAACGACATTTCAATTCCGTATGCCTGTGCAATGAATATTACCGCTGCACATTCGTACAACGCCGTTCCGTTCATATCGATTGTTGCACCCAGAGGGAGCACGAAACTTGCAATCTTGTTTGAGATGCCGCATTTCTCCTGTGAATCCCTGAGTGAGATAGGAAGCGCAGCTCCTGAAGAACAGGTTGAGAACGCTGTAAGGATTGCGGTTGACATCTTGCGCATGTGCTTGTATGGATTCTCGTGACCGAGGAAATATACTATGCAAGGCATCACAATGAAGAAATGTATGAGGCATCCGCTCCATACCACAACCAGGAAGAGTCCGAGGCTCTCGGCCATTCCGGCAAGTTTTGCCATGTCACCTGCCTGCTGTGCAACCATCTTTGATACAATTGCGAACACTCCTATAGGAGCGAGCTTGATCACCGACATGATTATCTTCATGATAACCTCGAACAGTGACTGGAAGAAATTGAGCACCGTTGTCCTTGATTTCTCCTCCGCCTGTGTTACAAAGAAACCGAACATCAATGAGAAGAAGATGATGGAGAGCATATTGCCCTTGCACATATCATCGAATATGTTCTGAGGCACGATTGCAATGAGCTGGTCTCCCAGTGACACTCTTTCTGCGTGCATAAGTTCCTCCGCACCCTTTGCCGCATCAACTATGTTAGCGCCCTCACCTGGTGCAATCAGGTTCACAAGGCCGAGTCCTATGAATGTTGCAATAAGAGTTGTACCAATGAAGAATGCAAGTGTCTTGAATGCAATTCTTCCCAGATCAGCGGATTTGCCAACGCTGGCAACGCCAACCACCATTGATGTGATGATGATTGGAATCACAACCATCTTGAGCAGACGGAGGAAAATGTCACCGGCCCAGCTTATATATTTCACCCACGATGAGCAGAATATTCCGAAAATTATACCAAGAGCCATGGCAATGAGTATCTGCCATGGGAGAGCAAGCTTTATTTTTTTCATAAAGGTTTCTGTTCTATTGATTTATAATTACAGTTATTTCTTGTAGTAAAGTTCACGGATGCAACCGTCTGCAAGTGCCTCCAGGCATGAGATTCCCATCTGAGGGTCAAGGCCTGTGTTTGCGTATGCAATAGGAATCTCGGTGCATGCACCAACAATCGGGAGTTTCTCTATTGCCCAGAGCTGCTCGATGATTCCTCTGAACTTCTCACCGGCTTCCTTGCACTTTCCGGCTTTCACCATGTCAGTAACGTCATGAATCTCAACCTGCAGTTCAGGAGAAGCTATTCTGAAGTCGTATGCGTTGTCCTGTGCATGCTTCTGATACAGACCTGTTCTCATTGTTCCGAGTGTTGCTGTTAGCCATGCTCCCTGAGGACTTCTCTCCTTTGCGGTGCGTATTGTTTCGTCAATGATATGCACGATAGGTTTTGAGATCTCTCCTCTGAAACCGTCTATGAAGTAATGGGCGGTGTTGCATGTTGCGCAGAGGATGTCGGCGCCCCAGTCAATCAGCTGGTTGAGTCCTGCCTTGATATGCTCTGTTGGGTCCGGTCCCTTGCCGAGCAGGAAGGTTGTACGGTCCGGAGTTATTGTATTGGAATACACTATCATACGTGGATGTTCCTGATCATAGTCCGCCGGAGTCCTCTCCGCCAGCACTCTCAGGAAATCAGCTGTTGCTGCAGGTCCCATGCCTCCCAGCACGCCCAAAGTCTGTTCTGGCCTTTTCATGTTTTTATCTTTTTAATATTTTATTTTCTACTGCGATGGATTACAATAATCCATAAGTTTGCAAATTTACTAAATTGATATTGCATTCCCAAGATAAACCTTTCTTTATTATTTTTGCGGCGAATTTATCTGGAAGCTATATGGGCAAATTCAAGTTGGGTGGTGTGGCGCTGGCCATGATTTCATCGGCGTCGTTCGGTTTCATTCCTCTGTTCTCCAAGCCGTTGCTGGCTTCGGGAGTCAGGCTGGAATCCGTTTGTCTGTACCGTTTCATACTTGGTTCTTTCTTTCTGGGATGCTTTCTTCTTGTGAGGAGCCTGATGGCTTCAAGGGCTTCTGACAAGCTGGAGAACAGGACTGATGCGCCATCGCTGTGGAAAGTGGTGAAAGAATGCTTTGCCATCTCGTGGAAAGAGCTGTGGCATGTCCTGATAGTTTCAATATTCTACGGGGGTACTGCTATTTTCCTGACCGCCTCGTACAATTATCTCGAGAGCGGGCTCGGGACCACAATCCACTTCCTCTACCCTGTGTTCATTGCCCTGATAATGGCTGTCGGGTTCAAGGAAAAGCTGAACTGGAGAATGACCATCGCCATTGGTATGGCAATACTGGGGGTGGCCTGCCTGAGCGGTGCCATTCGCGGAGGATACAGTCTGAACACCACAGGGTTCATCCTGGTGATGATTGCCACTATATGCTATCCTATTTATATTGTGAGCGTTAACGTGTCTTCCACGCTCATGGCCATCAAGGGTGGAAAGCTTTCGTTCTACGTGCTTCTGTGTGCAAGCCTGTGGTTCCTGATAAACGTGATTGCGCAGGGGAACGGCTTTTCGGCCATACGTGGATGGGATCAGTGGTTCAATATAATAATGCTGGCACTGGTGCCAACGCTCATTGCAAATTTCACCCTGATTTACGCTATAAAGTCAGTAGGATCAACGGTGACATCCATTCTCGGATGCATGGAGCCTCTCACCGCCGTGCTGGTTGGCATATTCTACTTCCGTGAACAGATATCGGCCTTCCAGTACCTTGGCATTGCCATAATCCTTGTTGCCGTAATGGTGGTTCTCCACGCTTCCTCAAAGAAATGATGTTTCAAAGAAAGCCGGTCCGTATATGTACAGACCGGCTTTCTTGAAGTGCCCGGAACAAGACTCGAACTTGCACGCCTTTCGACACACGCACCTGAAACGTGCGCGTCTACCATTCCGCCACCCGGGCATTTGCGTTTTTCAGGTTCGCAAAGGTATGAATTTTTTTTAGTTTGACAAGTTCAAAATGAATATTTTTCTCATCCAATTGCTTTTTGCGTTAAATGTTTGTAAGTTTGTAGGTTAAGATTTTTATTGGATAAATATACATAATTGTAACTATATGAAGAACGTAGTTGTTACTGGAATGGGGTGCGTAACCCCTATTGGAAACAATGTCGAGGAGTTTTACAATGCTTTGATGAACGGCGTTTCCGGAGCAGCTCCTATCACATATTTTGATGCATCACACCACAAGACCCAATTTGCCTGCGAGGTCAAGAACTTTGATCCTCTCCAGTATATGGACAAGAAAGAGGCAAGGAAAATGCCGCGTGTAACCACCTTTGTGGCCGCTGCGGCACATCAGGCTGTTACTCAGGCCGGCATTCTCGGCGAGGACGGCAAGCTTGCCCCGGGCATAGATGCAACAAGGGCCGGCGCAATCATAGGTTCAGGAATCGGAGGCCTGGAGAATATGGAAATGGAAATGACCGAAAACTTTGAGATGGAAGATCCGGAGCCTCGTTTCAGTCCTTTCTACGTTACCAAGATGATTGCCAACATGAGTGCGGCCCAGCTCACAATCAAGTACGGTCTCAAAGGAGCGAGCTTTGCAACCGTATCCGCTTGTGCTTCAGGCAATCACGCCTTTGTTACAGCGCTCAACTTCATTCGCTGCGGAATGGCCGACATCATTCTGGCAGGTGGCGGTGAGCAGGCTATCACCCCAAGTTCAATTGGAGGATTCAACACTATGAAGGCTCTGTCAACGGACAACGAGCATTATGCAACAGCTTCACGTCCTTACGACAAGAACAGGACCGGATTTGTAATGGGTGCAGGAGCAGGTGTGCTGGTTCTTGAGGAAGAGGAGCACGCAATCAGGAGAGGAGCCAGGATTTACGCACGTCTTTGCGGAGGCGGCATGTCTTCTGACGCATATCATATTTCAGCCACACTTCCAAGCGGTGAAGGTGCGGAACTTTCAATGGCCAGCGCAATAAAGGATGCCGGTCTCGAGCCAAAGGACATCAACTACATAAACACTCACGGTACATCAACAGTTGTTGGCGATATGCCTGAGCTGCTGGCAATTGAGAGAATCTTCGGTGAGCATTACAAGGATGTTTACATCAGCTCCACCAAGTCAATGACAGGTCACCTTCTCGGAGCCGCCAGCGCCATTGAGGCAGTGGCTTCAATCCTTGCCATAAACAACGGAGTGATTCCGCCAACCACCAACGTGGAGGAGCTTGATGAGGCAGTGCCTGCAAACTCAAACATTGTTGTGAACAAGCCTGTTGAGGCAGAAGTGAACTACGCCATGAGCAACAGCTTCGGCTTCGGAGGTCACAACGCCACCGTAGTTTTCGGCAAGTATTTTCCACAGCGATAGTTGTTGACTCAAGCTCCGCATTCTACAGAAAAAATCCCTGCTTTGACAAGGCGCCTTTGGTGCCCGCAGGAACACAATGGATATTTAAGTTCAAGTTCAGTCAAAGACAGAGGAATTCAGGGAGAGGGTGAGTAGATTGGGACTGTGCGTTGGTTAAAAGTTTCGCTGGTCTGCGCAGAGTCTCTTCAATATTGATAAATCAGATATCCAGCGGAACTTGGGTATTGGATCATGAAGTTTGAGATTAGAGTCAACGGGAAATATTCGGAAGATCTGGATTTTGTAAGGGACATCCCAAAGATGTTCAAAAAGAGTGAGGGCAAGTTGATTCTCAACAGCAGGAAT
>JAGHUC010000017.1 GCA_018065035.1 Candidatus Egerieousia equi | reverse complement strand
CACTGCAATTCAGGATCCGGCCCGACATCAACAAAAAGGTCCTTTCCAGGGTAACGCTTCACGGCAAGCGCCGATGAAAAGCTGGCGACCGCCACAATCGCTCCATCTCCCTGCATTCCCCCATTTGCCAGCACCAAAGCATAGCAGGCCTTGCACCCGCACCAGCCCAGGGAATGGTTCTCCTCCAGAAAGGCGCGCGCCAGCTCCTTCTCCTTCTGAGACTGCAGCCTCACCACCCTGCACTTCCTGGCAAAAACCGATTCAAAGACCCCGCACCTTGCCAGAACCCTCTTCCTCCAATGCTCCTCCCCTCTTCTGAAAGCATCCTCATACAAAAAGAAAACATCCTTGATTTTCCACAGCGACAGTTCATTTTCGCATTCCGAAACTATTGCCATCCTTGATTCCGAATCCATGCTGCAGGCCATTTGCAAACTCACCGGCACAACAAGCAGCCCGGTACGCACAACAAAGAGGCAGGCATTGCCAAGTTCCTTGAGCTCAACGCCGTTATCCGCGAGAAACGCTTCAAAATTCTGTACAAAATCCTCTTTCATGCCAATGCCACTATATGAACGAAAAAAGCCCTGGACGAATCCAAGGCTCTTCCGGAGTGATCCGCTTGGGGCTCGAACCCAAGACCCCAACATTAAAAGTGTTGTGCTCTACCAACTGAGCTAGCGAATCAAACTCTTCCCGATTTGGGACTGCAAAGGTATAAATAAATTTTAGAAATAAAAATTATTTTCCAAAATTTTAGAAGCAGAACCTAACCGCCAGCGCCACGTTGTACCAGGTAGCCTTTGAGTCCTGCATGAAATAGAAAACAGGACGGTAATCAGCGGAAACCACCAGAGGCAATCTGCCGAAAGTGTACTCGATACCTACCTGAGCTACCGCTCCGCAGCTGAATCCCTTCTTTGAATTGAGCCCGTTCCAGTGACCTTCATTCCAGTTTCCCACCTGGGCACCAACGCCCGGATACCACTGAAGAGTTCCCTGACCGCCTGTTGGAATCTGAACCATCCACTGATATGTTGCGTGAACATTGAAGTCATTCTTTGTATTGTACTTCTGCACACCTACAGTACCCTCTATTCTGCCTGAAGGGAAAACGTATCTCTGATAAGAAACTTCATAAGTATTATGAAGGCCTACCCTTACACCTATGGCATTGTCATAGCCGTTTCCAACCTGCGCAAAAGAGATGGTGGCAAAAGCCATCACCAGTAACATTGTAACAAAAAGCTTTTTCATATTTTCAACTGTTTTATCGTACAAATTTAACAAAGAGAAATGTAATATACAATATTCGGCAGTATCCTAATCCTGCATATCCGGTTCCGACGGAGTCAGGCCGAATTCGGCCGCCTTTTCATCCATGAGTTTGAACGCCTGCTCGAAATTGTTCTCAATGCGCCCGTCGAGTATGGCCTCCTTCACATATTCCTTTATCTGTCCAATGACATTGCAAGGCTCTATGTTGAAACGTTTCATTATGAGTTCACCGTCGATAGGATTCTTGAAGTTCCTTATGGCATCCTTCTCCTCAACCTCAACAAGTTTCCTTTTAACTAGCTGATAGTTCTCCTTGTGGCGGCGCACTACATTGTCACGTTTTGAAGTGATGTCCGCATTGCAGAGGAGCATGAGGTCATCTATGTCATCACCCGCATCGAACAGCAGCCTGCGTACGGCTGAATCAGTAACTTCCTCATCCACCAGGGCGATGGGACGCAGATGCAGACCTACCAGTTTCTGGACATATTTCATCTTCTCATTGAGAGGCATCTTCATCTGCTTGAAGATCTGCGGAACCATCCTGGCGCCAATGAAATCGTGGGCGTGGAAAGTCCAGCCGGTTTCAGGATTGAATTTCTTTGTCACCGGTTTGCCCACATCGTGCAGCAAGGCGGCCCATCTGAGCCACAGGTTCGGCTCCTTTCCTTCCTGAAGTTCCGCTGCGGCAACATTGTCAAGCACTTTCAAGGTATGGGAGAAATTCTCCTTATGACCCTTGCCATCCTGCGTCTCAACGCCCTTGAGGGCGCAGAGCTGAGGCATGAAGCGTTCAAGCAGTCCGGTTTCCTCCAGCAGGTAGAAGCCAACGGAAGGCTTTTTGCACTTCAGGATCTTTGCCAGTTCCTCGGCAATCCTTTCGCGGCTGAGAATGGACAGCCTGTCGGCATTCCTTTTCATGGAATCTATTGATTCCTTCACGATTGTGAAGCCGAGCTGTGAGGCGAAACGTATTGCCCTTATCATTCTCAAAGGATCATCGGAATATGTTGTGTCTGGGTCCAGCGGAGTTCTTATTATGCCGTCATGCAGATCGGAAATACCGTTGAACGGATCCACAAGCGCGCCATAGTCCTCTTTCTGAAGGCTGAAGGCCATGGCGTTTATTGTAAAATCGCGGCGCAGCTGGTCCTCCCTTATCGTTCCGTCCTCAACTATAGGTTTGCGTGACTCCCGGTGGTAGGATTCCTTGCGGGCGCCCACGAATTCAATGTCCATGCCGTTGTACTTGAACATTGCCGTCCCGAAATTCCTGTAAACCGTTACGTTTGACTTCACAACGGAGCTCACGGCCCTGGCAAGTTCTATTCCGCTTCCCTCAACAACAATATCTATATCCTTGCAGGGGCGGCCCAGGAAGCAGTCCCTCACGTAACCGCCTATAGCAAAAGCGCGCACGCCCATTGCAGCTGCCTGATTGCTCACAATCTCAAATATAGGATTCGACAGGTATTCAGTGTAAATCTTCATAGGAAGGTATATCTTTCAACATTGTAAAAGTGCCATCGCCATGCAGGGAAATGGCAAAGGTGACAGTGGCATTGGTTATGACAATGACCTTTGCTCCAATGGAGCTGTGGTAATGCAAAGCCTGCTCAAAGACCTGACGTGCCACCGCTGGATCATCCAGCCTTACGCTCTGCGCCTTGCATTCCACAATGAGCACGGGCTTGAGCTCCCTGTTGAAGACAACTATGTCCGCTCTGCGCTGCATTCCGTTGAGATCCATTACGTACTCGCTTGCCATATGGCTTTCGGGAAAGTTCCTCTGGCCAACAAGGAAGCGGATGAACAGCTGCCTCACAGCCTCTTCTGGTGTGAGTTTCACGTACTTTTTCCTCAGGGGATCGAATATCCTGTCCAATGCCTTGTCCATAATTACTATCGCGGTACAAAAATAAAAGATTATTTGGTTAAATTTGCATTGTAATGCTTTCACTATGGCAAAGAATGTTCAAATAAGCAGCGAAGTAAGGGTCAAGGAAATCAGGAGTCAGATTCAGGCCAGGAATTTCAAGATGGTGTATGTACTTATGGGCGAAGAGCCTTATTACTGCGATATCATTGAGAATGAGCTGCTTGCAAAGGTCCTGACTCCCGAGGAGAAGGATTTCAACCTTACGGTGATGTATGCTTCGGACACATCGGTGCAGGCAGTGGTGGAAGCTGCAAGGCGTTATCCGGTCTTTGCGGAAAAACAGCTTGTGATAGTCCGTGAGGCGCAGCTTTTCCGCAGTCTTGACCTTCTGGAAAGCTATATTTCCAATCCGGCGCCGGAGACTGTGCTTGTCATAAGGTTCACGGGGAAAAGTGCGGATAAAAGGAGTTCGTTCTACAAGAACCTGAGCAAGAACAGCAATGTGGAGGTGTTCGAGTCCGTTGCAGTGAAAGCAGACAGGATGTGGAGCTGGGTTGTTGACTATCTCAGGGAGAAAGGCATTGCAATAACCGACAGGGATGCGGTTCTGATGGCCGAATATGCAGGCAACAATCTTCGCAGGATGCAGCTCGAACTTGACAAGCTCATACAGTCGCTGCCGCCTAAGATCAAATGCATCACAGCCAATGACATTGAGAAAGTCATTGGAATAAGCAGGGAGTTCTCAACCTTTGAACTTTGCTCGGCAATATGCAACAAGGACAAGGAGAAAGCATACAGGATTGCGCATCATCTTGGAGCCAATCCAAAGCAGTATCCACTGCAGATGACTCTCGGAGGCCTGTTCTACTATTTCTCCAAGATTCTCAGCGCATACGCATATTACAAGAAGGACAGAATAAGTCCGCTCACGGCAATCGCTAATGCAGGTATCCCGTTCTTCCAGAGAGACGACATTCTTGCTGCCATGCGTAACTACTCCTTCGGCAAGGCCATTGGAATGATCACCTGGCTCCGTGAATGTGATTATTCAAGCAAGAGCAACAGCGGGGGCCAGGCAAACGAAGAGGAGCTCCTTCTGGAACTCCTCACCCGAATCTTCAATTAATAGCCTGAATTTGTATCAAGGTCCTCGGCCTTGCCGGTGTATTCCGGAGCGCGTTTCTCAAGGAATGACTTGATTCCTTCTGGATAGTCAGGTCCGCGATATACTCTTGCCCTGTATGAATTGATTCTCTCGAAATGTTCGGCCGATATAACGGAAGAAGCCCTGGAGAGTATTCTGAACTGACGTTTGATAGCGGAAATGGACATTACCGAATTGCGTCTGAGCGGTGTAAGGAAATGCTCCTCAAGCATAGCATCCAGTTCCTCAGAAGGAGCCACCCTGTTCACGAATCCTACGTTGTTGGCATCCTCCGCGGAAATAGGTGAAGCAGTGAAGAACATCTCACGTGCCTTGTTCAGGCTCAACTGCCTAATGAAATGGCTGATTCCGGAAGCATTGTAAGGGATGCCTATCTTGGCCGGCGTGATGGCAAAGGTGGAACTTGTTGAAGCAACAATCATATCACAGGAAACGCAAAGGTCGCAGGCGCCTCCCCAGACTGTTCCATCTACGCAGGCAATCACAGGAATAGGGACATCCTGAACATGCCTGAGCAATTTTTCCATCGGCACATCGAATGACAGCGGATCACCGCCGTCGAGAGGAAGTTCCTTGATATCGTGTCCCGCACTCCACACATTATGCCTTGTGTTCGCCTTGATTACAATACCAACGCAATGGCTGGTATATGCGTATGTCAGAGCCTGGCTCAGCTGCGTGCACATATCCTCGCTCAAGCAGTTGAAATGCGCCGCATTGTTCATTGTAATGAAACAGATTCTGTCTTCTATCTTTATTTCAAGCAGATTGAAATCCTCAATATTAACGTTCTCGCTTATCATATTGATATTGTTATTTTTCCGTATTTATTGTTAACGCCAGATTGTTGAATCAACGTCCGACGGCATTACAAGGCCGCCTCTCGGACTCAGGGCAACGCTTCCCACCGCTATTCCGTCGGCACTGCAGCTGCGTTTGTACTGCTGCGCAAAGAAGCGTCTTGTGAAAGTGGCCAGCCATTTGTCAATGGTGGCTTCATCATAAAGCGGATATTCGTCGTCCATTTCCTGTGCCTGCACTATGAATGCCTGATATGCCAGGTATTTGATTTTCTCAACCGAAGCTCCGTTATGAACCAGATGGTACAGGAAGAAATCGTGCAGTTCGTAAGGGCCCACGAGGTCCTCGGTCTTCTGCTTTATCTGGCCGTCTTCGCTTGCAGGAGTAAGTTCCGGGCTGATAGGCGTGTCAACAATGTCCAGCAGGATTGCAGCACATTCTGTATCCTCATCCTTCATACCTGCAGCGCGCCATCTCACAAGTGTCTGAACAAGAGTCTTGGAAATGGAGCAGTTAGGATTGTACATGCTCATATGGTCTCCGTTGTAGGTTGCCCATCCAAGAGCCAGTTCGGACATATCGCCCGTACCAACAACCATTCCGTTTATCTGGTTGGCAATATCCATGAGAATCTGTGTGCGCTCGCGCGCCTGTGAGTTCTCATAAACCACGTTATGGTTTTCAATGTCATGTCCTATATCATTGAAATGCTGGATCACAGCATCCTTCACCGATATCTCCCTGAAAGTGCATCCAAGGGACTCTATGAGCTTCACGGCATTGTTGTAGGTTCTGCCTGTGGTTCCGAAACCCGGCATTGTAACAGCATGGATTCCCTTGCTGTCGAGGTGCAATACCTTGAAAGCCTGAGCAGCCACCAGAAGGGCCAGGGTTGAATCCAGGCCGCCGGAAATTCCTATTGCCACGCTTTTGCAATGTGTATGGTCCATCCTGCGCACCAGACCCATCACCTGTGTATTGAATATTTCCTCGCATCTTTTCTCCATATTGCACAGCGATGGTATGAAAGGATGGCGGTTCAAGCTCCTTACCAGCTTGTCATCCTCATCCTCCTGATCGTTCTCCACAAAAATGCTGTCGGCCTGCTGCATATTGAGGCTCGAGCACTTGAATGAAGGGGAGACGAGTCTGTGATGGGCAATGTATGAACAGTCTATATCATTGAATATGAGCTGGTCCTCCATTGTAAAGCGTTTTCCCTGGGAAATCACTCTGCCCATGTCCGCAATCATTGCAGTACCGGCATAGAGCTTGTCGGTGGTGCTTTCTCCGTAACCTGCTCCCGCATTCACATAGCCGCAGATATATTTTGCGCTGGTGCATTCAACTGCGCTCACCAGACGCTCGTAAAAACCTGCTGACTGTACGCTTGCACCAGGATTGAATATGATGCTTGCTCCTCCAAGAGCCGCCTTTGCACCGGGGTTTTCAACGGCGGCGGCATCCGAACCGATTTCAATTGCGAACCTTACACCAGGCGCATCTGCCGATGTTATGCTGAAAAGCGGATTCGCCCCTATTGGAACAGGCAGTGAATCAAAGAGGATTACAGTATCATCCTTCAGGGAAGAAGCGCCGGAGAACCATCTGCACATATCCCTGTCAATGAAATTCTTCACGCTGATTCCAAGCAGTTCGCCACCATGTATCACTGCCGATGCATCATATAGATTGCCGCCAAGTTTCAGAGGCAGGCCAACAATTACGGTGGTCCTGAGGTTTGCAGTGAAATCAATCAGGCGATGCAAGGCCTCGAGCGAAGCCTTCAGCAGATCGGAATTCAGGAACAAGTCCGCACAGGTATATCCGCTCAGAGACAGTTCAGGGAAAAGGACAATGTCACAAGCTTTGTCATCGGCCTTCTCAACCAGAGTCTCTATTCTGTTCAAATTTTCAACAGGGTTGGCCAGCGCCACGCAAGGCACGGCTGAAGCCACCCTTATAAAGCCATATTTATTCATAGTATGCAAATTTAGAAAAAAATCAAATACAGCCGCAATAGAAATTCTTTTAACTCCAGACTAAATAAAAGAGTCCGGTGCAAGTACCGAACTCTTTCATAATAACTTAAGAATTGTCACATTCTAAAGCTTGAGTGCCTCTATTACCATATTGTTAAGGTCATGGTCAACATCTTTGTAAACCACCCCGGGCAATACTGCCAGATCCACAACAAGAACATACCCGTTCTCCTTGGCCACACAGTCTATGGCAGCCTGAACCTTGTCCTTGATTGACTTCAACGCATTCTCAGCGAGCTTTTTCATTACGCCGTCCTGGCCAAAGTACTCCTGTTGCCTGGTCTTCACCGCCCTTTCACGGGCAATTATCTCATTTTCAACCTGACTCCTTTCCTCCGGTGCAATATTGTATTTTGTACCCTGATAGAAATTATAAAGTTCCCCTATGCTTTTTATTTCATTATCAATCTGATCCTGAAGGATTTTCCCCTTGCTTTCAATGACCGCAACTGAATCCTTGTACTCCTGAAGCGAGTAAAGTATGGTTTCGGTGTTTACATATCCGACTTTCTGCGCATTGCCACCAGTGACCGCTGCAATCATTACAAATAATAATACTGCGAACTTTTTCATTCTCTCCGAATATAATGTTGATTTTACTTATGACTTGCAGGGCTCACCTTGCTCCCCGACGCCGAACCGCCTGTTGAAGGTGCGGACACATGCATGACCATGGATGGTGCCGGTTGCCTGTCTATGGAATGACTGTTCGAACTGTTGAAACTGTTGGACTTGCTGCCTCCTGTGTAGCTGTTCTGCCTGTTAGCGCTGGCACTCTTTACAATCTGTCTGCCACCAGTTTTTGTATAAGTCCTTCCACTGCGGCTCCTGCTGTTATCGTTCCTTATGCCTAGTTTGCTCGCATACAGATTCTCCTTTTCATTGTGGCGGCTCTTTGCTATGGACTGTGCAAAAGAAGTGCCTCTTGTTCCTGATATGCCGTGATGAGCGGCAACGGAGGAACCGATATTTCTGCTCCGCTGAAGATTAATTGACCGGTAAGCATTCCTCAAATGAACCGGACCATACCAAGGATGCGTCATAGGCCCGTATGCATAGAAAGGACTGATTTGCCACATATCATATATGATTGCACCGGTATACTTGAAATTGCCTTGATAATCAGGATCCCAAAATGGATTGTAGAACGGATTCAACCAATATGGTGCGTACCAGCCGAAACCATACCAGCCATGTCCGTATGTGTAAAGATCGAATATGTTGCTAATATATTTGACTTCAAAATCGTATTCTTCCTTGTCGAATGACCTGAGCGCGGCCTCATAACTGTCCGCACTGGCCACGTATGCCGAGTCTTTGAGGAAAACGGCCAATGAATCAGGGAGTTTGTTTATATGCCCGGTTTGTTCCGGTTTACCATTGTTTCCCAGTGCCAGTGAATACGAAACGCCAGGATAGGATAAAAATAACGCTGTAAGCAAAGCAAACATTGCCTTGGCATACGATAATGAAATCTGTTTCATAATAATATCCTCCTATTGGTTATATTAATAATCAAAACTATTTCTGGTTATAGCAAGTGACTTATGCCTTCGTTGTTATTGAGGCTTTTTTCTCACAAAAACTATACCAGACAGGAAAAACGATAACTATTTTTCAATTACAGTTCCAGGCCCTGTTTGAGTTTCTCAACGTATGCATCTATGTCACGCATTCGCTTAGGAATGTTGATTTTCTGAGGGCATTTGGTCATGCACAAACCGCAGGTGATGCAATGGTCGGCCTGCCTTACGCTTGGAACAGCCCTTTCATAACCTACCAGGAACGCCCTTCGAGCCTTAGCGTAACCCTCGTCGGCCTTGCTTGAAACCACATTGCCGGCGTTCACGCACTTGTTGTAATGCGCAAAAATGCCAGGAATATCAAGTCCGTAAGGACAAGGCATGCAATACTTGCAATCCGTGCAAGGAACTATAGGATATCCGGAATAAACCTTGGCAACCTCGTCAAGAAGCTTGAACTCCTCCTCTGTAAGTGCCTCGAATGAATTGTATGTTCTGAGATTGTCCTGGAGATGGTCCATATATGTCATACCGCTCAATACTGTAAGAATCTGAGGGAACGAACCGCAGAAACGGAATGCCCACGAAGCCACTGACTGAGTCGGACGCTGCGCTCTGAGCTGCTGTGCAAGGAAATCAGGAACATTTGAGAGCCTTCCGCCAAGAAGAGGTTCCATAATCACAACAGGAATGTTCCTTGCTGCCAGATCCTCATACAGACGTTTTGATGTCATTGACTCCTCTGAAGGATACTCCCAGTCAACATAGTTCATCTGAATCTGAACGAAATCCCAGTGAACTTTCTCGTGATATTCCATAAGGAGTTTCCAGGCTTCCTCATCTCCGTGGAAAGAGAATCCCAGATGGCGGATCACTCCCTTGGTCCTCTGCTCACAGAGCCAGTCAAGAAGGCCGTTGTCAATGAATCTCTTGATGAAACCCTCTGAATTCGATATGCTGTGGCAAAGCAGGAAATCAACATAGCTGGTCTGCAGCCTCTTGAGTGAGCGCATGAGCATGTCCTTGCCCTCCTGCAGTGAATCGTCCTTATGATAATTGCTGAGCTTTGTTGCCAGATAGAAGGACTCCCTCGGATATCTTGCCAGTGCAATTCCAGTTGCCTCCTCGCTCAAGCCTTTCAGATATTTAGGTGCTGTATCGAAATAGTTAACACCGTGGGCAATGGCGTAGTCAACCAGAGCATTGATCTCTTCCTGATCCAGCTCAGTATTCTCGCCCTGCTCATTGGTACGCCAAGGCCATCTCATGCAACCATAGCCGAGAAGGCTGGCATTCACGCCCTCCAGATTGTCAAAATGCCTGTACTGCATTCCTTCTGTTGGAACCTCTCCGAGAGCCTCCTGTGCAAAGTCCGCATTCTCCTCAGCAGCTTTTTCACCACATCCAGGCAGAGCGGCTGCCACAACACCGGCAGTGCCGAGAGCACCGGCTGCCTTGAGGAAAGAACGTCTGTTCAAATCTATATTTGTCTTCATGATTTTCTTCTTTTTTACAACGATGGTTTCACAAACTGATTAAATGGTTCTGTGGATATCAAGACCCTCTACGTAAATTGCGCTCAGAGGTCTTACAGGACAGAGATTCTCGCACTTGCCGCAGCCTATGCACTTGTTCTCGTCAACAACAGGAATCTTAGGGGAAGTCTCATCTCCGTTCACAGTATGCATCATTGTGATGGCGCCTGCAGGACAGGATCTTGAACATTTTCCGCAATGATCCTTACCGCCGGCCTCGAGACATCTCTCAGCCACAACAACTGCAGTACCGATCTTTATTGAAGTTTTCTCTTCCACCGTGATAGGTTTGATTGCTCCGGCAGGACAAACATCGGCGCAATTGGTACACTCAGGTCTGCAATAACCTTTTTCGTAACTCATATAAGGCTGCATGAATGACTTGAGTTCAGAAGAAGGTCTGAGCACTCCGTTAGGACATTTGCTTACGCAAAGCTGACAGGAAGTACAGCGGCTGTGGAAATTCTTCACACTGAGAGAACCGGCAGGAACCAGTCTGGAATTCCTTGCAGGAGCCTCCTTTGGCATCACATCGGCCAGTGCGCCGTCCTGTGCAAAAAGCTTTGGTGTTGCCATTGTTGCGGCAAGACCTCCGGCAACTGCTGCAGCGCTTGCTATGAACTCTCTCTTTGAGCTGTCAACATTTCCTGACTGAACCTCGCAGGCTTTGCGCTGAGCATTCACTTCGTCAACGCTTACAGGCTTCACGCTTCCGCCCTTAGGACCTACCCATTTGTAGGAAATCGCCTTTACTGAACAGTTCTCCAGACAGTCCATACAAGCAACGCAACGTGAATAATCTATGGTGTGATTGTTTGTATTGATGCAGGATGCCTTGCAGTTCTTTCCGCACTTTGTGCAGTTCACGCACTTGGTTGTATCTATCACAGGTTTGAAGAAACTGAACTTGGCAAACCATCCGAGTACCGTACCAACAGGGCAGATTGTGTTGCACCAGGTTCTTCCGTTTCTCCAGGCGAGAACAGCAAGAACAAGCAGGGTTACAATTGCAACAACCAGTGTTGACACACCCTTGATCCAGACTTCGGTTGAATAGAAGGCGTAGCTTTCAGAACGTTCTGCAAAATATGCGAATATATTGTTCACCCATGCATAAACCGGAGCCAGAAGGCTCTGTGCTATCCTTCCGTATGCGCTGTAAGGAGCTATGACAGCCACCAGGGCGTTAGCTCCGAGAACGAGAGCCACAACGAAAAGAACAAGAACGGTATATTTGAGAATCTTCTTTGCAGGAGAATAGCTGCACCTGTTCTTCTTGGCCTTGATTCCTCCGGCAAAGAAGATGTCCTGCATCACACCTAGCGGGCAAATTACAGAACAATAGATTCTTCCGAAGAAGAGAGTGAGGATTAAAAGCAATCCTACCACAACAACGTTGCCTGCCAGAAGCGCTGGAAGGAACTGAAGTTTAGCCATCCAGCCCAGATACCCTTTGAGGGCGCCTGTGAAGTCAACGAAAAGCAGCGTTATCCCTATGAAAAAGATGGCTGCAAGAATGATTCTCAATTTTTTCAACATAATGTTATTTGTTTAGTATTTATTTTCACGTTTGGTTTCTGTTCTACAATGGATCCACGTCAATTATCAGGCGGCCTTTATCTACATACCCACGCAGGCTTTCGTACAATCTGCGCTTGTTTGACGCAAGGTCCTTATTTCTTGCAAATTTAATGTAAAAACACTTCAAATGCACACCTCTGAGCCTGTCAATTTGCGGGCTGAAAGGTCCTGTAAGTTCCAAAGAAGGAATTCTGTCAAGAACATCACGGATCTCCTGAGCCAGAGCGTCAGCCGATTCTTCCGTGAAGCCTCTTGCAATGATTTTCACGAGCCTTGAATATGGCGGGAAAAGGAAATCCCTCCGCTGGCTCATCTCCTCCTCAGCAGGAATCATATTGTTCCTGCATACATCCTTGAGTCTCGACAGTACAGGATGATCCTTCCAGGTAGTCTGAATCACCAGTTCTCCGCCCTGGCCTCTCCTGCCTGCACGTCCGAGCAGCTGATAGAACATCTGGAAAGCCTTTTCATCGGCCCTGAAATCCTGCAGGCCAAGAATCTGCTCCGCCCCGAGCACCGCCACCAGTTTCAAGCCCTTGAAATCAAAACCTTTTGTAATCATCTGCGTGCCTGTGAGAATCTTGATTTCTCCGCTGTCAAAGGCCGAAAGTATCTTCTCCTCCTCACGCTTGCTTTTTGTTATGTCCGCATCGAAACGGCCTATGGAAAGTTCCGGGAACAGCTGTTCCAGTTCCTCCTCTATCTTTTCGGTGCCCGTTCCTTTGGGAACCATTGATTCACTGCCGCATTTCCTGCACTTTTTCTCGAAAGGTCTGGAATACTCGCAATAATGGCACCTGAGCGTGTTGTCGGACTTATGGTATGAAAGCATTACGTTGCAGTGGGGGCATACCGCCGGCTCGCCGCATTCAGAACATTCCACCATAGGCGCATATGAGCGTCTGTTCTTGAGCACAAGCACCTGCTGGCCTTCATCGGTGACTTTACGAATCTTGTTTATGAGCTGCTGGCTGAAACTTCCCTTCATCTGATGCGTCCTTCTGGTATAAAGGGTATCTATCAGCGTAATTTCGCTGTCTGCCTTACTGCTGTTCTTACAAGTACCGGTTCCATAATACTTTTCCGTAAGTTGCACCAGCGCAAGCTTGCCCAGTTTCACGTTATACAAACTTTCGTATGAAGGTGTTGCAGAGCCGAGCAGCAGGTTCACACCACCTATGGCGCTCAGCATGATGGACACGTCACGTGCATTGTATCTCGGTGCAGGGTCCTCCTGCTTGTATGAATTGTCGTGCTCCTCATCAACAACAATCAGTCCCAGTTCCCTGAAAGGCAGCAGAAGTGCTGACCTGGTTCCCAGCACGAAGAATGGTCCCTGCTCTCTGCTCAGAGTTTCCTGAACCCTGGCCTTCCTTGCAGGCGTGACCTTTGAATTATAGAGAAGGAGTCTGTCCCCAAAGACGGATTTCAATCTGGCGTTCAGCTGTTTGCTCAAGGAAATCTCAGGTTCCAGCATGAGCACGGATTTCCCGGAAAGCATTGTATCTATCGCCAGTGAAATATAAATCTCAGTCTTGCCGCTGCCGGTCACTCCTTCAAGGAGCACCCTCCTGCCCTCCCTGAACGAAGCCAGAATACCGGTGTATGCCACCTTCTGCGGTTCAGAAAGTTCAGGCCGCCTGCATTTCAAGGATTCGCAGTATTCGGGAAAGGTATTCCGGGAGTCTTCCTGAGCATGCTCAAGATCGGCGAACCTTATCATATTCGGCAGCGCCGCTTTCATCACCTCCCCCACTGTACATAGATAGTACTCGGCAATTTTCTCCCAGAAACTCATCTGCGTTTC
>JAGHUC010000043.1 GCA_018065035.1 Candidatus Egerieousia equi | reverse complement strand
CGAAATAGCAGAACGGGCACATTCCTTCGCAAAATGCGCCCAAATGAGCCACGAAGACCGCAAACGGACGTATTTTCGCAAAAAAAGTGACCAAACGAGCCCAAAAGTTCACAAACGAGCGCATTTTCAGCAAAAATGCGTCAAAATCGGCCACGGAAACGCCAAACGAGCGCGTTTTGAGGGAAAATGCGCTCAAACGGAAATTGGGACGTGCGAATGGTCGCAGTTTGAGGCAAAATCGTGGCCAAATGAAGCGGCAGGCAGTGGAATATGAAAAAGCTTTGCCCGGGAAAGGCAAAGTTTTTCAGATGAACTGACTGCCGCAATCAAACGGGCAAAGTTGAAGCGGCAAACATTGGTAATCTTTATATAACTTTTTCCGTATATACATTTTGTGTATATACATTATTTGTAGTATATTTGCCAAGGAACAAATTTTCATGGATATATGGAAACACCTTTTGTTTTTGGAAAAATAGCTACAGACAGGAACTTTACAGACCGTGAAACGGAAACGTTGTGTCTGGTACAGAACTTTACATCACTGTCAAATACCATTATCATTTCTCCACGGCGATGGGGAAAAAGTTCTCTTGTGAACAAAGCCGCTGAATTGGCGGCAAAGCAGGACTGCCAACTTAGAATTTGTACCATTGACCTTTTCAATGTGCGCAACGAAGAGCAGTTTTATTCCATTCTTGCACAAAAGGTCATTTCTTCAACATCAACCCGTTTTGAAGAGGCTGTTGCAAGCGCAAAAAAATTTTTCTCACGTCTTGTACCCAAAATTTCCATTGGCACTGATCCCACCAACGAAGTATCAATTGATTTCGATTGGGAGGAAATCAAGCGCAACCCCGATGAAGCACTTGAACTGGCCGAAAACATTGCCAGGGAAAAAGGATTGAAGATTGTTGTTTGTATTGACGAATTCCAGAATATAGCCGAATTTACCGATGCCGATTACTTTCAGAAGAAACTTCGCTCCCACTGGCAGAAACACCAGCATGTTGCATATTGTCTGTACGGCAGCAAGCGGCACATGATGATGGAGGTGTTCACCAACCCTTCCAAACCATTCTATAAGTTCGGCAATATCATGTTTCTCAATAAAATAGATTCCAAATATCTGGTTGCGTTCATCAATGAACGTTTTGCTGATACAGGCAGGCAAATTACGCACAGTGCCAGCGAACTGATAGTGGAGCTTACAGACAAACATCCTTATTATGTCCAACAACTGGCACAATTGTCATGGCTTCGTACCCAAGATATATGTTCCGTTGAAACAGTGCAGGAGGCTTTCAACTCTCTGGTAAATCAGCTGAGTCTGTTATTTGTCACTATCACTGAAACTTTGACCACACAACAGCTCAATTATCTGCGGGCCTTGATTGCAGGTGAGAAATCCATAAGTTCTACAGAAACTATGCACAAATACCACATATCATCCACCACCTCCATTGCACGCTCAAGAGTAGCACTGGTAAAGAATGACATATTGGATTTCCATTCAGGAAAGTATTCTTTCCAGGATCCGGTTTACGCACACTGGCTGAAAACACAATACTTCCAATAAAACCGGCCTTTTCTATACCAGAAACAGCAATCCGA
Source organism: Candidatus Egerieousia equi (assembly GCA_018065035.1). Lineage (GTDB taxonomy): Bacteria > Bacteroidota > Bacteroidia > Bacteroidales > UBA932 > Egerieousia > Egerieousia equi. The sequence goes on along the minus strand of JAGHUC010000043.1, from coordinate 27,985 downwards.
GCATTATAATGATACCGGTAACGAACAGGTCTATGAGGCAGAAGCCCATGATGTCGCGGGCACCGAGCTTTGCAATTGCAAGTGCCGGAATGGCCCAGAACGGCTGAATGAGGTTTGTCCAAGCATCACCCCAGGCAATTGACATACCGGTAACTGATGGTGCAACACCGAGCTCGATACCGGCCGGAATGAGAATAGGCGCCTGAACTACCCAGTGACCGCCACCTGATGGTACGAACATATTAAGTATTGCAGCGCTGAGGAAACTCAGCAACGGAAATGTCTGCTCATTTGATATTGCCACACAAGCATCGCTCAATTTTCCTGCCAGAGAGGCGCCGTCTCCACCTGCGGTACCTGTAAGAATACCCATGATACCCGCATAGAACGGGAACTGAAGAATGATACCGGCAGCTGCGCTGGAAGACTTGGTAAGTGATCTTACGTATGCTATAGGTGTCTTGTGGAGAAGAATGCCAAGGAAGAGGAAGAGCATTATGGTCATGTTCAAATCGAACGAACCGCCCTGGAAACCTATTCTCAGTACAAGGAAGCCAAGTCCCATTACAGCTGTAAGCCAGGTAAGGATTTTGCTTCTCTCAAGCTTCTGTGCTGGTGTTGGAATGTCTGTCTCAAGCATTTTTGGTTTTGCCTCCTCGGCGAGCAATGCAGGATCTATCGTAACCACATCCTTGCCTTTTGGATGCATAAGGGCATTCACAAGGGTCATTACAACAAGAATGGTTATGACTATCGCCAGGTTGTATAAGGAGAAGACGCTCTCGCTGATTGGAATGGCATGCTGGATTGAACCTGCGGTGGTTTTCACAAGGGCCTCCCCTTCTGTTGCCATCGCCAGTGGAATGGATGCTGAAAGACCGCTGTGCCATACTACAAAGCCGCTGTATGCAGATGCTATCAGGAGTCTGTAGTCCACTCCCTTGACCACCATTGCAATCTGTTTTGCAAAGATAACTCCTACTATGAGGCCGAATCCCCAGTTTATCCAACAGGCGATGGTTGATACCAGAGTTACTATGGCAATTGCCTGGAAAGGAGTCTTTGGAACGGATGCTATGGAGCGCAACCATTTCTTGATGAGGTCCGAGTCTGCTAGAACACTTCCGCAAACGAGAACCAGAGTCATCTGCATGGCGAATTCAAGTAGATGCCATACACCGCCGCCCCAGTTTGAAAGAACGTCGAGAGGAGACTGATGGCATATTGGCATTGCGCAGATGAACGCCACGATTGTAATGAGTATTGCAAAGATGAACGGTTCAGGCAAATATCTCTGAACCAGCTTTACACAGCCTTTTATAAGTCTTTGAAACATAATATGTAATTTATTTGTAATATTCCTTGAAAAGGTCTGCAAAGGTACAAAAAAGCAAGCGTATAAACGAAAAAAGGCGGAAGTCTTTCGACATCCGCCCTTTCTGTATTGATTGCGAACAATTATTTCTCAATCTCCTTTGCAAGACGCTCGGTAAGCATAGGAACAATCTTATGGAGATCACCTACTATACCAAGATCGGCAACGTTGAAGATAGGTGCGAATTTATCCTTGTTGATAGCAATGATAAGTTCGCTCTCCTCCATACCTGCAAGGTGCTGGATAGCGCCTGAGATACCGCAAGCAAGGTAAAGGTTAGGTCTTACGGTCTTACCTGTCTGACCAACCTGACGGTCGTGAGGCATAACGCCAGCGTCAACCATTGCTCTTGAAGAAGAAACCTGGCCACCGAGAACGTCGGCGAGTTTCTGAAGTTTTGCAAAACCCTCTGTGTTACCAACACCTCTACCACCTGATACAAGAACCTTGGCAGCTGTGATATCAACAGTGTCCTTGGCCTCTTTAACGGTCTCGATGAGTTTTACTTTGAACTTGCTCTCGTCGAACTTAGGAGTGAAGCTGTTAACAACACCCTTGCGGCTGTCATCCTTTGCAAGTTTCTGCATAACGCCCGGACGTACAGTTGCCATCTGAGGGCGATGCTCTCTGATAACGATGGTAGCCATGATGTTACCGCCGAATGCAGGACGTGTCATAAGGAACTCCTTGTCATCCTCTGCGAGTGCGAGCTTTGTACAGTCTGCTGTAAGACCTGTGTTAACTCTTGCAGAAAGCCTTGGAGCGAGGTCACGGCCAATGGTTGTTGCGCCATAGAGGACGATTCTTGGCTTGTAAGCCTCGATTACCTGATGTATTGCCTGAGCGTACTGCTCTGTAATGTAATCCTTGAGTTCAGGAGCATCAACGAGAACAACCTCGTCTGCACCGTATGCAATGAGTGTCTGAGCTTTGTCAGCTACTTTGTAGCCTGCAAGAATGGCAACAAGTTTCTCACCATAGCCGTCTGCAAGTTCTCTTGCCTTGCCGAGCAACTCAAGAGCTACAGGCTGAATCTCACCTTCCCTCTGCTCAGCAAATACATATACGTTTTTATATTCTTCTTTATTCATTTCAAATAGTATTTGGACGGTTAGATAATATGTTTCTCTTTGAGTTTGGCTACTATGAGTTCAACTGCCTCCTCAGGCTCAACCTCAAACTTCTCACCTGCAGGCTTCAACTCCTTGGTGAATGATTTGTAAACGTTGGTTGGAGAACCAGCCTTACCAATCTTTGAAGCATCAACATCAATCTTGTCAGCGCCCCAGATCTCAACTTCCCTGTCGTAAGCGTCAACTATGCCTGCAACGGTCATATATCTAGGCTTGAAAGCGGAAGCAAGTGTTGTAAGAACGCATTTGCCCTCAACCTCAAGCATCTGATAACCTTCCTCGGTCTCTTTCTTAACGATGTACTTGCCATCCTTTACGTCAAGACCTACAACGTATGATACCTGTGGAAGACCAAGATGCTCTGCAATCTGTGGACCTACCTGAGCGGTATCACCATCAATTGCCTGACGGCCGGTGATGATGAGGTCAACGTCCATTGTTCTGAGCGCACCTGCAAGAGCGTTTGAAGTTGCAAGAGTATCAGCACCACCCAATTTACGGTCTGTAAGAAGGATAGCCTTGTCAACACCCATTGCGAAAGCCTCTCTGAGGACTGCGTCTGCCTGTGGAAGACCCATTGTGATAACGGTTACATGAGCACCGTATTTGTCTTTGAGCTGAAGAGCAACCTCCAAGCCACCCTTGTCGTCTGGGTTGATAATGCTTGGAACACCGTCTCTGATAAGTGTACCGGTAACTGGGTTGATCTTAACTTCAGTTGTATCAGGTACCTGTTTAATACAAACTACTATATTCATAATTCTGTGATTTTACTTAAATAATTTAGCTGAAATAACCATTCTCTGTACCTCTGAAGTACCTTCATATATCTCGGTGATCTTAGCGTCACGCATCATTCTCTCAACTGGATACTCTCTTGTGTAACCATAACCGCCGTGGAACTGTACAGCCTTTGTGGTAACCTCCATAGCTGTCTGAGCAGCAAAGAGCTTGGCCATGGCAGCGTCTGCTGAGAAAGGCATGCCCTTATCCTCCTTGAAAGCAGCTGAACGCACGAGAAGTCTAGCGGCCTGAACCTTTGTCTCGAGTTCTGCCATCTGGAATGCAGTGTTCTGGAACTGAGAGATAGACTTGCCGAACTGTTTTCTTTCCTTTGTGTATTTAACGGTCTCATCCATAGCGCCCTGAGCAATACCGAGAGCCTGTGAAGCAATACCGATTCTACCACCGTCGAGTGTCTTCATAGCTACCTTGAAGCCACCGCCGATTCTGCCAAGAAGGTTCTCTTTTGGAATACGGCAGTTCTCGAAAATAAGCTCGCAGGTTGCACTTCCGCGGATACCCATCTTCTGCTCTTTCTTGCCGATTGAGAAACCAGGAGTTCCCTTCTCAACGATGAAAGTTGTGATACCCTTGTTACCAAGAGATTTATCTGTCATTGTAGCAACTACATATACGTCTGCATAACCAGCATTGGTGATGAAGATCTTGCTGCCGTTGAGGACATACTCATCACCATCAAGAACAGCTGTGGTCTGCTGTGCAGAAGCATCTGTACCTGCGTTTGGCTCGGTAAGACCGAAAGCACCGATCCACTCACCGCTGGCAAGCTTAGGCAGATATTTCATCTTCTGCTCCTCTGTACCATGCTCGAGAATAGGAGCGCAGCAGAGTGAAGTGTGTGCAGATACGATAACACCTGTAGTAGCGCAGCATCTTGAAAGCTCCTCTACTGCGATGGTATACATAATCTGATCGCCACCGGCACCGCCGTACTGTTTTGGAATAGGAATTCCGAAAATACCCAATTTAGCCATTTTCTGAACAGTCTCCATTGGGAATCTCTCCTGCTCATCAACTTCTGCAGCCAGAGGTTTAACCTCTTTCTCAGCAAATTCTCTAATCATCTGCTTGAAAAGCTGCTGTGTTTTTGTTAATTCAAAATTCATAATGTATGTGTAAAAAAATTAGTGTTTCCTTAGAAAACCATTGGTTTGAGATCCTTTGAAATTATAAGTGTTGCCTCAGTTGCAGCCTGAACCTGCTCAACTGTGAACTCAGGGTTGATTTCTGTAAGAACTATGCCCTCCTTGGTGATTTCCATAACACCCATCTCGGTGATGATCATGTTCACCTGACCGGCTGCTGTAAGAGGAAGACGGCACTCTTTCAGAATCTTTGGAGCGCCTTTTGCTGTATGCTCCATTGTAAGGATAACCTTGTTGGCACCAACGAGAAGGTCCATAGCACCGCCCATTCCAGGAACTTTCTTTCCAGGGATAATCCAGTTGGCCAAATTACCTTTCTCATCAACCTCAAGAGCACCAAGAAGGGTTACGTTAACGTGACCGCCTCTGATAATGCCGAATGAAGTAGCTGAATCGAATGTCATTGCGCCTGGCATATATGTAATGAATCCACCACCGGCGTTAATGAAATGAGGATCCTCCTTTCCTGCCTCAGGAGCAGGGCCCATGCCTATCATACCGTTCTCAGACTGAAGTGTAACGCTTACACCCTCTGGAAGATAATTAGGAACCATGGTTGGAAGACCAATACCCAAGTTAACCACATCACCATCGTGAAGTTCAAGAGCTGCCCTTTTGGCAATGACCTCTTTAATCTGATTCTTGTCCATATTTATACGTTTTAAAAGATTCGATTATTTGTTATGACGTTTTACATACTCCTGGCAGATGAATGAAGCAACGTCGTCTGCGTATGTGTTCATTCCGAAACCGGCATCGAAACCGAGTTCCTTTGCAAGCTCGTGGGTGATTCTAGGACCGCCGCATACAACAATCATCTTGTCGCGCAACCCTTCGGCATCCATGAGTTCAATGAGTTCGGTCATATTCTTGATATGAACGTCCTTCTGTGTAACTGTCTGTGATACAAGGATGGCATCTGCCTTGAGCTCGATTGCCTTTGCAAGGAATTCCTCGTTAGGAACCTGGCTGCCAAGGTTGTATGCCTCAATCATATCGTAACGCTCCAGTCCGTAGTGACCTGCATAGCCCTTCATGTTCATGATGGCGTCAATACCAACTGTATGTGCGTCGGTACCTGTGCTGGCTCCTATGACAACAAGCTTCCTGCCAATGTGCTCCCTGATGTACTCGTCTGTCTCAGGCATTTCCATTGTGTTGCTCTCAACCTTTGGTACATAGATATTGGAGTAGTCAACAGTCACTGTTGAGCTGCCATAGCAGTTGAAGAATGTGAATCCAGGTGTGAGTTCCTTGTAGAATACAACCTGTGGATTCTCCAGACCCATTTTCTTGAGCAGTTGCTTTGCAGCTTCACAAGCCTCTGCACCGCAAGGAACAGGAAGTGTGAATGACAACTGAACCTTACCATCATTCATGGTATCGCCGTAAGGCTTAACTTTAGTTAAATCAAGCGTCTTGTCAAAATCCTTCGCTTGAGTTGAATACAAACCTGCGCTCATACTATCTAGCTCCTTTCATTATTTTGATAAATGGATTCATATAATTTGCTGACTTCTGGCATACGCCTGCAAGTCCCTTGCCACCGTTCTTCGGACGTTTGACGTCTGCGAACATACCCTTCTCAAGTGCGTTGAACAAGCCCTCGCCTGCTATCTTCTCAAGAAGTTCGGTTGCATTGTTGAGAACGAGCTTTGCTCTGTTCCTTACAATACCGTCTTCCTTGAACTCAACCTCGTCACCTATTGACTTCATGTTGCCGAAGATATACTTGGCATTCTCGATTGAAAGGAATCTGTCTGACATGAACGGAGTGTGGATTGCCTCAGTTGGCATACCGAGAAGCTGAATACCCTGGTTTGTCCAGATACCTATCATGTTGAACAATGCGTCCTGGATATGGCCTCTGAAGATGTTTCCTGTCATGAACTTTGTAGGAGGCATGTATTTCAGTGTTGCCTTAGGGAAGATCTCCCTTGTCATCTGAGCCTGTGCAAGTTCATAGAGGAAGCCGTTCTCAAGCATAGGATCCATCTCGAATGCGTGACCGAGTCCCATCTGCTCCTCCTTCAGGCCTGCGAGCAATGCAAGCTGCTCGTTGATGAGGTCTGATGCAAGGACTGTGTGTGCCTCTTCGTATGCATCTGCTGTTGTAAGGTAGTTGTCCTCACCTGTATTGATGATAACGCCTGCAAAGCCGTTGATCACTCTTGAGAAGAACTGGTCAACCAATGTTCTCTGCATGTTGATATCGCGGAAGAGAATTCCGTAGAGAGCATCGTTAAGCATCACGTCAAGACCCTCGAAAGCACCCATGATAGCGATTTCAGGCATACAGAGACCGCTGCAGTAGTTGCAGAGTCTGATGTATCTGCCAAGCTCCTCTCCTACCTTGTCAAGAGCGGTTCTCATGATCCTGAAGTTCTCCTGGGTAGCGAAAGTACCGCCGAATCCTTCTGTTGTTGCTCCGTAAGGAACATAGTCAAGAAGGCTCTGGCCGGTTGTTCTGATAACGGCAATCACATCCGCACCCTGACGGGCTGCAGCCTCTGCCTGAACAACGTCCTCGTAAATGTTACCGGTAGCAACAATAACGTAAAGATAAGGTTTCGAGCCCTCGCCAATTGTATTAAGATATTTCTCCCTGCGCTCTCTTCTTGCCCTGATTTTGGCAACGCTTGCGTCAACAACAGGCTTGATCACTTCGAGAAGCTTTCCTGCATCTGTGCATGAAACTTTTGTAAGGTCGAGCTTGCCTTCCGCAACCGCCTCGGCAATCTCCTGAGGATTCTTTCCTGTAGCTATCATTGCATTGGCAATGTAGAAAAGAACGCCGTCGCTCAGAACACCCTTTTCGTTAAGATGGTCAACCACAACGTTTGGAAGTGGAACCTGATTTGCGTCTACTCCGTCTATGCCCATAAGTCTGCACAGAGTTCTCTCTACAGCTACTGTTGTATAGGCCTCAACAAAAGATTGAACGGAGCCTGCAATGTTTGCAGCTATGCTTTTAGCATATTCAACCTTTTTGAAATCCAGTCCTAATTTACTTTGCATAAATTATTGTTAATTAAATTGTTGTTATTATTATATTTCTATTGTTTCCCATTTAATATTTCCTGCGCCAGGCCTATCCACCTTTCATTTATGTTCAGGCTTCTGGCAACCATCACAGCCTCGTGCGGAATGTCGTTGGTGCTTGTGGTAACAAGTCTGTAGTCCATTTTACCATCACGCAGTCCGCTCACCCTCCATCTCGCCTCCGCCTGACAGTCAATGTTGTAATGAGTTGTAATAACTGCATCAACATTATACTCTCCAAGCATCTTCACCAACGCTTCAACCAGAGCCTTTCCTTCAATAGGGTTCGTGGTTCTTGCTGGCTCGTCAACCAGCGCCAGAGTTCCGTTCCCGGACGCCAGAATTTCAAGTCCCCTGCCGGTTTCCCTGTCAATCTGCTCCTTTTCATTCTCCAGATGCTCAAGGATGCCATTGATTGAAAGCATCTCCGCAGCAAACGATGAAAGCCCCCTTTCAATGTCCTGGTCATCTCCTATTGAGAAGAACAGATTGTTCTTGAGAGCTATCCTCGCACTGGCTGCAGGAACCGGAAAGCCGAACTGACACATCTGCTGGCACAGTGCAAGCATCTTGAGCACAACGGTCTTTCCGCCCATGTTGGCACCTATTATCAAGGACACCCCCCTTCCGAAGTCTATGTCTATCGCTGTGAAAGACAAGCCTTTCTGAGCAATGGAATCCGCTACCTGCGGATGGAACATTCCTTTGTAGGTACTGTGCCCGTCTTCGGAGAACTCAGGAATCACGAGAGAATATTTCTGCATGAACTCAGCCTTTGCCAAGGCCAGGTCAATGCTTCCTATCATGTCCAGAGTCTTCTTCATGCGCGGTGCAAGAGGTTTCAACCTTGCAGAGAGAGCAAACCTTATCCTGTTCTCGGCCTCGTCTGCCTTTGCAAGAAGTTCAAGCTGCCTTTCAGCACCATTCACATCCTCTCCCTTTCGTATCTCAGCCCTGAGCTTGGCAAGTTCCTTGGAATAAGCATCATAAATATAGAAGCTCCTGAGTTTCAATCCCTCAGGATCAAGGATGCTTATGATACCTGTCATGTCAGGAATCTGAAATGCGTTGATTCCAAGACTCGACAATGCCTGTGAAAGCTGGACAGCGGTAAAGCTCAAATCCTTTATTTCAAACAACTCTATATCATCCACCGACGATGCGTCCGATATTCTCTGTATGGTACCGTACACATCCCTTACAGTGCAGAGAATGCCTTTCAAATGCTCTATCTCCACCTTGCTGCCAAGAACCCTGTGGAAAGCCTCCACTTTCTCCAGCTCGCTCCTGATATCGGAGGCGCGTGTGAACATCATGCTGTTCAGAAGCACCTTCCTGCCTGGAGCGGTATGAAGTTCCAGGCCTCTGTAAATATATCCAAGTCCGCTCGGACTATCTGTCAAATCCTTGAACAGCATATTCAATCCGCATTCTTCACTATATCATATACAGGCAGGCCAATTGCTGCCTGCAAATTCTCACACAAGGTATCCGAATCCAGAACATAACCTGCAGGCGACACAGGATTCGCGCAAACCGCAATCAGCTTGCTCTTCTGGAGGACCCTTACATCAACAGACTTTCTCAAAAGCAGTGCAAAAGTCTGTTCATTTACAAAGAACTTTGTGAAATCCCTCACTATCAAAGTCTTGCCTGATATACCCTTTGAATCTTTTATGATCTTGAGAAGTCTTTCAGTCAATGCTCCCGCCACATATATCACCCTTGACTTTTCAAGTCTTGCAAGGTCGTTTTCACTTATATTGATGGAAGAAACTGAATTTATACATTCCAGAACTCCATCTTCATCAATACCCCATAGACCGTTATCAACAGGCAACAGCCTTGAGACAATTTCATTTTCAGCCAAATCCAGGTTTATCAGATCAACGATAAACTTGGTTCTGTTCACAAGAGTCTGCATATTGATTGAATACGCAGCTCCTGTTGCCAGTACCATTGCCTGGCTTACGGCCGGAGAAGCCAGACTGAGCCTGGAAAGTGCGCCGTCAATGATTTTCAAATCCACATTGAATCTGTCCATCCTGTCCATCCATCTCCTCAGAGACGGAGCTGAAGAAGGACCGGCCAGCAGCACCTTACCGGAACACAGAGCTTTTGCCGTAACTATCTCTCCCAAAGAACTTCTTTCATCACTTATATCAACCAGCTCAGAATACAGGCCTTTGCTTGAATAGAACCTGTGAGCCGTTGAAAAATACACCCCCTCACCTATCCATATTTCAGGTTTTGCAGTTCTGGTAACCTGATCAACCGTTTCACCATCTATCCCTATCGAGGTTACCGCCACCTTCATTTCATGCAGCGGTAACCTTTTAAGGATATAATTCAAGCACTCGGTCTTGCCGGTATTCTTCTCCAGTCCCACTATGGAAAGACTTCTGTATTTCAGAAGTTCAGGAATGAAAGAAGAATACTGCATTTCCGTTACAAACTATTTGTTCCTGTTCTTTGAACGCTCTTTTCTGCTGAGGAAAGATGGTTCAATGCACATCTGGTTGCCTTCGAGAAGAGTAGCAACGCCCTCTTCTTTCTTCTTCTGCTCGCACCACTGGCAATGGCACTCATCCTTGTACTCAGTAGGTTCTGTGTAAGTAGTGATAACGCCCTCGAAGTTTCTGAGAACAACCTTTCCAGGTGCCTGAGAAATAACGTAGTTAGGCATTACAGGAGTCTTTCCACCTCCGCCAGGAGCATCAATCACGAATGTTGGAACAGCATAGCCGGATGTATGACCTCTGAGGCCTTCCATAATCTCTATGCCCTTTGAAACAGGTGTTCTGAAGTGCTCGAGACCCATTGAAAGGTCACACTGATATATATAATAAGGTCTAACACGCATCTTTACCAGCTCGTGAACGAGTTTCTTCATTACGTAAACGCAATCGTTGACGCCTCTGAGGAGAACTGACTGGTTTCCGAGTGGAATACCTGCATCGGCAAGTCTTGCGCAAGCTGCAGCTGACTCGGCGGTAACCTCATTTGGATGGTTGAAGTGAGTGTTCAACCAGAATGGATGATACTTCTTGAGCATGTTAACCAGCTCAGGAGTGATTCTCTGAGGGCAGACAACAGGAGTTCTTGAACCGAGTCTGATAATCTCAACGTGAGGGATAGCCCTGATACGTGAGATGATTGACTCAAGACGCTCATCTGATACCATAAGGGCATCACCGCCTGAAAGGAGGACGTCCCTTACCTGTGGAGTATTCCTGATGTACTCGATAGCCTTGTCTATGTTTGACTCTGCTGTATCACCATCCTTCTGACCTGCGAATCTTCTTCTGGTGCAGTGACGGCAGTACATTGAGCACATATCTGTGATAAGAAGGAGCACTCTGTCAGGATATCTGTGGGTAAGACCTGGAACAGGAGAATCCTCATCCTCGTGAAGAGGGTCGAGAAGATCGGCAGATGCCTGATGTGTCTCGTTGATTGTAGGAACGCACTGTCTTCTTACAGGATCGTATGGATCGTCTGGGTTGATCAAGCTTATATAATAAGGTGTGATGGCCATTCTGAGAGTTGAGAGGCATTTCTTTACGCCCTCTTCCTCCTCAGGAGTCAGTTTCACGTATTTCTTCAACTCATCGAGAGTCTCTATACGGTTTCTAACCTGCCATTTCCAATCGTTCCACTGCTCGTCTGTAACGTTCGGGAACAGGATTTTTCTTCTTGATACGTTCATGGCAATTATGCGTAAAGTTCTGTGAATATTTTTCTGAGCTTGTCACTCTCCCTGAGCTCCTGAAGTGTGAACTCTGCGTGACCCTTTGTATAACCGTTACCCATTATCATGTTAACGTCAGCACCAATACCCTCAGCACCGAGAGATGCCTTTGTGAATGATGTAGCCATTGAGAAGAAGTAAACTGTACCCTCGTCCTTTGTGCAGAGGATAGCTGTCATCTCCTGATCTGGAACGTTTACACAGTTGATGGTTACGTCTGCCATCTTGCCGTTTGTGAGCTTGTAAACCAACTCATAAATCTCAGCAGGAGTCATACCCTTAACGCTCTCTACAACATCGCAGAAGCCGAGATCCTTGATACGCTGTGTTGATTTAGGGCTGTTTGCAAGACCGATAACCTTACCTGTAACACCTACGCGCTTCTTTGCCTCATAGCAGCAGAGCATACCGCTCTTTCCACCTGCACCGAGGATAACAACGTTCTGACCATACTGGCAGAGTTTTGCTGTCTGAGCAGGTGCACCTGCAACGTCAAGAGCTGAAAGAGCGAGCTTCTCAGGAAGATCCTCAGGAATCTTTGCATAAATACCGCTCTCGAAAAGAATAGCCTTACCCTTGATGTCAACCTGGTCAACCTCAGGACGGATTGCAAGAATCTCGTCAATGCGGAGAGGAGTAAGTGAAAGAGAAACCAATGTAGCAATACGGTCACCTTCCTTAACCTCCACCTTATCCTTGATAGCGTCACCGATCTTCTCAATCTTGCCAAGAAGCATACCACCTGAACCTGTTCTGCGGTTACGGTGCTTGCCCTGAAGCTCAACATTGTAAAGCATCTCCTTCTTCACCTCATCCATGATCTTCTCCTGGCTTGCGCCCTCGCCTGCCTGCTGCTTGGCATAGTTGAGGATATCTGTGAAAGAAGCTGAGTCAATATTCAGTGTCTGAACGTCAATAAGGATTTCGTTATCCCAAATCTCATCCATGTTGTTGTCAACCTTGTTGGCTGGCTGTGGAAGAACACCTTTTGGTTCAATTACGCGGTGTGTTCCGAATTTGTTTCCGTGTTTCTGCATAATACTTTATTAATTGTTTATTGTTGTTTCATATACAAATCAAGAGGATCTTGAAAAGACCCTCCTGAAATTATTTTGTCAAACCGAGAATTGCTCTTGCCTCAGCAGGTGTAGCTATCCCTCTGCCCATTTCCTTGGCAATCCTTACAACTTTGGCAACAAGCTCGCCGTTTGATTTGGCAAGCACACCTCTTTCAAGGTACAGGTTGTCCTCGAAACCTACTCTTACGTTACCGCCCATTGCAATTGCAGGAGCCGCAAGAGTGAAAGCGTTTCTTCCAATACCTGTTGCTGTCCATGTGGAACCTGCAGGAATGTTGTTTACCAACCACTGGAGGTTTCCTACTGTAGCAGGAGTACATCCCGGAACGCCGAGAACAAAGTTGAACTGCATAGGATGTCCTGGAACCTCACCCTTGCGTGCCATTGTGAGGATGGTGTCAAGATGACCCATCTCAAAGCACTCGTACTCAGGTTTGATGCCTTTCTCAAGCATACGCTTTCCGAATGCGCGCATTGTTGGCATTGTGTTGTCAAAGATTTCGTCACCGAAGTTGCAGGTTCCGCAATCCAATGTAGCCATCTCAGGAACAGGATTGGTGTTGGTTGAATCCAGACGCTCGTCCGGTGTCATTCCAACAGCACCGCCTGTAGAAGGAATGAGAATTACATCAGGGCAGAGCTTGTAGATGGCATTCTCACACTCCTGGAAACGCTCATGGTTCTGGGTTGGAGTACCATCGTCATATCTTACATGGAGATGGACAATGGCAGCACCTGCATCGTAAGCAGCCTTTGCCTCAGCGGCAATCTCTTCAACTGTATAAGGAACTGCAGGATTCTGAGCCTTTGTAACTTCCGCACCGCAGATAGCGGCTGTGATTATAAGTTTCTCCATATCAGATTATTTTTTTCTCTGGCATTTAGCTGGAACAACGCATGTACCGCTTGCTCTGCATACAACTATAGGTTCTGCAAGAACATCAGCTGCTGAATCAGATACATCAGGCCTTGGAGCAATGACTTTCCTTGCCTCGAACACCATCTTTCTTGATGTATTGCCTACGTGTGTAATCTCGCCTACTGCCTCAATGTAGTCACCTGCATATACAGGAGCTATGAACTCTACATTGTCGTATGCCTTGAAAAGACCCTCGTCACCATCGTTGATGATGAGAAGTTCTGTTGCAACATCACCGAAAAGATTGAGCATGTGTGCTCCGTCAACCAAATTTCCGCCATAATGAGCATCGTGGCAGCTCATTCTGACTCTGATCAAAGATTTAATAGCCATATTGTATGTTTGAATGTTATGTTAATAATCAGTTAATTATTTGCGCTCTACCAGGTAATCAACGAAAATGGCAGGTGTATGAACTGTCTCAGGTGCGAGATCGCCCACCTTCACAATCTTCTCAGCCTCTGCAATTACAACGTCCGCTGCAGCAGCCATGAGAGGATTGAAGTTCTTTGTTGTACCAACGTAAATGAGGTTTCCGCTCTCGTCAGCCACTGTAGCACCGATGAGTGCAATGTCTGCGCGCAATGGTTTCTCAAGAAGATACTCCTTGCCGTCTACCTTTACAGTCTCCTTGCCCTCGGCAACGATTGTCCCAAGACCTGTTGTGGTGAGAACTCCGCCAAGACCTGCACCGGCTGCCCTGATGCGCTCCGCCAATGTTCCCTGTGGACAGAATTCAACCTGAAGCTCACCGCTGTTCATCTGAGCACCGGTATTAGGGTTTGTACCAACATGCGATACGATAACCTTCTTTACCTGCTTGTTGGTGATAAGCTTTCCGTGAGCAACGTCAGGATAAGCAGTATCATTGCAAATGAGTGTAAGATCCTTAACTCCGCTTTCAGCAAGAGCATCCAAAATTGAAATCGGACTTCCGGCAGCCAAGAAACCGCCAACCATCACGGTCATGCCATCCTTTACCTTAGCAATGGCATCCTGCAAAGAAATTTTTTTGTCCATTATAAAAATTGTTTTAATAGATTAATTCCGTTGTAAAGTGAGTATACACTCTCTCACTATTGCAAAGGTACAAAATATAATAGGCAATTCAAATAACATTGATGTTATAAAATTTAAGATTTTTTTTAAGGCTTTTTTCAAAACATTTTGGTAAATTTGCATACCAAAAATAATCGATATGGAATATACAAAAATCATTTTTGAACAGATTGAGAATATTGGAATAGTTAAGATAAACTATCCGCAGGCGCTCAATGCCCTCAACTCACAGGTTCTGAGCGAACTTGACTCCATTTTTGACGAAATAGCAGCCAACGGGGAGATAAAGGCGGTCGTTCTCACAGGAGAAGGCAAGGCTTTCGTTGCAGGTGCCGACATCTCACAGATGAGCACCCTGGACGCTGCAGCAGGAAAGGCATTCGGCGAATACGGAGCATCCGTTTTCAGAAAGATAGAGCTGCTTGAGAAACCTGTCATTGCAGCCGTGAACGGTTTTGCACTCGGCGGTGGCTGTGAGCTCAGCATGTGCTGCGATATCCGCATTGCATCCGCAAAAGCCAAATTCGGCCAGCCTGAAGTCGGCCTGGGCATCACCCCGGGTTTCAGCGGAACCCAGAGGCTCCCTAGAATCGTTGGCATGGGAAAGGCCAAGGAGCTCATTTATACAGCGGACATAATCAATGCCCAGGAAGCGCTCAGAATAGGTCTTGTCAACCAGGTTGTTGAGCCTGAGCAGCTTATGGAAACCGCAATAGCCATGGCAAGGAAGATAGCCTCAAAGGCCTCCATCGCTGTGAAATATGCAAAGGAAGCCATCAACAGGGGCATGCAGACAGATATTGACAGCGCAATTGCCATAGAGGCAAACCTCTTCGGTCTGTGCTTTGCAACAGCTGACCAGAAGGAGGGAATGGGTGCGTTCCTTCAGAAAAGGACCCCTGAATTCAAGGATTGTTAACATTATTTCACTTAAACATTAATAAAAAATCAGATTATGATAGTAGCAGTAGTTGGTACAGGCACTATGGGTAATGGTATTGCCCAGGCTTTTGCTCAGGCAGGCCACGATGTAATTCTCAAAGGTCGTTCAGAAACCTCTTTGGCAAAGGCTCACAAGAATATTGACAAGAGCCTCTCAAAAATGGTCGAGAAAGGCAAGATGGAGCAGGCTCAGATGGACGCCATCAGGGCAAGGATCGTTGACGTGATGGAGTATGAGAAACTCAACAATGCAGATCTCGTTATCGAGGTTATTGCTGAGGACATGGCAATCAAGAAGGAGATCTTCCAGACACTTGACAAGATCTGCAAGCCGGAGGCCATTCTTGCAACAAACACATCTTCATTGTCAATCACTGAGGTTGCTTCGTTCACAACAAGACCTCAGAACGTTATTGGAATGCACTTCTTCAACCCTGTTCCAATGATGAAGCTCGTGGAGGTGATCAAAGGTCAGCTCACAGCTCCTGAGGTACACGCAAAGGTTGTTGAAATAGCTACCGAGATAGGAAAGACCCCTGTAAGCGTAAACGAGGCTCCTGGTTTCGTTGTTAACAGAATCCTCATCCCACTCGTAAACGAGGGTATAGGCATTCTTGCAGACGGCGTTGCTTCAGCAGAGGAGATTGACACAGCCATGAAGCTCGGTGCAAACCACCCTATGGGTCCTCTCGCACTCGGTGACCTCATAGGTCTCGATGTATGCCTTGCAATCATGGAAGTTCTCTACACCGAGTTCGGTGACAGCAAATACCGTCCACATCCACTCCTGAGAAAGATGGTACGCGCAGGTCTTCTCGGAAGAAAGACTGGTGTGGGATTCTATGACTACAGAAAATAATCCGGCATATACAATCAACTGATTTATATACCAGTATGTCCACGGACCGGCCCCGCATGGAGCCGGTCTTTTTTTTATTCTGGAATCTTTACTACTTTTGCAGCTCATTGAGAAATTCAGATTCAGATGGAACAAGACATATACAGCGAAATAGCACCATATTCAGACGAGCTTATTCCACAGGCGATGGAGAAGATAGCCAACGACTCCAAGCTGGAAAACATATCCAGATACCTTTACCCTGAGAAGCCCGCTGAATTCCTGAAAAACATAGTGAAATCCTGCAGGACAACCTTCGACTTCCAGAAGAACATCATGTTCCAGGCAGTCAACCAGGTGCTTGCAAAGACAGCCTCCAAGCTGACTTTCAGCGGAATTGAGAACTTCAAACCAGGAAACAAATATCTGATTGTAAGCAACCACAGGGACATTGTCCTTGATTCCGCAATCATCCAGAAGATACTTTTCCAGAACAACATCCCAACCACAGAGATAGCCGTGGGAGACAATCTCATCTCCTCCCCTTTCATAGATGATTTCTGCCGTTCGAACAAGATGATCAAAGTGATCAGGAAGAACATTTCACCAAGGGAGCTCTATTCAGCCTCAAAACTGCTCAGCGGCTATATCAGGCAGCAGGTGTCAAACAAGATCAGTTCCATCTGGATTGCCCAGAGGAACGGTCGCACAAAGGACGGGAACGATCTCACCGAACAGGGTCTTCTGAAAATGTTCGACATGTCCGGCACTTCCGATTTCGTGCAGGACTTCTCCGAACTGCATATAATGCCAACTTCCATATCCTACGAATACGAATCCTGTGACTTCTTCAAGACAGCCGAGACCTATATCAAACGAAGGATAAAGTATGTCAAGGCGGAGAATGAGGATTTCATCAGCATCCTTACCGGAATCACCCAGAACAAGGGAGATATCAATGTCACTTTCAACGAGCCGGTAACGCTTGAGGAAATCCAGGAATCAGCCAGGATGGACAAGAACGAAAGATTCAGGCATCTTGCGGATATTATGGACTCCAAAATAATCAGCAACTACCTTTTCCATAAGACAAATTACATTGCGTATGACATTGTTAACAAGACAACTAAATACGCAAAGAAATACACACAGGCAGACAAGGAGAAGTTCCTTGAATATATGAGGAAAGGTCTTGACGCCCTCAATATGCCTGCCCGTCTTGCAGCACTTTCCAATGCGCAGGGCAAAGCCGTTGAATATGTCAGGTCAGAGATGGAGGATATTTTCCTGAAGATCTACTCAAATCCTGTTCTTTCCAAAGAGCAGAGAACTGTCGCCATAGCTTAGGAAGCGGAAATCATTGTCAAGAGCATAGCGGTAGATCTCACGCCAGTGCTCTTCACCCACAAAGGCCGATATAAGCAGGAGAAGCGTACTCTGAGGCTGGTGGAAGTTGGTAATAAGCACATCAACAATCTTGTACTTGTAACCCGGGACTATTATTATACCTGTACGGGCCTTCATGCTCGTAAGTCCGTTTCTATCCATATAGCCGATTATTGCACCAAGGGAGTCTTCAACACTGATACCATGAAGGAGTCCTCCTGTGCAAGTTTCCGCGCAGTCAATATCCTCATTTTCAGAATATGGTTCCCATTGCTCCACAGAACCAGGCTCTCCCCGCTCAATGCAATGGACACCGAAGTAATACAATGACTCCAGTGTTCTTGTTGAAGTAGTGCCAACGGCTATCACCCGGCCCTTGCGCTTGTACTCCAGAAGTTTTACCAGCAGTTCCCTGGTAACCGATATAGGTTCGGTATGCATCTTGTGGCCGGATATGTACTCACTCTTTACAGGAATGAAAGTCCCGGCACCTACATGGAGACACACACTCATTTCCTCTATGCCTTTGTTCTTTATGTCGGCAAGCACCCTGTCTGTAAAATGCAAACCAGCAGTAGGTGCTGCAACAGAGCCTTTTATCTGCGCATAAAGAGTCTGATACCGTTCAATGTCCGACTGTTCGGTCTCCCTGTTCAAGTATGGCGGGATAGGTATTCTTCCACAGATATCGAGCACTTCGGAGAAGGTATATGAACCTTCCCAGCTGAACTCAACCACATTTGCCATGGCATCACCTTTACTGATCAGCTCCGCCTGAAGATTGAGAGCCTGAGCTTTATTGATATCGTTATTCAATTCAGTATTATAATCGCATATCAAAGAGATTCTTCCACCTTTCCAGCGTTTTGAGTTCCCTAACACAGCTTTCCACCTGCAGGACCCGACCGAAGCGAATGACTGGACATAATCGGCGGGCTGCACCGGCTCCAGGCAGAACACTTCAATTACCGCCCCGGTGTCCTTACGGAAAAACAATCTGGCGGGAACCACCTTGGTATTGTTATACACCATAAGCGAGTTCTCAGGAAGGAAGGTTGATATATCGTGAAATATGGAATGAGAAACTTTGCCGTCTTTATAGACCAGCAGTTTGGATGAGTCCCTTTGAGGAAGGGGATACTTTGCTATGCGGTTTTCGGGCAATTCGTAGCTATAGTCGGAAATCTTGATTTTAGGCTCCACAATCGATTTTTTCTGCAAAGATATATAAATGTACCTAAAAGTCATCCCGATTGATTTCAGGATTTTGTTTACAAATGTAATATACATTCGTAAACGATAAATATTGACACAATTGCAACGAAAATAGCATACTTTACAGTATATTGATTACATTATTGAACAAAATGACATAGTTGCAAATCATAATTGTAATCATTGTTATAATTTATAACAATACAATATGTAAATATTTGATTTTAAGATAAATAACATCCTTGAGCTGAAGTCCGGAATGAGCACTGCAAAGCTCCGGATACATAAAATAAGTATAAAAATGAAAGAAATAGGGCTATACCAACGTGTATTGCATAATTAAATTATTATTACCCAATACATTAGCACTATTACACAAGTATCATTATCATATAATGTTCCAGATAATTTTGCCAATATTTCAACAAGTTGGAAATCTTTTTTCTATATTTGTATACAAAAGTTACGTTAATATATGTAACAATACTCTTTTACAAAAATGAAAGACCGTTTACAGCAATTTTTAGACCTCAAGAACATATCCGCAGCTAGGCTTGCAGATATGATGGGAATACAGCGTTCAGCCCTGTCACATATCCTTGGTGGCAGGAACAAACCAAGCTATGATTTCATATCAAAATTCATCACACTTTTCCCTTATGTCAATGCTGAATGGTTCATAACAGGCAAGGGCGAAGCCTTCAAGAACATGGCCTCCCCCGGCACTGCACCTGCAAGCCCGGCTCCGGTTCAGACACCGGCTCCTGCTCCTGTTCCTGCATCGGTTCCTTCCCCTGATTCTGCACCGGTCCCTGCCGCAGCCGCCGCTGTTCAAATAGAGCCTCAGGAAGATGATGATGACTTCCCTATCGCTGTAAAAGAAGAAATGGCGGAAGACAGCCCGAGGGAGCGCAGAATAAGCAGGATTATCATACTCTTTTCTGACGGAACATATCAGGAAATGAAATAATGGTTATTTTTGCATGATAAAGCAATAATGACCGTTTGCAATGTACAGATTAATCAGACCGCTGCTGTTCCTTCTCAGTCCGGAAAGTGCCCACAAGGCCAGCATATATGCACTCAAGGCTCTCAGTTACATTCCCCTTGGAATGAAAATATTGTCGTTATTCTTCAATTTCAAGTCCAAGGCTCTTGAGCGTGAGGTATTCGGCATAAAATTCAAGAATCCCGTGGGACTGTCCGCAGGATTTGACAAGAATGGCGATCTGTACAATCTTTTCGCTCCTTTCGGCTTCAGTTTCATTGAAATAGGCTCACTCACCCCTCTGCCACAGGACGGAAATCCAAGGCCGAGATGTTTCAGGCTGGAATCCGACAATGCCATAATAAACAGGATGGGCATAAATAACCGTGGCGTCAAATATGCAGTACAATATATAAAGGAGCATAAGCCTGACTGCATCATAGGTGCGAATCTCAGCAAGAATGCCACAGTTGCAAATGAAAACGCTGCAGACGATTATGAAAGGTCCTTCTCGCTTCTGTACGACTTTGTGGATTATTTTGTAATCAATGTTTCCTGCCCTAATGTGAAGGATCTCACCAAGTTGCAGGACATAGGCAATCTTTCCAGAATCATTGACAGACTCCTTACACTGAGGAACTATTACGATGACTACAGACCGATTCTGCTCAAGATCTCCCCTGACCTGAGTTTCGCGCAGATGGACGAAATCATTGATCTGGTGCTTCTGAGCGGTCTTGACGGTGTTGTGGCAACGAACACAACCACATCCAGGGCGAATCTTGAAACTAATCCTGAATACGTCAGGAGCATTGGCAACGGCGGTCTGAGCGGCAAACCGCTGTTCAAACGCAGCCTGGAAGTTGTCAGATACATTCATGAGAAAACAAACGGAATACTTCCTATAATTGCTTCAGGTGGAATCATGAAGCCTGAAGATGCAAAGGCAATGCTCGATGCAGGAGCCTCATTGGTACAGGTTTACTCCGGATTCATATATAATGGTCCTTCCTTCGTAAGGAAGATCAACAAATACTTATCTGAAAAAGCAAAGGAAAAATGACAACGGCAACAATATGCACAATAGGCGATGAGATTCTGATAGGCCAGATTGTTGACACCAATTCATCAATGATAGCAAAGGCCCTGGAATCCATTGGCGTTCAGGTTGTTGAAATGGTTTCAACATCAGACAGCGCAGAGGAGATTGAATCAACGTTGAACAGATGCTCATCAAAAAGCAATGTTGTGATAATCACAGGCGGCCTCGGCCCTACCAAGGATGATATTACCAAGACTACAATAGCCAGACTCACAGGTGCCCGGTCATATATCAATAATGACGAGCAATTTGCCGTGAACAGCCGTATTCTGGCTGCAAGAGGCATTGAAATGTCAGCAATCAACCGTGACCAGTCCAAGGTTCCGGATACCTGCAAGGTTATTGTAAACAAGGTTGGCACTGCACCCTGCATGGAATTCCAGCTCAACGGAGCCCTCATGTTCTCCATGCCCGGCGTGCCATTTGAAACAGAAACCGCTCTGCCACAAATACTTGCATCAATTCAGGAGCATTTCAATCTTGCCACTATTTGTCACAGGACAATATGCACGTTCGGCATAGCGGAATCAACTCTTTCAGATATGATAGAGGATTGGGAAAACAATCTTCCTGACAACATGCATCTGGCCTACCTGCCTAACTCCATCCTTGGCGTAAGGCTCAGAATTTCCATTTACGGCACAAACAAGGAGGATGGCGAGAAAGCCATAGACCTGCAGATTGAGAAATTGAAGGATATCATCGGTGATGCCATCTACGGATACGGCGAGGATTCTCTCCAGAAGGTTCTTGGAGACATTCTTCTTGAAAGGAACGCCACCGTTGCCACCGCGGAAAGCTGTACAGGAGGGAAAATAGCAGAATTATTCACCTCGATAGCCGGAGCATCAAGGTATTACTGGGGCAGCGTTGTATCCTACGATAACAGCGTGAAAATAAACACTCTGAAAGTCAGAGCATCTACAATAGACACTTACGGCGCCGTAAGCAGCCAGACAGTTGAGGAAATGGCTGAAGGTGTGAGGAAACTTCTGGGGACTGATTATGCTGTTGCAACATCAGGTATTGCAGGACCTGGAGGTGGCAGTGCCGAGAAACCGGCCGGGACAGTATGGGTTGGCGTCTCGGGGAAGAATTTCACGGTCTCCAAGATGTTCCGTTTCAGTGGCAGACGAGACATAAACATAAACCGCTTCGCCTCCCACGCACTCAACTTCCTGAGGCTCAGCATATTGGCCGACAAATAATAAATGAACCCCGGAGTTTTTATTCAAGCTCGGGGTTCATTGCATTTTTCGGGTAATATCCTACAATGTATGTGCAATCTGCTCAACCTGTGAGAACAGGCGGAGGAAATTGCCTCCAAGAATACCTGTGATTGCAGAATCAGAATAACCTCTTCTTTTGAGTTCCGCTGTGATTGCAGGCATTTTTGTCACATCCTCAAGGCCCTTAGGTGGAATCTCTATGCCATCGTAGTCAGAACCTAATCCTACGTGCTCAGGACCAACAAGGGAAACTGCGTGGTCTATATGGTCCACCAGATCCTTTACACCTGGTCTTGGAATGGCAAACAGCCTGTCGCGTACATCAAAGAATGCCTTCCTGATTTCAGGATCCTGAGTATTCTGCTTGAAAGCTGTCTCCTTCTCCTCGAATTCATCGGAAACCTTGCTGAATTCCTCATAATACTTATCGCTTATGAAAGCAGGATAGAAATTGATCTGAATAACGCCATCCTTTGCTGCAAGATCCTTTATCATCTGGTCTGTCATGTTCCTTGGACGGTTGGCAAGAGCCCTGCAGCAGCTGTGTGTTGCAACTATCGGTGCCTTTGAATATTTGAGGCAGTCATAGAATGACTCATCTGAGATGTGTGAAACATCAACCATCATTCCCAAACGGTTCATTTCCTTGATAACTTCAACTCCGAAAGGGCTTACGCCGTGCCAGGTTGGAGTCTTTCCTGTGCATGAATCGCAGATGTCGTTATTACGGGAATGTGTAAGTGTAAGATACCTCACTCCCATTCTGTAGAACAGTCTGAGAAGGCTCAGATCCTTCTGAATAGGCAGTCCGTTCTCCATTCCGAGGAAAATGGCGAGCATTCCCCTCTCCTTCAGCTCCCTTGCTTCCTGAACGCTATGTGCAATGGCAGCCTTGCCCGGATATTTGTAAACGGCATCGTATGTAGCCGCAATCAGCTGCAAAGCCTTTCTTGTTGCTGCATCGGGGTCAAGCAGATTGGATGTGTAGATGGCAAAGAATGAAGCATCCACACCGCCCTTGAACAATTTGTCAAAGTCAACGTGATTGGTTGTATTCTTTTCTGTGTAAGGATATCCCTCCCAGATTCTGGAAGGAGTATCGCAGTGGGAATCAAGGACAAATGCCCTGTTATGCAATTCTTTTGATGTCATTGTATCTTATTTTACTTGTTTGTTCCTTATTCGCCGGCTACATATCTCTTGCCGCCGTTTTCTGTCTGAATCTCAGCCGGTTTGCCGTAATATGTAATCTTTGAAGTCATGTTGGCATGCATTGACAGTTTCTTGCTTGCATAGACAAAGACCTTTGAAACGCCTGATGCCTTGACTTCTGCCTCAGGAGCATCAAGACCCTTGGCATCCACCATCGCAGTGCCACTGGCCTGAATGATAACCATGGTTGCGCTTCCTGCCAGATAGCTGTCAGATGAGCCGCTGGCCTTGATAGTAGCTGTATCATCAACATCACCATTATATCTGGTAACGCTTGAACCTGAGAATTCAAGATTCAAATCAGAGCAATGGCTGTTGAGTGTGACACTTGAACTTCCTGAGCTCTTGCAGGTAATGATATCAAAGTGTCCATTTACTGTAAGCTCCGATGAACCGCTGGCATCACCTCTGAGTTTCATTGCATTCACGCTTACATTGGCATCACAGGCGCCTGAAATGTCAAATACGAAAGCACCTGTCCTGAAATCGCCTTCCGTTTTCAGCGAGCATGATCCGGAAAGTTCAATGCTGTTCAATTCAGGCATTTCCAAAGTCACCTGTACCTGTGTTGCCTTACCTTTCCTGTTCGAATCAAACAGATGAGAGACTTTTTCTGTGAAACTTTTATTGAAAGACAGGATAAGAGTCTCCTTGTCCTGCTTGATATCCAGGTATGTCTCAAGTTCCTGAGGACAACTGACTTTGATAGTTGGATCGTTTCCCTTCCTTACAACGATATTGAACTGGTGTGATGCCTTGATGCCGTAATAGCCGGTCATTCTGAACTCACGCTCCACATTGTCTGCAAAAGCTGAAATGGAGAAAAACACCAATGCGAGAACTGTGCTGATAAATGTTTTCATATCTAACTGTATTAATTGTTATTTCAATAATTCAAGACTTCTCTTTACGAAATCATTCAATGCCTTGCCCTTCAACATGTTGTTTGAAAGGAGAGCTATATCTGCAAGCTGTTTGAGCAGATCGCTGCCGTTTGCGAACTTCTCCATCATCTCACGTCTGCTTGCCTTCAGCTGCTCGATACTTGAATTCAGTTCGTTCTTCCTGTCAGTATCCTCCTTTGATACCTCCTCGGCCTTCTTGTCCTTGTTTGATGCTTCAATCTGGTCGAGCTCACCTTTCAATGAATTCATCCTTGCCTCAAAATCAGCAATCTCCGCAGCATTCTTCTCCATCCGCTCGTTCAACAGTTTCTTTACAAGAACATTGTCATTGTTCAGTACAAGAGTGTATGAATCAGGCATCTGGCCATAGAAGTTCATTCCTCCGCCCAACTTGCTCATCTCCCTGTACCTGCGCATGAACTCGCTCTGGGTGATGGTGATAGGCTGTGCCTGCTCACCGAGGTTCTCAATCCTCACATAATAATTCGCGCCCTGAGGCATCACTGCATTCAAAGCATTGTTCATATCCTGCTGAAGATCCTCATCAACCGCAGCCTGATCCTTCTTATCCTTTGCTATCAGGTTGTCAATAATGTCTGAATCAACTCTTGCAAACTGTGAATCCGTCAATTTGCTTTCGAGCAAATTTACAAAATGTGCGTCAAGTTCGCAATCAAACAGCAAAACATTATATCCTTTTGCCTTAGCCTGCTCTATATATGAATACTGGTTGTCGGAATCCGTTGAGTAAAGATAAACAACTTTCTTGTCCTTGTTTGTCTGCGCCTCCTTTATCAGGTTCCTGTAATCCTCGAAACCATAATATTTTCCGTCAACATCCTTGAAAAGCGCGAACTTCACGGCCCTGTCATAGAACTTCTCGTCAGAAAGCATTCCGTATTCGATGAACAGTTTGATATTATCCCATTTGCTCTCGAAATTCTCCTTGTTCTCCCTGGCAATCTCCTCAAGCTTGTCAGCGACCTTCTTGGTAATGTAAGTTGAAATCTTCTTCACTGAAGCATCCTCCTGCAGATAGCTTCTTGACACATTGAGAGGAATGTCCGGTGAATCAATGACGCCGTACAGCAGAGTGAGGAAATCAGGAACAATGTTCTCAACATGGTCTGTCACATACATCTGGTTGCAGAACAGCTGTATCTTGTTCTTCATGATATCCATCCTTTCCTTGATCTTAGGGAAGTAGAGAATACCAGTAAGATTGAAAGGATAATCAATGTTCAGATGAATCCAGAACAAAGGCTCGTCCTGCATAGGATACAGTTCCCTGTAGAACTTCAGATAATCCTCATCCTTGAGATCCTTAGGATTCCTGGCCCAGAGAGGCTCAATATTATTGATTACCTTATCTTCCTCAGTATCAACCATCTTGCCATCCTTCCACTCCTGTTTCTTACCAAAGACAACAGGAACAGGCATGAACTTGCAATATTTGTTCAGCAGTTCCTCAATCTTTGTCTTTGATGCGAAGTCCGTTGATTCATCATCAAGATAAAGAATGATATCTGTGCCTCTGCCCTCTTTCTCAACCTCTTCCATCTGGAACTCAGGAGAACCGTCACAGGACCATTTCACGCCTTTTGAGCCATCCTTCCATGATAATGACACAATCTCCACTTTCTTGCTTACAATGAACGCAGAATAGAAGCCAAGGCCGAAATGACCTATGATGGACTGGATATTGTCCTTATACTTCTCCAGGAACTCACCAGCACTTGAAAAAGCTATCTGATTGATATACTTGTCTATTTCTGCAGCTGTCAGACCAATACCCTTATCAGAAATGGTGATGGTCCTGGCCTTCTCATCAACAGCCACACTAACGGAATTGTTTCCAATCTCCCCCTTGAACTCACCCACATTCGACAAAGCTTTCAGTTTCTGAGTGGCATCAACCGCATTTGCAACCAACTCTCTAAGGAAAATCTCATGATCTGAATAAAGAAACTTCTTGATTACCGGGAAAATATTCTCAGTTGTAACTCCAATAGAACCCTTCATAATATTTAAATTTTAATAATTCTTATTTTCTACAGCGATAGTACATTCCATCGCCATTGAGATTATTATCAAATATCGTACCTATTTGTGATATGACAAAATGGCAATTGCATATTCTATATCAAAATGATTATATCCATGTTCCGCAATCCTTCCGCAAGTACTTGAAAAGGAATCAATTAAGTGAATGAAAAACTTGTGTGATTGCATATAAGGAAACTGTGCTGTAAATTTGAAGAAAAAAGCAGGAAATATGGCAGACAATTATCTTGAAAAGAAATTCGACGAGTTCTTCGGACCGGGCGCCTCACATAAGAAAGTCATTATCAAGAAAAATAACCAATCAATAGACAACCTTCTTCTGAAGAACAGAAGTTACAGAGGCTATGACAGTTCCTATATCGTGTCCGAACAAGAACTGATGGACATTGTTTCCGTAAATACAAGAATTCCATCAGGAATGAACCAGCAATGCCTCAGATTCAAGCTAGTAACATCGTCTGAAGCGCAGAAAGTCCTGAATAACATCAAACTTGGAGCGGCACTTCCTGAACTGAATCTTCCATTCCCGGGAGAAGAACCGAATGCCTTCATCATAATTTGTTCCGAGAAGGAAGAGAACCGGATAGTTGACATTGATCTCGGAATATCAATGCAAAGCATGCTTCTCAAGGCCGTGGACATGGGCCTTAACGGCATAATTGTCTGCGCAATTAACAAAGAGGAATTGAAAAAGGAATTCAATCTGCCAAATGAACCGCTCGCATTGCTTGCCATAGGCAAGGGAATTGAGAAAATCCAGCTGTTAAGCATCAAGCACGGTGAATCGCAGAAATACTACCGCAAACAGGGCATCCACTACGTTCCCAAACTCCAATTATCTGATATCATCATCTAACCGCCACCAAACAGATTGCCAAAAGCGAAAAACAGGCACATTTTATGCGAAAATGTGACCCAACATGGCGATGTGCCGCTCCACGGTCTCGCCTTTAAGCGTATGGTTATTGTGCGCTACTAGTTTTTTCATATTTTGCCAAAGCAGCTTTGGCGAAACAATCAGCCAGAAGGCAGAAGCATTGTGCGTACCACAGGATATCAGAACTTCACACCGAACATCAAACCAAATGCATCATTAAGAAAATAAGATGCATCCTTATCCGCCCCACTAACCTTATCTGTATATTCATATTCATAATATGCGTACAAATCAAATTTGCTGAAATCAATAATATAAAATCTTATGGGAATATTTATTCCATAGATCATATTCCTTTGCCTTTGTAAATACGATTCATAACTGACTGCTGAATTATAATCAATTGAATACTCGGCAAAACCTCCGAATCCCAATTTCAGCCACTTGATTGTCTTGAAAGGTGTAAATATACCATTTACAGAAACTCCATAGAAATAAGAATTCGAAAATTGTGGGACAAGAGTTCCGGAATAATTATTCAAATATGAATATTTGATATTGGATTTGAAGAATGAAGCATCCAGTGAGAAATATGATGTGAATTTTCTTGAATATTCAAGTTGAAATTGGATTCCTGCGAACACTTTGTCATTTTCACGGAAATTAAAATTTCTTTTCAGCAACAATGAAGTTCCTGCCCTAAGCACATTAGAATTTTCCTTTTCCTGTGCATGAAGAGAGGTAAATGAAATCAGTAAAAGTAAAATAACAAGAATGCGTTTCATACAAACTGTTTTTGTATTCAGATTTCAAATTTAAGTAAGCGCCTCCGCATGGACGTCATAGCTAATCATTGAGTGCAACTGGAACGATGAATCTTCGAGCATTTTCGAAAAATAATCAGTTTTGGCGTTAAATCT
>JAGHUC010000049.1 GCA_018065035.1 Candidatus Egerieousia equi | reverse complement strand
TGCTGTTTGACAGCAATGCAGATGAACTGAATGCTGAAAACACGGAATTCATCGAATGCCGGATAAGGAAACAGACAAAGAACAACTACCAGAAAATCCTTGACAATTCCGACAGGATACTTCTGAAGGATGAATTGTACCTGAAACAGATCAAACTCGACGATCTGGCAAAATTGACCTATACCAACCGAAATTATCTTTCATACGCAATCAAGGACATAAAAGGCACTACATACAAACATTATATCAATGGCTTCAAATTATTGCATGTTTCACGCCTGTTGGAGCATAATCCTGCCATGAGTCTGCACGAAGCAGGAAGCCTTAGCGGTTTTGCCAGAACAAGCATATTGCTTGATGAACTTCAAAGGAGCCATGACCCGGCTTTGGATTGGATGAAAAAGAAGTATCTTTGTAAGAAATAACAAAGAAACTGCCATGGCACAACAGGATCCAAAAATCATTTTTTCAATGAACGGTGTAGGCAAAGTCCTACCGCACAACAACAAGGTTATACTCAAGGACATTTATCTTTCATTCTTCTACGGAGCCAAGATAGGCATAATAGGATTGAACGGAAGCGGAAAATCCACACTTATGAAAATAATAGCCGGTGTGGAGAAAGCGTACAAAGGAGAAGTGGTTTTCGCCCCGGGATATTCCGTTGGATATCTTGAGCAGGAGCCTGTCCTTGACGATTCCAAGACCGTTCGTGAAATTGTCGAGGAAGGTGTCCAGGACGTTGTTGACCTTCTCAAGGAATATGAGGATATAAACAACAAGTTCATGGAACCTATGGACGATGAGCAGATGAACAAGCTCATTGAGCGCCAGGGCGAAGTGACTGAAAAGATTGATGCCTGCAACGGCTGGGAACTCGATGCCAAGCTTGAGCGCGCAATGGATGCTCTGATGTGCCCTGAACCGGATGCTTCAGTTGCCACATTGAGCGGCGGTGAGCGCAGGAGGGTTGCGCTCTGCCGCCTCCTTCTCAAGGAACCGGATGTTCTCCTTCTCGACGAGCCTACCAACCATCTTGATACTGAAAGCATCCAGTGGCTTGAAGCCCATCTTCAGCAATACAAGGGTACGGTCATAGCCGTAACCCACGACCGCTACTTCCTTGACAATGTTGCGGGATGGATTCTTGAACTTGACCGCGGAGAGGGTATTCCATGGAAGGGGAATTACTCTTCATGGCTGGACCAGAAGACCAAACGCCTTGCTCTTGAGGAGAAGCAGGAGAGCAAGAGACGCAAGACCCTTGAACGTGAGCTTGAATGGGTGAGAATGGCCCCGAAGGCAAGGCAGGCCAAGTCCAAGGCACGTCTGGGAGCTTACGAGAAAATGCTCAATGAAGACGGCAAGCAGAAGGAGGAACGTCTTGAAATATTCATTCCTAATGGTCCAAGGCTCGGCAGCAATGTAATTGAAGCGGTTAACGTAAAGAAAGGCTTTGGTGACAAACTGCTTTTCGAGAACCTCAACTTTGCTCTGCCCCCTGCAGGCATTGTGGGAGTCATAGGACCTAACGGTGCCGGCAAGACAACCCTTTTCCGCCTCATTATGGGATATGACACTCCCGATAGCGGAGATTTCAAAGTCGGCCAGACCGTGAAACTGGCATACATAGACCAGCAGCACAAGCAGATAGATCCTGACCTCACTGTTTACCAGACCATAGCCTCCAACTCAGAGTTCGTAAGGCTTGGCAACAGGGAGATTCCGGCAAGAACATATGTTTCACGCTTCAATTTCAGCGGCGCCGATCAGGAGAAGCTCTGCGGAATACTCAGCGGCGGTGAGAGGAACAGACTGCATCTTGCACTGGCCTTGAAGGAGGAGGGCAACGTGCTTCTGCTCGACGAGCCTACCAACGACGTTGACGTGAACACCATCAGAGCCCTTGAAGAAGGTCTTGAGAACTTTGCAGGCTGCGCAGTTGTAATATCACACGACAGATGGTTCCTTGACAGAATATGCACGCATATCCTGGCTTTTGAGGGTGAAGGCAAGGTGTATTTCTTTGAAGGCTCCTATTCGGAATATGAGCAGAACAAGAAGATGCGTCTTGGAAACGCTGAACCTAAGAGATTCAAATACAAGAAATTAGTGGAGTGATGCTCCTATCAGGCGCATGAACTCCTCACGCGTTCTTATATCCTTGAGGAACACCCCGGTGAATGCAGACGTGGTGGTAACGGAATTCTGTTTCTGTACACCACGTATTTGCATGCACATATGTGCGGCCTCAATGACCACGGCAACTCCAAGAGGATTGAGCGTGTCCTGAATGCAGTCACGTATCTGTACCGTAAGACGTTCCTGAACCTGAAGCCTGCGCGCAAAGGCATCCACAACCCTTGGTATCTTGCTCAGTCCGGTGATGTATCCGTTTGGAATATAAGCCACGTGCGCCTTCCCATAGAAAGGAAGCATGTGATGCTCACACATTGAATAAAGCTCTATATCCTTCACAAGCACCATCTGCTGATACTCCTCCTTGAACAGGGCCGACTTCAATATGGCAACCGGATCCATATCATAACCGGATGTGAGGAACTGCATTGACTTGGCAACACGCATCGGGGTTTTCAACAGACCTTCCCTGTTAGGATCCTCTCCAAGAAGCTCCAGTACTGATTTATAATGATTTGCCAGCTGCTGCGTGGCCTGTTCATCGAATTCCTCTATCTTATTATATGACATATATGCTCGAACATTTTTTACAAAGATAAAAATATTATCTAATTTTGAAGACTATTGGCTTTCCATCCCCGCAAACGGACCAAGAAACAAAGAACGAGTTATGAATGAAGAAGTAATCAGAATTGAAGGTATCAGGAAAATCTACACCATAGGCAAGGAGGAAGTGAGAGCACTGGATGGTGTTGACCTTTCCATCAACAGAAACGAGTACGTTGCAATCATGGGGCCTTCAGGCAGCGGCAAGTCTACAATGATGAACATACTTGGCTGCCTTGACACTCCTACTTCAGGCACATATATATTGAACGGCACGGATGTAAGCTGTATGGGCGACAACGAACTCGCGGATGTCCGTGGCAAGGAAATAGGCTTTGTCTTCCAGTCCTTCAACCTGCTTCCAAGATACAGTTCACTTGAGAACGTGGAGTTGCCTCTGATCTATCGCGGTGTACCAAAAGCCGAAAGGGATGAACTTGGCAGGAAGGCGCTTGAGAACGTAGGACTTGCAGACCGTATGGAGCACAAGCCAAATGAGCTTTCGGGAGGACAGCGGCAGAGGGTTGCAGTGGCCAGAGCGCTGATAAACCATCCTTCAATAATTCTTGCTGACGAGCCTACCGGAAATCTCGACACCAAGACCTCAATTGACATAATGAGGCTTTTTGAGGAAATCTATCGCAGTGGAAATACAATAATAGTGGTGACTCACGAGGAGGACATAGCACAGCATGCCCGCAGGATAATAAGGCTGCGTGACGGTAAGATAGAGTCCGATTCGCCGAATCCACATCCGGCAATGGAGTCACTGGAAATACAGCAAGTTTTGAAATAAGGACCAGATATGAAGATATACACTAAAACAGGAGACAGCGGAACAACATCGCTGGTTGGTGGAACAAGGGTTCCGAAATGCTGCACCAGAGTTGACGCTTATGGAGACGCAGATGAACTTATAAGCTGGCTTGGGCTCATCATAGCCGCCACACCTGATGAGTTCGCAAATGAAAAATCCTTCCTTCTTGAAATCCAGAAGGAGCTCATGGCCATTTCAGCACATTTCGCCTGCGATGGCAAAGTGGCCAAACTGAAGGATCTTGATGCCTGTGCGGTTGAACTTCTTGAAAAGGAGATAGACAGGATGACAGGCGAAATCCCTGCACAGACAGCTTTCATTCTGCCTGGTGCGCCAAGATATTCCGCCGCCGCACACGTTGCACGCACCGTATGCCGCCGTTGTGAAAGGCATGCACTGAAAATCATGGCCGAGGAAGGCAATACCTCAAACGATGAAATGTGCGGGCATAACATTGAGAACATATCCGTTGGAATAAGATATCTGAACAGACTTTCCGACTATCTGTTCACTCTGGGACGCTATTTCACCAACAAAAGCGGTGGTCAGGATATAAACTGGCTCCCATAGGTATTTTACCCTCTCCCTAAATCCCTCTCCAAAAGAGAGGGACTTCTCCTCGGCATAAAGCCTCTAAAGTAGTTTTTCGCATAAATGCGAAATATGAATCATACAATATTTTGAGAATAAGATAAAAAGCAATATCTTTGCCCACCTTTTCTCGGGAAGATTAGGAAGTTTTTTATTTTATTAATTTTAAACTGAACAGAAAATGTCTGTAAAAATTCGTTTGGCACGTCATGGTAAGAAAGGTTATGCTTTCTATCATATCAACGCCACTGACAGCAGAGCACCACGTGATGGTCGCTACATTGAGAATCTGGGTTCATACAACCCTAACACCAACCCTGCAACCATAGTTCTCAACTTCGAGAGAGCACTTTATTGGCTTTCAGTTGGTGCACAGCCTTCAACAACCTGCAGAAGAATCCTTTCTTACAAGGGTGTTCTTCTTAGAAAACACCTCAACGAGGGTGTTGCAAAGGGTGCGCTCACACAGGAGCAGGCTGATGCAAAATTCAATGCTTGGATGATGGAGAAGGAGAACAAGATTTCTTCAAAGAAGACTTCTCTCATTCAGAACGCTAACACAGCAAAGAAATCCGCTATTGAGGCTGAGTCCAAGGTTAACGTTGCAAGAGCTGAGGCTATTGCAAAGAGAAAAGCCGAGGAGCAGGCAGCAAAAGAGGCTGAAGCAGCAGCAAAGGCAGCTGAAGAGGCCGCAGCAGCTGCAGCAGCAGAGGCTCCTGCTGAAACACCAGCAGAGGCATAAGTTCAAGCCCGAAGCGCAAAACTTTAAAAGGAACCGACCAATTCTGGCCGGTTCTTTTGTATTTGGAGCCTGTATCACAGCCTTTACTGAAGGTATAGACCCATCTTCAGTAATCTCATAGATAAGCCAGTGGGGAGTTACAGAAAGAGTCAACTGCCGAGTTTTTCTCGGTAGTTCAAACTGAGGGTGAACGTCAAGAAAACGAAAAAGTTTGTTCAGTATTAGAGCGGACTATTTGAACAAGTCAGAATGAGTGCCCGTAAATTTTACAGGAAGAGTTCCGCTTTCCGCAAGAATACTGATAGCTTCCTGAATATGTGACAAATCCAAACCTCGCTTCTGGCAAAGTTTCAGGTCCTTCTTGAATCTATTGGTGAAATTGATGCTGTACATACTATGCCAGAGCCTGCTTAAACATATCTTCCACACTGGAGGCCTTGTAAACTCTCTCGGCCTTTACATCTTCCATCGCCTCACGATATGCATCGCAATCTGTTGCATCATACGACACGCCTTCGGTCACGCTAGCAACTCCACGAAGTTGTTCGATAGCGGCCTTGATGTTAGCAAGCATTGCAGCGTCTTCTACTGATACAATAAGTGTTGACATAATGATATACACTTGTTTGATTTAGCAAAATTATGCATTTTCCGTCAATCTGCAAAATATTGACCTATGCCAACAAAACGGATGTAAACCAATTTCGGCAATGCGGTCTGTTCAAACTGCGGCTTGCCAATTCACCAACTTTTCAATAACTTGCAACTGATTTTCAAAAAATATAGAATATGGATGCACTGGCAATAATTGCAATAATCATAGGAATAGTTGGAATAGTTGGTGGAATAATTCCTGTCCTTCCGGGACCGCCGCTGAGCTGGGTGGCGCTGCTGTGCATGTATTTTTCAAAACTCAACCATGCCGCAGCCAACGCACTTACAACCAAGGAACTTATAATCTGGCTGGTGCTGGCCATTGTGATTACCATAATGGATTACGTGCTGCCGGGCAGGATTGCAAGGCTCACGGGAGCTCACAAGTCGGCGGAGCGCGGTGCGCTCATAGGAATCTTCATTGGCATTTTTCTTACCCCGATAGGTATGATACTCGGCTGCCTTGCAGGAGCCTTCCTAGGAGAATTCGTTGCTGAGCAGCAAGGGCTGGGCCACTCCATCAAAGCGGCTCTTGGAGCATTTGCAGGAGTGATTCTGTCAACGGGAATAAAAGTGATTTTCTCAGCTATCGCCCTGTGGGAGATAATAAGAATCTGCTGGTAGCTATTCCACCACCTTCCAGCGCAGACGCCAGAGGCCATTGTTGAAATCGTGGCTCAGGATCTTGAAAGTGCCTATTTCGCTGGTGTTGGCCACGTGTGCGCCGATGCATGCGCAGGCATCGTAGGAGCCTACTCTGACTATCCTCAAAGTTTCTGAAGCGTTTCCCGGCAACTTGCTCAAATCAACGATTGAAGCCGCCTGCTCGCGGGAAACAAACTCAATTGTAACATCCAGATTACTGGATATGACTTCATTCACCCTGCGCTCTATCTCAAGCACCTGCTCGTCTGTAGGGCAGGCGCTGAGAAAGTAGTCGCATTTGGATTTCTTACGTTCGATATGCGCGTTGCGTGAACGCGGACATCCGAACATCTTCACCATTGTGGCGTTGAGTATGTGCTCCGTAGTGTGCACAGGAGGATATTCCTCCTTGTTGTGCGCATTGAGAACAGGCTCTTCCATATTACTGAGCGTTTGGCTGAGTCTCAGCCGGGGTTTCAGCCGGAGTTTCAGGGAGCACCTGCTCTATCTTTTCAATGATTATGTCATTTACAGGAAGATCCCTTTCACCTGTAGGAACGCTGGCAATCCTGTCAATGACGTCGAGGCCCTCGATTGTTTCACCGAAGATGGTGTATTCGCCGTCGAGCTGTGCGCATCCTGCCGCATCCTGAACGAGATAGATCTGCGAGCCGTTCGACTCCTTTGCAGGATTTGCGGCATCACCCTTGCGGGCAGCACAGAGAGCGCCCTTGATGTGGGTGTGATTAGGAAGGATTTCAGCAGGAATGGTGTATCCCGGACCGCCGAAACCGTACTGCTTCGGACTTGCGTTCGGATCCTTGGTGTTAGGGTCACCTACCTGGATCATGAAGCCTTTGATGATTCTGTGGAACTTGATTCCATTGTAGAAATTGCTTTCAACGAGCTTGCAGAAGTTCTCCTTGTGAAGAGGGGTGTCTTCATAGAGCTTGACCTTGATTGTACCCATATTGGTTACAATGTTGAACACCGGTTCGGCCACCATCACAACTTCAGTTGTGTTCTGTGCGACCTCCTCCTGGACTGGTTCCTCTGATGGAACACCTGTGTCGCTTCCTCCACTGCAGGAGAAAAGAAATGCTGCAAGAGCAGACAGAATAAATAGTTTTTTCATTATGCTTGTTTTTTAGATTATTCTTTATGTTCAATCGAACACAAATTTAATAAAGTTTGTCTAATTTGACTAAATTTGTATTCGGTAAAAAGGCTATTATGGCCGCTATGATTTATGGCTTCTGCAATAAAGAAACTTGCCGGTGAAACGGTGATATATGGAATGAGTACCATCCTTGCGAGGATGATAAACTTTTTCTTCGTACCTCTCTACACCCGCATTCTATCCACACAGGAATATGGAGCATACTCGGAAGTAATGTCGTACATTGCAGTGCTTCAGGTGGTTCTTGTGCTGGGGCTGGAGACCGGATGCTTCAAATTCGCCAACAGCTGCAAGCAGGAAGGCAGGGACGACGCCTCCCCTTTCAGCGTATCCTTCATAATAGTAGGCCTGCTGTCCCTTTTATTTTTCACAGCGATGGTTCTGTTCGCAGACCCTATTGCCAGTGCAATGGGATATCCCGGCTACAAGGCCATGGTGATTTATACAGGCGGCATACTCGCTCTGGATTCCATCACAGCCATATTCTTTGCAAGGTTGCGGTACAGGCAGAAAGCTTTCAAATTCGCAATAATCAAGACCATCAAGATTGTAGGTGAGTTCGGTTTCAACCTCCTGCTTTTCTTTGTTGCACCGAAATACATGGCCGCTCATCCCGGCTCCTTCCTTGAACATTTCATTCCGGCAACACCCGATTTCTCATATATCATATTTGCGGTATTCCTCAGCTGCGTCCTCTGCGCCCTGCTGTTCACAACAGAATTCATCCACTTCAAGATCAAATGGGACAGAAAACTCATAGGACAGATGCTAATCTACTCCCTGCCACTCATGGTTGCATCTTTGCCGGGCACAATCAACGAAAGCCTTGACAGAATACTTTTCAGGTTCTTTGCGCCTGAAGGAAGCGTATGGAGATCGGACCTGGGCGTATATCAGGCTGCGGTGAAGCTTGCCGTGATAATGAACCTTTTCATTCAGATGTTCAGATATGCAGCCGAACCGTTCTTCTTTGCCAGAGCAAAGGACAAGGGCTCCAAGGAACTTTATGCAAGCGTTAACGAATATTTCGTTGCGTTCTGTATGCTTATCTTCGTTGGTATCCTGCTGTATATGGACATTATCGGCCTGATTCTCGGAACCGATTTCAGAGCGGCGCTAAACACCGTGCCATTCATGCTTTTCTCGTATATGATAATAGGCATAATATTCAACGTAAGCATGTGGTACAAGCTCAGCGGACTCACAAAATACGCAATTACAATAACATTGCTCGGGCTTATGGTAACCGCTGTGATAAACGTCCTGTTCATGCCAAAGTTCTCATACTGGGCATCTGTTGCGGCACACGTTGGAAGCGGCCTGGCAATGCTGGTTTACAGTGTATGGCTCGGCAACAAGCATTACAGAATTCCTTACGATTGGAAGAAGATTTGTGAATACATACTTGCCGGCATCATTATATACCTAGGCTTCAAATTCCTGCAGGATATCACTCAGTCATTGTTGCTGAGAACCCTTATTGGCACAATCGGCATTCTGCTTTATCTGGCCTTTGCCGGAAAACGCAGCGGCCTGCTTGCAAGATTCATGGTTCGCAATAAATAACATAAGATATGAAAGTCAAGATAGTCAACAAATCAAGCTACAGTCTGCCAAAGTATGAAACTTCGGCATCGGCAGGAATGGATCTCAAAGCGAACATCGGTGAGCCCATTGAACTGGCCCCGCTTCAAAGGGCAATGGTTCCAACAGGCCTTTTCATTGAACTGCCGATAGGATACGAGGCTCAGGTCAGGCCAAGGAGCGGTCTTGCGGCAAAACACGGAATAAGCGTGCTCAACGCCCCTGGAACGATTGATGCTGACTATCGCGGTGAAATAAAGGTGATACTTGTCAACCTTTCTAACGAGCCTTTCGCCATCAATCCTGGGGAGAGGATTGCACAGATGGTTGTTGCAAAGCACGAAAGGGTTGACTGGATTGAAGTGGAGAGTGTTGAGCAGCTTGAGCAGAGCGAGCGCGGTGCAGGCGGATTCGGCTCAACCGGCAAATAAATTGAAATTATGGACAAGGAGAAATCCAGAATTGAGGATAAGCTAAGATATATAGAGTTTCTGTGGGATAAGTTCCACAATGGAGCTCAAATATGCACGGATTCAAGGCAGATAACACCAGGTTGCATCTTCTTTGCTCTCAAGGGAGAGACATTCGACGGCAACAGATTTGCCTTGAGCGCTCTTGAAAAAGGTGCGGCAATTGCCGTTATTGACAATAAGGAAGTTGCAATGGCCGGAACCGCCGATGAAAGGAAGGCAAGGAAAATCAAGATTCAGAATTGCAGCAGGAACGAGCTGATGCCTGCTCAGTGGAAAGGCGGAATGCTGCTTGTTGAAAACGTGCTTCAGTGCCTCCAGCAGCTGGCAAGATTCAACAGACTCAAATACAGGATTCCTGTGATAGCGCTCACAGGCACTAACGGCAAGACCACTACAAAGGAACTTATTACGGCTGTCCTTTCAACGGAGTTCAATGTAGTGGCAACCCAAGGCAACCTCAACAATCACATTGGGGTTCCATACACACTTCTGCGCATCAACGAGCAGACTCAGATAGCAGTTGTTGAGATGGGAGCCAGCGCACCCGGTGAAATCAGGACCCTGGTGGAACTTGTATGCCCTACTTTCGGTCTGATAACCAATGTAGGCACAGCGCATCTGCAGGGCTTCGGCAGCAAGGAAGCCATAATAGCCACCAAGGGCGAGCTTTACGACAACCTTGTATCCTACCATAAGATGGCTTTTGTGAATGTTGACAATCCACTGCTGATGGATATGGCACATAAGCGTGATCTGAAGATCATTCCATACGGAGTGAAGAACAACGGAGCCCGCATTCTCAGGAAAAAGGAGAATCCGTACCTGAGCATGACAGTTCCTAGTCCGGACATTGACAGCGGAGTCACAAGGCACAGAATATACACCCAGCTCATTGGTGACTACAATGCAGACAATGTCATGGCCGCTATGACCGTTGGAACATATTTCGGCATCAAGGGGAAGAAGGCAGTGAAAGCCATTGAAAAATACTGCCCTTCAAACAACAGGTCCCAGTTGAAGGTAACAGACAGGAACACTCTTATCATTGATGCCTACAATGCAAATCCAAGCAGCATGGGAGTGAGCCTTGCGAACTTCGGCAAGCTCTCCTTCCAGCACAAGGTCCTGATTCTTGGTGATATGCGCGAACTTGGTGCAGGTTCCGTTGACGAACATGTTGCCATTCTCAAGCAGGCGCTTGCGCTGGAGTGTGAGAAAGTGATTCTGGTTGGCGCGGAGTTCGGGAAGGCTGTTGATGCATTGAGCGCATCCGATGAAAACAAGGAGATTTACATATACAAGGATGCTGCTGAACTCGCTGAGAAACTGAAAGCGGAACCGCTCAAGGGCTGCACGGTGCTCATCAAAGGCTCGCACGGAATTCACCTGGAGACGCTGATTGATCTGCTGTAAAAGAAAATATTCCGGAACTATCGCTGTAGAAAAAGAAAATAAAACCTAAAAATAAACTATGAAAACTTTTAAATCTCTTATGCTGATGGCTCTTGCCATCGTTGTTCTTGCAAGCTGCTGCAAGGACCCAAAAGAAAAATATTATCAGAGCATTCCTGATGGTCTGGACGAAATGTGCCAGAGGGCCATTGATGAATGGAAAGTTCCTGGTATGGCAGTAGGCGTTGTAAAAGACGGCAAGGTGGTTTACCTCAAAGGCTTCGGTAATGCCGTAATGGGTGATTCAACAAGAGAGGCTGTTCCTGTAACCCCTCAGACAAAATTCGTGCTTGCATCAACCAGCAAGGCCTTCACCAGCGCATTGCTTGCAACCGTGATAGATGACAACGAGGAAATCAAATGGGACGCTCCTGTAAGGAACTATCTCCCTGATTTCAAACTTTATGACAAATGGGCTAACGAGGAGTTCCAGGTAAGGGACATCATGTGCCACAGGACCGGTTTCCAGGAGTACGCCCTTGACGATTGCCCTTTCTTCGGCTTTGACCGCGATGGTCTTGTTGAACTTTTCGGCTCAATCCAGCCTACCTACAGCTTCAGGACAACCTACGCATACAACAATGAAATGTTCACCGTTGCCGCTCAGATAATTGAGAAATACACCGGCAAGTGCTGGGAGGACGCAATGGCTGAAAGAATCTACAAGCCACTGAAGATGGATAATTCCACAACCTTGAAATATGCTTACTGGGACGATTCTCTTTTCAACAGCGGTATTCTTGCTCATCCGCACAGAATGTACAAGGCAGAGGGCGTGAACGAAATAGAGGTAAGCGAAAGAGATGACCGCGAGGACGGTTGGACATGGCTCTCAGCTGTTGCTCCTGCAGCAGGTATCGTTACCACAGCAGAGGATATGACACACTGGGTTATGATGCACCTTGGCGGTGGCGTTTACGAGGGCGACACAGTCATTACAGCAAAGAACCACAAGATGCTGTTCACACCTCAGACCATCACCTCATGCTCGGAGAAATCACTCAATACCTACGCTCAGGGCTGGACAATCGAGCAGAACAGACACGGCCGTTACATAAGACATTCAGGTCTTGCTTACGGTTACACAACACTGGTTGGTTTCGTTCCTGATCTTAACCTCGGTTTCGTATTCCTTACAAACAACGGCTCAACAGGTGACCCTCAGGCAGGTATCGCACGTGACCTCATTGACCTTTACTATGGTGAGAAGAATCCTACCAACTACAACGAGTACTGGAAGGAATACACAGATGACCTCTTCAAGGAGAGAGAGCCTCGTGAGAAACCTGCTGTTGATTCAATAGCACCTCTTGCTAACCAGGCTTACGTTGGTGAGTATGTTCTTGACAATGTATGGGGCCCTGCAAAGGTTTACACCCAGAACGACACATTGTTCTTCAGCGTAAAGGCGGTTAACAGTCCGTTACGTCACAAGAACGGAAACACCTTCGTGTTCCGCGTTCCTGGTGCAGGCCGCTTCGACCTTACATTCTCAGCTGAGGGCAACAAGGTCAAATCACTCACATTCGACATCAACGATCCTGTTGGAGACTTCAAGAAAGTTAAATAATTCCATATGAGAACATTGAAATCATTAATGCTGATGGCAGTTGCCATCAGCATTTTTGCAGGATGCTGCAATAACAGGAGCGCTTCAGAGAAGTATTATCAGTCACTGCCTGATGAAAAGGATTTTGATGCACTTTGCCAGAGAGCCATCGACGAGTGGAAAGTACCGGGAATGGCCGTTGGCGTTGTAAAGGATGGAAAGGTTGTGTTCCTCAAAGGATTCGGCAACTCTGTCCTTGAAGATTCACTGAACCAGGCTGCGCCAGTAACTCCGCAGACAAAGTTCATTCTTGCATCAACCAGCAAGGCATTCACCAGCGCCCTGCTTGCCAATGTAATGGACGAATACCCTGAAATCAAATGGGATGCTCCTGTAAGGAACTATCTCCCCGATTTCAAGCTGTATGACAAATGGGCAACTGAGGAGTTCCAGGTAAGGGACATCATGTGCCACAGGACTGGGTTTGAAGGGAATGCCCTTGACGGCTGCCCTTTCTTTGGTTTTGACCGCGACGGTATGGTAAAACTTTTCGCCTCAATCAAACCAAGCTACAGTTTCAGGACCACCTACGGTTATAACAACGAAATGTTCAGCGTTGCCGCACAGATCATTGAGAAATACACAGGCAAATGCTGGGAGGACGCTCTGGCGGAAAGAATCTACAAGCCTCTGAAAATGAACAACTCCACAACAGTGAAATACGCTTTCTGGGATGACTCGCTCTTTAACAACGGTATTCTTGCCCATCCTTATGCAATGTCAAAGGCCGAAGGAGCCAATGAAATCAAGCTCACCAGAAGGGATGACCGTCAGGGTGGCTGGATATGGCTCAACGCAGTTGCTCCTGCAGCCGCCGTTGTCACCACCGCCGAGGATATGACCCACTGGGTTATGATGCACATGAATCACGGTGTGTTCGAGGGTGATACCGTTGTGAGCGAAGCTAATCACAAGATGCTCTGGACCCCTCAGACCATAACCGATTACAGCGAGGATGCAATGGAAGCATACGGTCAGGCATGGACCATAGAACAGAACAATCGCGGACGTTACATCAGACACTCAGGTCTTGCATACGGTTACACTACTTTGGTTGGATTCGTTCCTGACCTGAATCTCGGATTCGTATTCCTTACCAACAATGGTACCACAGGCGCTCCTCAGGCAGCCATTGCCCGTGACCTCATAGATATGTACTATGGTGTCAAGCATCCTGAAAACTATCAGAAGGCATGGGAGTCATTCACCGGCTATCTGTTCAAGGAAAGAGAGCCTGAAGTTGAACCTGCTGTTGATTCCATAGCACCACTTGAAAACAAGGCATACGTTGGCGAATACAAGCTCGACGATGTATGGGGTCCTGCAAAGGTTTATTTGCAGAACGATACCCTGTTCTTCAGCGTAAGGGAGGTTAACGCTCCTCTCCGCCACAAGAACGGCAACACCTTCCTCTTCACAGTACCTGGCGAGTGGGCCGACTACTATGAACTTTCTTTCACTGCCGATGGTAACAAAGTCAAATCACTGAGCTTTGACACCGGCGATCCTTTCGGAGAGTTTGTGAAGGTGAAATAAGTTTATAACATTTTTGTTACTCGAATACAGGGCCATTAAACGTTGAGCGGAATCAGTCAAAGCTGAGTGGCTATATACACTGAAAATTATAAGCCGCATATTGAAATGATTGAAATAATCGTTAGGATTATTGAAATATTATTATACCTTTGCGCAAAACCCTAAAGGGGTTCAACGATTATAAAGTTCTATAAATTAAAGGATTACAAGTATGTATTGGACACTGGAACTTGCATCCAAACTTGAGGATGCACCTTGGCCTGCAACCAAGGACGAATTGATTGACTACGCTACACGTTCAGGCGCTCCACTTGAAGTGATTGAGAACCTCGAAGACTTGGAGGACGACGGAGAAACATACGACAGCATAGAGGAAATCTGGCCCGACTACCCAAGCAAAGAGGACTTCTTCTTCAACGAGGAGGAATA
>JAGHUC010000089.1 GCA_018065035.1 Candidatus Egerieousia equi | reverse complement strand
CCCTTATCATAGCCATTGCCTTTTCCATCATACTATCGCTGTGGAAAATTTCGGGAAGACTCAGACCGGTGACAACCGTAAGACCGTTGAAGACCATATTCCACATGGCCTTGCCCCAGCGGGCATCGGCGTATGGGAACTCCCTGCAGCGGATTCCAGCCTCGTTCAAATCTGTACAGAGGGAAGCCGTCTGCTCCTCGGTGCCGGACCAGTTCACAATCTTCAGGAAGTTCTGCTCCTCGTGATGAATGTGACCGGGGCCGGTTTTGGTTGAGGCAATGTAAACCACGCCCCCGAAGATAGCCTGAGCCGGAAAATGTGAATGCAAGTCCTCCTCAACGCCCACTCCGTTCTGTGTCATCAGCACAATCGTATCCTCGCGCAGTAAAGGAGGCAGGATTTCAGGCAGAATATGGTTCATGCTGGTTTTGAGAGCCACAATCACCACGTCAACCTTTGGCATATCAGCTGTATCGTTATACGCAAGAGGCTTTCCGATATGATAATTCCCACTTGGAGAGTCAAGTTGCAGTCCGTTCTCCAAAACGTATTCGTAATCACTGTGAAGCAGGAAATGCACTTCTCGCCCGGCCTTGGCCAGTGTCATTCCAAGATAACCGCCTATTGCGCCCGTACCTATAATTGCGTAAGTCTTTATCATAACCGCCGAAAGAATGATACGTTTTGCAAAAAGCAG
Source organism: Candidatus Egerieousia equi (assembly GCA_018065035.1). Lineage (GTDB taxonomy): Bacteria > Bacteroidota > Bacteroidia > Bacteroidales > UBA932 > Egerieousia > Egerieousia equi. Next base: position 3,607 of record JAGHUC010000089.1, on the reverse strand, counting down.
CACAAAACGCATCCGAAAACATATTCAAAACTACACTTGTTCCCAGAAATATGCAAACCGTGATTGCATTTTTCATTATCAACCACTACATTTGTCATAGAAAACAAAGCCATTTGGAAGCATTCCGCCTCCACCAATCATTTTCCCCACAACATTATTATTAACTTCTGTTCAGAACAGTTTCGTGCATGAAAGCCGTTCTGAAACAACTAACATTTGTTTTTCCATGACAAAGAAAATGCTTGAAATTCTCATTGATGAGAATGGGGAGATTTCAATCTCTTCTGAAACAAACCCTTTCAAGGGAGCGGATCTCAATTCCGCCGCCTACCTTCAGAAGTTCCAGACAATCATTGACGAACTGGTAAAGCGGCTGTTTCTTTCGTATAAGAAAGGCAATGCGTTAAGCCAGATTGTAAAAGCGCTAAGCATAGCTGACATTTGCGCAGATCCTCAACCTTACGAATGCATTGAGCAATTATGGTACACAATGATGATGTCATATCTTCCTAAAAGGGAAAAGACATTCCGTAAAATGAAAGAATCTTATGGTGTTAAAGTAAAAGTTAAGGAACCTATACAGATGAGTCCATTCTTAATGGGTTTAGACAAACCACAATCTTGACTATGGACTCCAAACTATTGGTTAAACGGACGTTGTCGGATGGCCGTTCATATATAGTACAACCCTATCACGTAAGTCTTGAAGGCCTTGAATCCGCCACTATCTGCCGTGAAGATGAAGATTATGACATAATGGTTAAGAACATATTCCTATGTGCACGAAGGAATGACGTTATTGTTATAATTTATGCCGTAGTTTCAAATCACGCTCATATTGCCGTACTTGCAAATTCATTCACTACCGTGGAAAATTTCGCAAACAATTTGAAGAAGGTGCAATCAATGTGGCTCCGCAAAAAATATGGTGACAGAAATATTCTTAAGGGGAAAGATGCTTATATCAGTGCTATAGATACGGTAAGCTATGCCCGTAGTGTTCTTGCTTACATTCCGAGAAATGCACTGGATAACGGAGCGACAAATATTTCTGAATATAAATGGACCGGGTACAGAGCAATGTTCTGCAATGGGAATAGTCTGAAAAAGGAAAATGATACTCTTGCCTTGCATGAGCGGCGCATCATTGCCGTAAAAGATCTGACAACGAGAATGGTAGAAAGATTTCTCCACACAGGAGACAACTTGGGAGATGTTCCCTGGCTTTTGAACAGCAATGGAGAAATAATTCCCGCTTCCGCCTGTGACTGGCAATATCTGGAAATGATATTCAATCACAACCAGGCATTCTTCATGCGAATGATTGGCAGTGTGAACACATCTGAGATGACATACATCTCTTCTGCAAATTCAATACGCAGATTAACGGATCAAGAGTTCCTGAAGCGAGCAAATGAATATTCACTATCGTGGTATAAGATGGATTCCAAAGACTTGCCATTGAATATGAAAGTCCGATTCCTGGAATATCTTGGGAAGAAAATGCATTTGTCTGTGGCTCAGGTTGCCCGTTGCCTTCAAATGGAAAGAGAGCTTGTGACCAAATGTTTGGGCAAATCATTGTCTGTAAACAAGTGATGTATCTGCGACAAAGCACCAGGTGCGGAAGGTTTACTGATTTTGCAGAGACCCTCCGCACCTCTATTTTATAACATGCTAATAAACAATAATTTACATTTAGACACTGCGGAAGGTTTACGCAAATCCGGTAAACCTTCCGCATACTCTCCCTTCCATTTCGGATTGCAGCAGGCATTTGGCAAAGTGTTGGCTGTACAAAATCGGCCAACAGAAACTACAACGCACGTAGCTCCAACCATAAGTACCTGAATAAGAATTACTGACAAAATATTTCAAAACCATTAGCAAAAAGCCACATATTCAGGTCATTTGATAGGATTTGAGAAGAATTAGGCGTAAATTTGTAATTTATTGCCTTTCGTCCGTCGTCCAGGACGGATATCAAAAAATTTTGACAGTATGAAAATGTTCAAAGGAAATTTCAAGGCGTGGCAGTGGTACACAATCATAGTTTCAATGATTGTCTATTCCATTTTCTATTTTGTCCGCAAGAATTTCTCAATAGCAATGCCGGGGCTTACGGCAGAATACGGCATATCGAATACAAGTTTCGGAATTGTGATAGCCATTGGATCTCTGGTCTATGGTTTCAGCAGATTCATAAACGGCTTCATTGTGGAGAAGGTGAGCACCAAGGTCTTCATGGCTGTAGGACTCTTTCTCTGTGCTGCGGCAAACTTCTGCTTCGGATTCGGTCTGGAACTGAGCTACGCAATAACAGGAGTTCACCAAGGACCGCAGTTCATTAACATGCTCATACTTGTAATAGGCGTTACAATTGTCCTCAACCAGTATTTCCAGGGCTGTGGCTTCCCTCCTTGCGCAAGAATGCTGCCTCAGTGGATTGCTCCGAACGAGCTGGCAACCAAAATGAGCATCTGGAACACATCCCACTCGATAGGTGCTGTCATAGCCGTAGTGATCTGCGGTCTGATTATGACAAACATGGGAGCCGACATGAGCGGCAATTCCTCCATTGTTGCTCAGATTACAGGCAACCTTGCCGGCAGCATAAAGGACTGGTACAACATTCCTCATGCCGAGCAGCAGGCCAAGATAATGTCCTACGCCACACATTACGGAGCCTGGCGATGGTGCTTCTTCATTCCTGGAATGGTTGCCGTTGGAGGTGCCATCCTTGCTCTTCTTGCCTTGAAGGACACCCCGCAGAGCGTTGGATTCCCGGAAATAGAAGGCACTCAGACAGGAAAGGACGCCCTCAAGGACAAGAAAGGAGCTCACAAGGGATTCCTCAACCACATGGTGTTCCGTAACAAATGGGTCTGGTATTTTGCAACAGCCAACATATTCGTGTACGTACTCAGGATGGGCGTTCTGGACTGGGGCCCGAAATTCCTCACAGAAGACCGCGGAATGAACATAAAGGATGCCTCATGGAGCGTTGCCGCATTCGAAATCACCGCAATAATAGGCACAATCTTCGCAGGTTGGGCAACCGACAGGCTTTTCAAGGGCAAGGCCCATAGAATGTGCCTGTTCAGCATGATAGGTTCGGTTCTTTTCTTCGGCATATTCGCGCTGGTTCCAATGCCAACCATTCCAAGCATCTGCATGCTGGCTCTCGCAGGCTTCTGCATCTACGGGCCTCAGGCTCTCATTGGAATAGGCGCAGCGAACCAGGCCACAAAGGAAGCATCAGCAACGGCGAACGGTGTCACAGGCATTCTGGGCTACATCGGTTCAGCACTTTCTGCACTGGCGATAGGTATAATAGCTGACAATCTTGGCTGGAACTGGGTTTTCATAACCTTCATAATCACCGGACTCGTAGGAGCCCTGATATTCCTCCTTATGTGGAGAGCCCCTCGCGACGGCTACAAACGCGCACAGGATTACACCAACAGCCTGCTTAATGAACAGAAACAGGAGCAGGACAAATAAGAGATTCAAGTTTCGCATTTATGCGAAACACCTATTTTAGAGGCATTTATGCCGATGAAAAAGTCCCTCTCTTTTGGAGAGGGATTTAGGGAGAGGGTAGAAC
>JAGHUC010000015.1 GCA_018065035.1 Candidatus Egerieousia equi | reverse complement strand
ATTTCAACTTCCGACAACAGGTTGCTCAGACGTATTGTCCGCGACAACAATTTCAGATCATACAGTGCTGAAAACACCATTCTCAGATGGAAGAGCGTGCGTAATGGAGAAATGAAGAACATTTTCCCATATCAGGAGAACGCAGACATAATGTTCAATTCATCATTGATCTATGAACTTTGCCTGCTCAAGTATTTTGCCGAGCCTCAGCTTCGCAAGATATCAAAGACATCTGCGGCATACCCTGAGGCCAACAGATTGCTGAAGTTCCTCTCATTTGTGCAGGCCCTGTCTCCTGAAGACCATGCGGCAATCCCACCAACCTCAATAATGAGGGAGTTCATAGGCGGCAGCTCGTTCAAATATTAACGTCCGCTCACAGCAAACGAGAATAAAATGAATTGGGGGAAATATATGAAAGCGGGAAAAGGCCGGCGGTATCTGTTCGGTCTGATGGTTTTCTGCGCAATATTTTCCACTGTACATACCATACAGGCTCAAACTGCAAAGCAAGCCTCGGGAAATATCCAGACCAAGGAAATCACAGGCTACAGGCAGGAAGTGCAGGCATTGCAGGAAGAGATCAAAGTGATAAACGAGCAGCTCACAGTGCTCAGCCGCAATCATAGAAACAGCCTTGAGGAGTTCAATCTTGTGAGCAGGAAGGCCGACGGAAGGCAAAGGATAGTCAGATCCATTGAAAACGAATGCGCCAGACTGGAAAAAGCGATTGACAGCACAAACAGAGTAATTGAATATCAAGGTGAGAGATTGGCAAAATATGAGGAGAATTACAGGAAGCTCCTTGTGAATGCCTACAAGCACAGGGATTCACGTTTGTGGTTCATGTATCTGCTGGCCAGCGGAGACATTGAGCAGGGATATCACAGATGGCAGTATTTCAAGAGATTCGCCAAGGAAATAAACAAATACGGCAAGCAGATAATTGAGGAAAGGAATCTGATGCAGGCAAGGAAAGCCAGCCTTATGCAGCTCGATTCGCAAAGCCGGGCAAGGAAAGCGGAGGCGAAAGCTGAATATGAAACATTGCTCAGTGAAAAGAAAGACCTTGACAGACAGGTCAGGCAGTTGAACAGCAAGAAAAGCGCATACACAAAGGAACTGTCAGGCAAGCGCCGCCAGATGGAGAAACTCAACAGGGAAATAGAGCGTCTGATTGCACTTGAAATTCAAAAAGCCAGGGAAGAGGAGGCAAAGAAGAACAAAGAGCAAAGCAAGCAGAACAATACAAATACTCAACAGACCGGCAATCACATTGGCGTTACATCATTTACAGCCCTCAATGCCGATTTCGAGAAGAATCTCGGGAACTTCCCGTGGCCTGTTGATAAAGGCGTGATCACCGAAGGTTTCGGACAGAGGAACCACCCTGTTTTCAAGAATGTCAAGCTGCCTTTCAATAACGGCGTTAACATAAGCACGGAAAAAATGGCCAATGTCCTTGCTATTGCAAACGGCACGGTCTCCAGAGTTATTGCCATTCCAGGTTACAATCAGTGCGTGATGATAAGACACGGAGATTATTTCACATTCTACTGCAAGCTTGAGAAAGTGTTCGTGAGCGCAGGTGCGAGCGTCCGTGCCGGCGAAATAATCGGCTACCTGGATTCCGAGAACGATGACATTTCCATCCTCCATTTCGAAATCTGGAAAGGCACCGAAAAGCAGGACCCGGAACTATGGCTGAGAAAGAAATAGTTATTCGGAGAGTTCCAGCCAGCGCATTTCCTTTTCATCCATTTCTTCCTTGATGGCGGCATAGCGGGCCGAAGCCTTGCTTATTGCATCGTAATCAGTGCTCCCTCCCGCGAGCATCTGTTCAAGTGACGCCTTTTCCTCCTCCAGTTCCGCCAGACGCTGTTCAATGGCTTCAAGTTCACGTTTTTCCTTGTAGCTGAGCTTTTTCTTCTGTGCCGCAGCATTCGCGGAATTCTGTCTTGAATCATTAGCGGAATCGGTTCTTGACCCTGCAGCATTGGAGCCTTTTGAAGCCTGCCTGGCCGCCTGCTGCTCCTTGCGCTGACTTGCCTGAAGGTCCTTCAGGAAACTGCGGTATTCTGAATAGCCGCCAATGAAATCCTTGATCTGACCGTTGCCGCAGAACACCAGAAGATGGTCCGCAAGACGGTCAAGGAAATGGCGGTCGTGAGTGACTATTATAAGAGTGCCCTTGAATTCCAGGAGATACTCCTCAAGAATGTTCAAAGTAACTATGTCCAGATCATTGGTAGGTTCGTCAAGCACCAGCAGGTTAGGCTTCTGCATAAGAACGGTGAGCAGATACAGCCTGCGCCTCTCGCCTCCGCTCAAACGCGCAACCTTGTTCGGATACATATCGTGAGGGAAAAGGAACTTGCCAAGCAGATAGGTGTCAGGAACCACATCAAGCACGGTATCATCTTCATTGAACTCAATTCCCTCCTGCTTGTACCATCCTATCTTCAGCGACTCACCCCTCTCAACTCCGGCAATCTCCCCCTCCAGCAGAAGTTTCAGGAAAGTGCTCTTCCCTATGCCGTTCGCCCCCACAATGCCAACCCTTTCATATCTCTGGAAGTTATAAGTGAAGGAGTCTATTATTCTTTTACCATCGATGGTGTATGAAAGATTCCTGCAGTTTATGATCTTGGTGCCAAGCCTGGTGGAGGAGTTGAAATCCTCAAGGGAGACCTGCCTCTGTATATAGGAGTCCTCGGCGCGCTCCTTGAGGTCCCAGAAGGCCTGAATGCGGTATTTCGCCTTTCCGCTGCGCGCACAAGGGGTTGCGTGTATCCACTCGAGCTCCCTTCTGAGCACGTTCCTGACCTTTTCAGTCTGGGCGTTGTAATTGGAGATTCTCTCGTCACGTTTCGAAAGGTAGTTCTCGTAATCTCCCTTGTAAATGAACACCGAACCGCGGTCCATTTCCATGATTGTATTGCATACGCGGTCAAGAAAATAGCGGTCATGCGTAACCATGAAAAGGGTGCAGCGCGAGCGCTTCAGATAGTTCTCCAGATACTCTATGGCATCTATGTCAAGATGGTTGGTGGGCTCGTCCATAATGAGGAAGTCCGCATCCTGGGCAAGCATCTGCGTTATTGCCACACGTTTGACCTCGCCTCCGGAGAGTGATTCCAGTTTCTGTTCAGGGCTCAGCCCCAGTTCGGAAAGTATTCTCTTTGCATTGAGTTCCTGTTCAAAATCCCCTGTGAAAATCTGCTGGGCAATGGTGTTTGAAGGATTGTACTCGAATTCCTGCTCCAGGAAAGCTATCCTTATCTCCTTGAGGAACTTTATGCTTCCACCGGAATCGGACTTGTCCTTGCCGGCCAGGATTCTCAACAAGGAGGTCTTACCGGTTCCGTTAGGTGCAATGAGGGCTATCTTGTCTCCTTCGTTGATATTGAAGCCTATTGAATCGAACAGCACCTTGGGGCCGTAGGATTTGGATATGTTCTCTACTTGCAGATAAGATGGCATACTATTTCTGTTCCAGTTCGTCCTTGAGGAATTGTCCGGTTACGGAGGCAGGATTGGCGGCAACTTCCTCCGGAGTCCCGCAAGCAATTATGCGGCCGCCTGCGGCTCCGCCGTCAGGTCCCATGTCAATGAGATAGTCAACGCTCTTTATGACATCGAGGTTATGTTCAATCACAACAACCGTATTGCCCTGCTCAACAAGCTTCTGCAGAACCGACATCAGCACCTTGATATCCTCGAAATGCAGTCCGGTTGTAGGCTCATCGAGCACGAACAATGATTTGCCTGTTGACCTGCGGGAAAGTTCCGTGGCCAGTTTCACCCTCTGGCTCTCGCCGCCGCTGAGGGTTGTTGATGGCTGGCCCAGTTTCACGTAACCAAGGCCCACCTCTTCAAGGACCTTTACCTTCTGGTATATTGCAGGTATGCTCTCAAAGAATTCAACAGCCTGTGAAATGGTCATTTCGAGAACATCGTTGATGCTCTTTCCCTTGTATTTCACGGCCAGTGTCTGAGGATTGTACCTCTTTCCGCCGCACTCCTTGCAGGTCACGTAAACGCTTGGAAGGAAATTCATTTCAATTGTCTGCACGCCGGCTCCCTTGCAGGCCTCGCAGCGGCCGCCAGTAACATTGAAAGAGAAACGTCCGGCCTTGAAACCCCTTATCTTGGCATCCCTTGTCTGCTCGAAGAGTTTCCTTATGTCCGAGAAAAGATTGGTATAAGTAGCAGGATTGCTCCTTGGAGTCCTGCCTATAGGTGCCTGGTCAACGACAATGAGCTTGTCTATGTTCTCAAGACCTTCTATCCTGTCGTATGGAAGAGGGTCCTGGAGTGTCCTGTACAGTTTCCTGCTCACGGCCTTAACAAGAGTATCATTTATAAGCGATGACTTCCCACTGCCGCTCACTCCGCTTATTCCAACGAACACTCCAAGAGGAAGATGCAGATGCACGTCCTTGAGGTTGTTCCCCTTTGCGCCGTAAAGGTCAATGAACCTGGTAACGCCCTCCGTTACAGTTCTTCTTGAAGCAGGTACTTCAATCTTTCTCAAACCTGTGAGATATTCGGCGGTAAGGCTGCCGAGAGCTTTCACCTGCTTCCTGCTCATCCTGAGCAATTGCTTTGGCTTTCCATTATACAGCAGTTCACCACCATGGACTCCCGCACCCGGCCCGAGGTCCACGAGCCAGTCGGCACTTTCCATCATCTGCCTGTCATGCTCCACTACCATTACGGAATTGCCCTCGTCACGCAGATGGCACAATGAACTGATAAGTTTCACATTGTCCCTCTGATGCAGACCTATGCTCGGCTCGTCCAGAATATAAAGGACATTAACCAGACGACTGCCTATCTGGGTTGCAAGCCTTATCCTCTGGCTCTCACCTCCGCTGAGAGAACGCGTACTTCTTCCCAACTGGAGATAGTTCAGGCCAACATCCGAAAGGAAGCCGATGCGGGAGCAAAGCTCCTTGATGAGCTCACCTCCTATTATATTCTCCTTTTCGCTGAGCTTTTCAGGCAGGCCTTTCACCCAATCGTAGAGGCTGTCAATATCCATGCAGGACGCCTCGTATATGTTTTTACCATCAATCTTGAAAAGCAGTGCCTCGCTTTTCAGGCGGCTGCCTCCGCATTCCGGGCACACATCCTCCTGCATGAACCTTTCGGCCCTTACGCTGGAGGAAGTAATATCGTCATCGCCTGTGGCATCCTTCTCAAGTTTGGATACCACTCCCGGGAAAGGCGCCAGATGTATACCGTTTGTAAGATTCACCCTGAACAGTTCGTTCGTGCCATAAACCAGCATGTCAATGATATCATCAGGAAGCTGGCTTATTGGATCGTTCAAAGAGAACTGCAACTTCTTTGACATTGATTCAAGCACCCTGAACCAATTGTTGTCCTTGTATGAACCCAGAGGAGCTATTCCTCCGCCATTGATGCTTTTGCTCCTGTCCGGGAATATCTTGTCAAAATCAATCCTTGCAATGTAGCCCAGTCCCTTGCATTTAGGGCAAGCACCCTGAGGGGAATTGAAGGAGAAACTGTGAGGTGCAGGTTCAGGAAGTGACATTCCGCTGTCGGCACACATAAGGAAACGGCTGAAATACCTCAACGGTCTGTCCTCGGAGCCGAATTCAAGAATGGCCACCATTCCCTTGCCCTGGTCAAGCGCCGTACTTACCGATGTTGATATTCTTTTCTGCTCCGCCTCCTGTACGTCCTCCGCCGCAGAAGGCATAAGCTTGTCAACAACCAGTTCAATGAAATGGTTCCTGTATCTGTCAAGCGGTTTGGCCTCACTCAAAGGAATCATTGTCCCGTCCACCCTCACCTGATTGTAGCCTTTCTTGAGCAATGACTCGAACAATTCCCTGTAATGACCTTTGCGCCCGTTCACAAGCGGGGCCAGCAGATATATTTTCTTTCCGCAGTATTCCTTCTGAATCAGCTCCACAATCTGGTCGGTGGTATATTTCACCATCGGCTTGCCAGTAACAGGCGAGTATGCAACAGCTATTCTGGCATAGAGCAGACGCAGGAAATCATAAATCTCGGTTATTGTTCCAACGGTTGAACGCGGATTGCGTCCAGTTGTCTTCTGCTCTATTGCAATGATTGGGCTCAGACCGTTTATGCTCTCCAGAGCCGGTCTCTCAAGCACGCCTATGAACTGACGTGCGTATGCGCTCAGCGTTTCCATATAACGCCTCTGCCCTTCCGCATATATTGTATCGAATGCAAGCGATGATTTTCCGCTGCCGCTCAATCCTGTAACCACAACAAGCTGGTCCCTTGGTATTTCAAGAGATATATCCTTGAGATTGTGCTGCCTGCATCCAACTATTTCAATGGTCTTCATTCCTCTTCCTCCTGAACTGTCTCACGTTTTGGTATGAACACCTTGAATGTCCTGCGCTCACCGCCTGAATATCTGTTTGAACGTATCCACTCGTTGTACTGCTTGAGCATCTTGAAATTGGTGCCGTGCTTCCTTGCAAAATCACTCCAGTTCTCAACCTTTCCGCTCACCTGCACATACTTATGCTCCGGCTCGCTGAACATATCGCTTTCCTCTATGTCAAAGCCATACGCCTGCGGATTCTCCATTATTGTCTTGTATGCAATTGCCCTGAACACATACCTGGCTGTTTCCATAGGAAGCTGCATATCGTAGTAATTCCGTGTTCCCTGCAACTTGATTCTGTTGTCTATATTCTTGGTACCGATGTTATAGCTTGCCGCAGCAAGAGTCCAGGTACCGTATTTCTCATAAGCCTTCTTCAGATACTTGCAGGCAGCGGCTGTGGATGCCTCCCAGTCATATCTCTGGTCTATTTCATTGTTTATCACAAGCCCGTATTCCTTTCCCGTACCTTTGAGGAACTGCCAGTAACCGGCTGCCGCTGCGGACGAAGTGAGCGGTTGCAGCATGCTTTCAGCAACGCAGAGATAGAAGAAATCCTCAGGTACGCCGTTGGCTTTCAGATTGCGGCATATCCTGTCCCTGTACCTGCCGGAAAGCTGGATTGTATATACCAGTGAGGAATGCATGTAGCTTATTGCGGTAAGTTCCCTTACCAGGCTCTCCCTTACATCAATGTATTCCAGAGGCACACTTTCCCCGGCGAACTCCGCTGTATCGGGGAGCGGCGGCACAACCACGCGCTGGGTATGGTTTTCCATCACAAAGGAAATGATGGAATTCGCATCGCATCTTTTCTGAACAATGCTGTCGATGCTTGCTTCCAGCGCAGCTCTGTCAATGACCGCAGCATTTTCCTTTCCACCCATAAAGGAGCAGGCGGAGAGTAATGCAGACACCATCGCTGTAAAGAATATGTATCTCATCTGTTTATCTGTATGAAATCAGGTGCGCCGAACTGCAGGAACGGGTTGGTGCTGGCCTCCGATGCCACTGTGGTCTCGGGGCCGTGACCCGGAAGTACGATTGTATCGGGGTCAAGAGGCAGGATCTTGGTTTTCAAGCTCTCAACTATGCTGTCATAGCTGCCCCCTGGGAGGTCTGTGCGGCCGATGCTGCCTGCAAAGAGGGTGTCACCGCAGAAAAGGCATTCGCCTGCAAGGTAGCAGACCGAACCTTCGGAGTGACCGGGAGTTGCAAGAACCTTGAACTGAGTATCGCCGAAAGTGAGCATATCGTTGTCATTGACGAACTTCAGGCTGTTAACGGCCGGAGCCTCTATCATCTCACCGAACATGAGAGCATACTGGGCCGCCTTCCTGAGCTGTCTTTCATCGGCCTGATTCATGTAAACCGGAATGTTCCAGTTCCTGAGTATGAAATTCACACCCATTATATGGTCAAAATGAGCGTGTGTGAGAAGTATTGCCTCAGGTTCAAGTTCCTTTGACCTTATATAGTCCGCAATTCTGCCGCACTCACCTGCATTCTGCATTCCCGGATCTATTACCACACATTTCTGCGAACCGCAGTCCACAACATAACAGCATTCGCGCAAATCATTCACATAAAAAACCTTGTACGTCATGATCTTATCTTGTTATTACGTTTTACAAACCACAGGCAGATTGCCGAAAAGATGCCCATGGCTATCATTACTATTGCCTGGGATTCGTGCGATATTGTTGCAAACACAACTCCCTGGCTCTGTGATATTCCATACATAGTTGTAAGGGCAAGGCTCACTATGAAATGGAAAGCTCCTATTCCGCCCTGTACCGGAACCACCCAGCCTAGCGCTCCTGCAACCATAAGGAAAAGAGCGTCACCACCCCCAAGGGCAACATGTTCGCCGGCCGCATTCACGGCATCGAGCGTTCCCGTGCTCTGGAAGGCAAGTATCGTTGTGTAGCTTGTTAGCCAGAACGATGCCCATAATGCAATTGTGTAAACAATGAACAGGAACTTGTGCTTCATCCTGAGGATTGAACTCAGGCCGCTGCCTAACCCGCTGATAATGCTGTAAAGCGTTCCGAAGAATCTTTTGTTCCTGTACTTCCTGCACAATGCAAGGCATGCAACAAATCCCGCAATGAGCAGTACGAGAGCAACGGCCATCGCCCACAGCGCCTCTCCGGTGAATCTTTGGGCAAAAGGTGTGAGCAGCTTGTCCTGAATGAACACCCCGAACGTGCTCCAGTTGAAAACGAACATGAGAAGCACGACTATTATCAGGCATATCATGTCAAGAGCCCTTTCAGCAACCACAGTTCCAACCGCTGCCTGGAAGGAGAGCCTCCTGTTTGCCACCACTCCGCAACGAACGAGCTCGCCCATTCTCGGGAAGATGAAATTGGTGAGGAAGGCCATGTTCACTCCGTGACAGGTTCTCATCCTGCCTATCTGGTTGTCCAATGGACGCAGAAGAAGATGCCAGCGCAGACTGCGTATTATAAGTTCGGCGGCACCAACCAGCATTGAAAGCGCAATCCACCAGTAGTTGCATCCTGCCAGTCCTTCAACAAAGTCCTTCCACTGAACGCCTTTGAAAGATATGTAAAGCAAAGCCACCGCCAATGCCAGCATCAGCAGGTACTTGATGATCTTTATGAATCTTTTTCTGTTTAACGCGTCCTGTACCATTATTTTGAAGTCTGTTCAGAAATTCCGTAGCTTGCAATGAGCTCGCGTATTTCCTGTTTTGCAGCCTTCCATCTTGGTACGTCAACCTTAGGACCTATGACTTCTACGACCTTGGCCGAAATGATTGAGCCTATTTTTCCGCAAGCTTCGATTGGAAGGCCCAGAGAATGTCCGTAAAGGAATCCAGCAGCGTAAATGTCGCCGGCTCCTGTAGCATCCACTCTTGTTGCAGGCCATGGCTTTATCCTGTAAACCTCATTGCCCCTGCGTACAAGCGATCCCTCAGGCCCGAGTTTCACTACAGCTATATCACACATTCTTGCAATTTCCTCGCAAGCCTTCTCAGGTTCCATCTTGGTGAAGCTCTTGGCCTCGGTTTCATTTGCAAAGACAATGTCAACATATTTCTCCACAATGTCGTGCAGGAAAGCATCATTGCTTTCAACAACATTGTATGATGCCATGTCAAGGGATATCATGCAGCCCGCTTCCTTTGCGTATTTCACAGCCCTTCTTACAAGGTTCTGATTCTGTACCAGATATCCTTCAATATGGAAATAATCATACCCCTGGAAGAATTCAGGTTTGAGATCCTCTGCAACAAGGTCCAGTGCCGAACCAAGATAAACAGCGAATGTTCTTTCCTGATTCTCCTTTGTGACAAAGACCATGGAACGTCCGCTTGGTTTGTCACCCTTGAGAAGATTGGTCTTTATACCGTTGTTCTCCTGAGCCGCCTTGAAAAGCGAACCGAGTTCATCCTCACCAACCTTGCCTATGAATCCGCTCGGCATTCCGAAAATTGATGTACCTGCTATTGTATTGGCAGCGCTTCCGCCAGGAACGTATTGTACGCCCAGAGTCTTGAGTTCCGCCCATATCTTGTTTCCGGTTGCACCGTCAACGTGCTGCATGCTTCCTTTAGGAAGGTGGAACTTTGCGAGCCAGTCATCGTTGGGAACTATTGCCAGTATGTCCGTGAGAGCATTTCCAATGCCAAGAATCGATTTCATATCACTTAGTGTTTATTGTTAGAAAAGGCCGTTGAGCTGTGCGTTGATCCTGTCAATGATAAGGCTCAGATCCTTAGGATTGTCCTCAAACTTGATGTCATCAACATTTATGATGAGTTTTTTGCCGTCTGTATAGTTGTCAATCCAGTTGTCGTAAAGGTCATTCAGTCCCTTGAGGTAATCAATGCGTATTCCCGCCTCGAAATCACGACCCCTCTTCTGAATCTGCGATACCAGGGTAGGAATTGAAGCCTTGAGATATATCAGAAGGTCCGGAGCCTTCACAAGGGATACCATGAGGTCGAACAACGAGCTGTAATTGTCAAAATCGCGGGTGCTCATCAGTCCCATGGAATGAAGGTTGGGGGCGAATATCCTTGCGTCCTCATATATGCTCCTGTCCTGGATTATGGTTTCCTTGCTTCTGTCTATGTCAACAATGTCCTTGAACCTCCTGTTGAGGAAGAAGATCTGGATATTGAATGACCATCGCTGCATATCATTATAAAAATCAGTAAGATATGGGTTGTAGTCAACCTCTTCGTATTTTGGAGTCCAACCATAATACTTGGCAAGGAGTCTGGTGAGGGTGGTCTTGCCGCTTCCAATGTTTCCGGCTACAGCTATATGCATGTTCAATGTATTTTTTACAATCTACAAAGATAATCCATCATATTTCCATTTACAATTATTGACAGACATTATTGGGATAAATTGATTATATTCGCATAGTGAATTGAAATAAATTTTCCAGCTTTATGAAACATAATTTCTTCTTCTCGCTTGCAGCGGTCATGGCAGTTGCCGCAAGCATTTTCACAGCATCCTGCGGCAATGGTGAAAATCCTGAAAAAACCGCGGCAATGGAAAGGCTCCAGGCCAATCTTCCGGTTTACGACTCAACATTGCAGGCCCTGATTGAAAGGGACTCCATTCCAATGATCGATCTGGTTTTCTATTCCAACGGAGCAAGCATACACATCCAGAAAGTGAATCCGGCAGTATATTCAGAGGACGAGGCAGGCAAGACCCACGTGTTCCAGGCCGCTTCATTGAGCAAGGTCATTTTCTCATACATAGTAATGCAGATGGTGGAGAACGGAGAAATCGACCTCAACACCCCGCTCTGCCAATACACCGACATAGCCCGTTTCGAGCAGGCAGGTGACAGCATAAACACAGCACGTGCAAGGAAAATCACCGCAGCAATGGTTCTCAACCATCGTACCGGTCTTAGCAACTGGGCGGCAGGTCCTTCATCGGACGAATGGCCAACATCAACAATAACTTTCTCAGTTGAGCCTGATTCCTGCTACGGATATTCAGGAGAAGGCATGGCATTCCTGCAGAGAGCCGTTGAGGCCATCAAGGGCAAGAGCATTGATGTGATTGCCAAGGAAATGGTATTCGAACCTCTTGGTCTTGAGCATACAGCTTACTGCTGGCTTGATGAATATGACTCCCTTGCCGTAAGCGGTTACAAGGCGAACTTCGAGGACAGAGGCCAGGGCAGACATCCAAGGTCAAATGTAGCCTACACCCTCAGAACAAACGCCGAGGACTATGCAAAATTCCTCACAGCGATAGCTACGAAATATTACCAGCCTGCAGTGAACGGCAATGTTGCCAACGGACTTACCGAAGAATACTGGAACCTGTTCCTCACTCCTAATCCTGAGATAGCAAAGAGGTACTGGGACGAGGAAAGAACCTGCGACAGCACAATGTACTGGTGCAACGGCATAGGTCTTGAGAAGAACGCAAACCAGGGCAACGTTTACTGGCATTGGGGCGACAACGGCAGCTTCAAGGCATTGTTCATGTACGTTCCTGCACGTGGCGAGTTCTTCATTTATTTCACCAACAGCATCTACGGCCACGAAATAGTTTCGGACATAACCAAGCTCTTCTTTGAGGACAGCACCCCGTTTGCAGTTGACAACTGGATCAATATGTAATGCATTGCAAATATGAAATTCCTTCGTACAGCCATTTTTCTGCTATGTTTGTTTACGCTTGCTTCCTGCAGCAAAGGATCAAGCGGTGACGAACCTGGTCCTGGTCCAACCCCACCCGGACCAACACCTAAATCCTACGTTGTGTTTGAAGACGCCGCCTTCAAGGCATATTGCGTTGAGAATTTTGACACGGACAAGGATGGAGAGATATCCTTCTCCGAGGCGGAAGCGGTAACAGAAATGTTCATTGATACCGAGGTGATAGGCAATATTACCGGGCTGGAGCATTTCACCAACCTCGTGAATCTGGACTGCAGGCTCAAAAGAATCAGGAATTTCATAATCCACCCCGATGGAACTATAGAATATATTTCCGATCAAGGTACCGTCTTATATGGAAAGCTTGATGGATTGGTATTAAGCGCAAATACAAAAATCAAGAAATTGAATTGCTATGCCGCCGGCATTTCAAAGCTTGACATATCCTGCTGCGGACTATTGGACACCCTGTTATGTGAATATAACACCATAACTGCACTTGACCTTGACAAGAACCCTGCTTTAAGCTACCTGAGCTGTTCACAGAATAAGATAAATGCTCTCTCTCTTGGCAATAACCGCTCTTTAATATATCTGAACTGTTCCTACAACAAGCTTGAAACACTCAACATTGCCAGCAATACCGCCTTGACATACCTTGATTGCATGTGCAACTGTCTGCAGTCTCTTGATGCAAGCAATAATACAGCTCTGGCGCAGCTGGAGTGTGCCGGTAATCAGCTCGGCTCGCTTGAACTTGGCAACAACACTGTTCTGGAATTTCTGGATTGTGGATGTAACCGTCTTCAGACGCTTGATATGAGCCAAAATACTGCACTGCACAAACTGTGGTGCATGGGCAACCAGCTTCAATCCTTGAATATTGAAGCTAACTCCTCGCTTTCTGAACTGTGTTGCAGCTACAACAGTCTTGAATCCCTTAACTTGAGCAACAACGCAGCCCTGCTTCGTCTGCAATGCGACAATAACAGGTTAACGGAACTTGATATAAGCAAAAATATTTCTTTGTATGATCTGGATTGCTCATATAATGTCCTGCAATCACTTGACATAAGCAATAACAAATCATTGCAATTTCTGATTTGCACAAATAACCAGATTCAGTACATATATGTATGGAACGGTTTCTTTGACGGCCCGCACTTGGGCTATGAAAAAGACCCTTCCGCTGAATATGTTGTTAAATGAAAATCAGGCCAGCTGACTGTTAAGCTGGCTGCTGTATGCAGCGCGTTTGTCAAACAGGGCGGAGTTTTCTTCGCTCATTGGGAAGTTCTGTGGTGTGAGAAGCATGATAGGTGTGGCAAAAACCTTGTCTGAATACAGATTCAGGTGCTTGTCAATGTAACTTCCTTTGAATGACGAACAAATCTGAGGAGTCAGGTCATCGAGCTTGAAGTTACCCAGGGTATCGAGTATGAAAAGCACGTCTCCTATTGAATAATCGTGCAGTGTCCTGTTGCCCGAAAGCATCTGATGCTTCGGGAAATAACGCACTTTGTCACTGTCCTCCGTAACCAGTATTCCGCTTTTGCAGAGTTCCTTGAGAATGCTGTCAAGGAGCGTTGCCGGTATTGACACGTATGTCTGCTTCCTGCCTGAGGATGAGGAAGTTGAACCATCGCCGAGTGGGAACATGTCCTTGGCAATCTGCTCGAAGCTCAGGCCTTTCAGATGTTCGTCCTGGTCAAAGAGACGGAAGATGTGCGCTATGGTCAGAAGGGTGAGATAACGGCGGTAGGAAGGTGCAAGGTAATCTATTTTCCTGTCGAGGTAGAAGCCTGTCTTGTTGAGTCTGTGGCAGCCTACTGCGCCAATGAGTATGATCTGCCATGCCCAGAAGAGCCAGAATACGATGAGGAGTATGTTAATGCCGTCGAACTTGAGGCGCATGAGGTTGCTTACAAGGTAAGGAAGAACCAATGACCAGGCGAGAAGGCAGATTGATGTGCCTGCCGATGAAAGAAAGGTTGGACCCCACTTAGGTTTCTTGTCGTATGGTATGCTTCTGAAAGCCAGGGCAATGAACAGGAACAGGATTATGAACAGCAGGGAGTATTGCAGTACCGGCGAGCTCAGATGGCCTATGATTTCCGTGAAGAGAGTTGAGGTTATTGCTATGACAATAATCATCTTGAAGTACAGGGAAAGTGAATGGCCGAGCGTTCTGTTCTTCGAACCCCATATCTTGTTGAATGCATGCTGTACGTTGTTGAAGAAGCAGATAACGGCGTAGATGATTACCGCCAGGGCAATCCAGCCGAACCATTTGTACTGCGTGAATATACCCTTGATTCCTATCTGGGCTATCTCATCGAATGAACCTACGGAATCTCCTATGTTCGGCATAAGCAGATCCGTTGAGGATGAAACGCTTACGTTGGTGTTGGAAACGTCGCAGAGAATGTATATGCACATCCAGAGCGGAACTATTCCAATGATTGTGTAATATGTGAGCGCGGCGGCCGTTATGTGCAGATCCTGCATCACCCGCTGCCAGTAAGGTACCAGTTCCTTGACGTAGTCCACCTGCGTCTTTATGAAGGAACGGAGTTTGGAGAAAAGAGTTTTCATCTTATTAAGATTCAATCACTCAAAGATAAATCCTGCAAGGCAGATTTGCAAGTGAACCATAACAACTAGACTCCCTTTATAACCGCTATCGGCTCCAGCGCAGTCACTATTCTGGTAAGGTCCGATTGATTCGCCATTACCTCTTCTATATTCTTGTATGCGGATGATGCTTCCTCCAGGTCTTTCTGGTAGCGGAGTGCATGAACAATACCTTTCTCGTCAAGTTTTGCCTGTTCAGCTTCAAGGTTGAGGGTTTTGACCGCTTCTGTTCTGGACATCAACCTACCGGCTCCGTGTGAACAGGACATGAAGGAGTCAGGATTCCCGAGTCCTTCTGTGATATAGGACTTGGTGCCCTGTGAACCAGGGATGATTCCGATTTCTCCTTCACGTGCGCTGGTGGCTCCCTTACGATGGACAATGACATTTTCATCGAAGTGATGCTCCCAGGCTGCATAGTTATGGGCTATGTTTATCATAGGCTCGAACTCTGCCTCAGGAACACATTCCTTGATAACTTCGCATATACGGTCCATCATAAGTTTCCTGTTGGCAAAAGCGAATTGAACGCAGTATTCCATCTCAGTCCAGTACTGCTTGAATTCCTGAGATTTCAATGGAAGAAATGCCAGGTTGATGTCAGGATTCACAGAAGAGAACCATATTCTGTCAAGTGACTTTGCTTTTTCATCGTAGTAGTTGCATACCTGAAGCCCCAGGTTACGGGAACCGGAATGAATCATTATCCACATCCAGCCATCCTGATCTTTCTGGAGTTCAATGAAATGGTTACCTCCTCCCAGTGTTCCAATCTGCTTGAGTGCGGACTTGTACTGCCTGGACACAACCGCCATGGAGTCTGTATCAAATCCCTGAGGCATCAGACATTCATCCTGTGCTGTCTTCTGGTGGTCCATTCCAACAGGGATCCGCCTGCGTATTCCGCGCATGAATCCTTTGCGCAGCAAATCGCTTGTCAGAGAATCAACTCTGATGTTTGTCTTGACCGCACACATTCCGCAACCTATATCCACTCCTACTGCATTCGGTATGACAGCTCCCTTGGTTGCAAGTACACCTCCGATAGTCATTCCTACACCCGCATGCACATCCGGCATGAACGCAAGATGATGGAATACAAATGGCAGAGTTGACAGGTTCATTATCTGTTTGAATGCAGAAGGTTCCACAGTCCTGGCCCAGATCTTAACTGGTGTGTCGTTAATCAAGAGTTCGTACATGATTTCCATTGTTTTTGTTTCTGAATGCAAAATAAAATCATCGTTACGCAATGTTTTTGCGTAGCTGAAGAAAATTTTATATTTTTGAAAAAATAACGCCTTTCATTATGCCGGTAAACAAGAACGCCCTTCTGAGATATAAGACCATAGACAACTGCCTGCGGAATACAGGCAGGAGATGGACCCTTGATAACCTTATAGATGCCTGCTCCGACGCTCTGAACGAATTCACGGGGAAGGATGAGCTTGTATCAAAGAGAACCATTCAGCTGGACATCCAGAAAATGCGCTCGGATGAACTCGGATATAATGCGCCTATCGAGGTCTATGACAACAAATATTACAGGTATTCTGAGCCGAATTATTCCATAACAAATACTCCTGTAAGTGAGTCAGACCTCAAACAGATGAGAGAAGCTGTTGGTGTCTTGAAGCAACTCTCAGGATTCAGCGGGTTCTCCGGGATGGAAGATGTGGTAGGACGTCTTGAAGACCATATCAGTTCAGTAAGGCACGAACGCAAGCCTGCCATCTGGTTCGAGTCAAATGAGCGCCTGAAAGGTCTTAACTTCATTACGCCATTATATAAGGCCATCATTGCAAAGCAACCGGTCATACTCACGTACCAGTCGTTCAAATCACTCCTGCCGAACACTCATGCCTTCAGCCCCTATATTCTTAAGGAATACCGGAACCGTTGGTTCGTGTTCGGACGTGGTCCAAGAGACAAATATGTTGTAAATCTGGCACTTGACCGGATAGTGGACCTGAGGGCAGCGGCAGATGAAAGTTTCATGGAGGATTCGTCCTTTGACCCGGAAACCTACTTCAAGGATATGATAGGCGTTACAAAAATTCCGGGCACCATGGACAGGGAGACCGAGGTGAGATTCTGGGCGTCCGCTCCGCAGGTCCCTTACATTGAGACAAAGCCACTCCATCGCAGTCAAATGGTTATTGAAAGGAATGAAGACGGATCGGCAATATTTCAGATTACCGTTTGCCTGAACTATGAGCTGGAGAAGTCCCTGCTGGAATTCGCAGAAGGAATCAAGGTCCTCAAACCTAAATCACTGGTATCAAAAATTCACAGAAGACTGAAGAGTGCATGCCTGATGTATGAACATTGAGATATGGCCTTGAGCATATTGGTTGAGGACGGAACGCTTACACAAGATATTTTCTGGAATAATCCTTTACATATTGGTTAAGTTCAGGACAATCAACAATGGCAATATGACTGGCAAGGCCTATGTAAAAACGTGCAAGTCCTTCTATCTTCTGAACTTTTATGTCGAGTGTCCAGCCATCGCCAGTGCTGGAAAGAGAGGTTCTGGCATCAGGATACTCTTCACATAAAAGATTTTTTGCCATGAGGTCCAGTTTAAGAACAGCATGGATGCTGTCGTCTCCTGTCATGTGGAAGGCATCCATTTTCTCCTCTCTGTGCAAGTCTTCGTTCTCCCACATATCTTTCAATATCTCCACACTCCCGATACGCTCAGCCCTGAATACGGAATTTCTCTTTTTGTCAATATCATAGCACCAGACATGCGTATAGCCTGTTGTAAGTGCAAAAGGCTCAACTGTCCTGTCAGAAACCTCCCCACTGCTTGAAGAACTGTAGTTGTGCAGCACAACCTGCCTTTTGTTACGGACAGCCTCCAGCAAATTGTTTACGTTAGCCGATTTTTCAGTATTTGAGAAAACACGTTTGTCAAAAAGCTGACGCTTTGCCTGTTCGGTAAGTACAACTGTCTCGCTGTTCAGACGAATATATGATACTCCCTCCAGTGACACAATATTGTACTCGTATGGCAATGCATTTATGGCCACAACATTGTTATCATACATAGGCTCGATTCTTATATGGGTAAGAACACCGAGATCAAAGTACTTCTTTGCCTCATCGGTAATGTAGCGTATGTAACCGTCGATGCCATGATAATTGCCGCTCACAACAGTCTTTTCCATATATTCTATATCGGATGCAACGCCTTTGACATATCCAAGGTCATTCACTCCAAGGAAAAGCGTGCCGCCAGCCTGGCTGTTGAGAAATGCGCATACTCCTTTGAATATTGTCAAATGCTGATTCTGCTCCTTGGCATTGGCCGGTGCATGGAAGAATGATGTCTTGAATTCCTGACGGCTGTTCTCAATGCCAAGATATGATCCGTTGCCTTCTTCCAAATCCGCCTCGCCCGCCATATCAATTGAAAGACTCTTAATGATTTCACGCTTTATCACGTTCTGCATTGATTTGCTTATTACGTGGTCAATGCGGTTGCAGGACTGAACCAGCACGGCCACTTTTTTAAGCAATTCATCCTGTGTGCCGCTTATGACTTCACCCAGATAGTCATTGCACTCATCGTTACCGTATGCCTGAAGCAACCTGATAAGTTCCATTCTTCTTTGTACGGACTCAAGCTTTACCAACTGTTCATCCGTTGATGGAAGTTTGATATGCTCGATTTCACCCTTTGCAAAAAGCACCAGATTCAACAAGTATGACGAAACAAAATTGAGGTAACTGGAATCATTCTCATTTCCTGTGAGTTCCGCAAGGAATCTGGCAACCGCAAGAATCCTGTATCTTTCCGAAGGTTGAGTAAGTTTCTGCTGATAAGTATAGAGGATACGGCACAATTCCGAAACCATTACCGGGCTGAGCGTATTGGCATCATTGTCACTGGACTTGCATGCGGGCTCGAACGTGAAACTCTCAATACATTCTTTGCGAATAATGTCATATTCGAAATTTTCCTCTGTCTTTTCTAAAAACTCCGCATTTATATAACTGAAGAACCTGTCCTGCCCGTGACTTACAATTCTAATATATGCGAACTCGCCTCGTTCAATGCCCTCTACATTGAAGCTGTATGCAGGATACCCTCTGTCCGTGAGCCATACAATCTTTTTCAATCCGTTCCTGTCAGTGTTGTCTTCCATATACATTGCCAGAACCTCATTGCCGAAATCCTCACACGCACGTTCATCTATAATGAAACTGGAGAATTCATCATTTATGGAACATGTTGAGTTCTTGATTCCAAGTATGTTCACTTGTATTTCATCTCCAACTTGAAGATACTTCCTGAAATCCGAGTAATCATAGTAAAGCAGGCTTTGATTTATAAGGACCGTTCCTGTGAATTTTTCGTAATCGGAATCCAGACTTTCAACAAGAATGCCTTTCTCACTGAAACCTGTGATAACCACCCTCAACTTATCGCCTATTTCATAATGTTTCTGCGTTTGTTTGATTTCCCGGATCTTACGTTGATCAAGAATGAAATTTCTTGCGAACTCCTCAAGCTTGTTGATGTCAGTTGCCTCGGATTTCTTTACCTTATCCTCTTTTTCAGACAAAACCTGAATCTGCTCATCGAATATTCCGATTGACTGGGCAAGGTTTTTGTTCAGGAAATCAATACGTCCCATAGCGGCAATTTTCATTGTACCTTTAGCAATGGACAACGAACCTTGTTTGTAAAGAGAGGCGGAGAATTTGTTTTTATTCGAACTCTTGATTCCGCTTACAATCTTGTGGGCTAGAATCTGAGGCTGGAAGTTGATTATATCATTCCAAGCGAACAGAGAAGTCCTTTCCACCTTTCCCAGTATAATTTTAACACCGGTTTCTATAAGTTCCTGTGAAAAGTTGAGCGGCACCAATTGGGACAGGCTGTGATTCATGGCCATTGAAACATGGACCCAATGCCAATCCTGCAAATCTGAATTCACAAGCAGATACAAGCCAAGTATTCTTGTCACGAATTTGTGTCTTGCTTCATAAGCCTCTTTATTTTTCGACAGCTCCTCATCCTCAAAAACAGGCCTGTTGGCCAGTTCATCCAGAAGATTGGAAACCCTTTTCTGCAAAAGGTCAAGCGTAAGCTTATAGAAAGAGTCCCGCCTGTCCTGATTCAGAAATGCCTTGAACAGATATTCCAGAACTTTCTCAAAGTTCTCGTCTATGTATTCAGTCTTTATATCAAGCCAAAGAGGTGCGTTGCTCATAGTATTTGTTGTTGCCATTGTGTCTCTTTATCATTTAAGTCCGCTCAAATCCAGAGTATAAATCTGCTCTTTCGGCATGGGATGACTCTGAATGAACATCAACATATAGATTGGAAGATATACTCTCTTTTCCTTGACCATAAGATTGTCATTGCAAAGAACATACGCTTCAGGTATATCGTAATTCAAGACATTCAGGACGTTGTTAAGAGCATTGTGACGTTCATAGTCCTTCCCGGATTTCACTTCTATCGGAATCACTGCTCCATCCTGAACTATCACAAAATCCAGTTCTCCCTGTTTCTTGCTGTTGAAATAATGAAGCTCGTGTTCGTCTCCGCAGAAGCCGTGGCAACACAGTTCCTGAGCAACCAGATTCTCATAAACAGCACCATAATTCTGATTTATCTCTCCTTGCAGCAACTTCAACTGGATGCCCGAAGCATATTGGCAGCAAAGGATACCTACATCATTCTGGAACAATTTGAACAGATTCCTCTGCTCATTAAGTTTGAATGCAGGGACCGGTTCCACAACATTCAGCGTGGGTATTGCAACTCCGGCATTCTTCAACCAGATGAAACTGTCTTCATATCTGGAGAATCTCGCATGTTCGTTAAGGTTCTTGAGTATGAAGCGCTTGTTCCTGGCGTTCAGTTCAGACGGAATAAGGTCAAAGATATCATTGATTTCAAGTTTCTTGTCCTGGTCATACTGACTGATGTCCCACTTGTACAGTTTCAATATTTCATTCTGCTTCTCCTGCACAACGTTAAGATCGTTTGAGTCCAGGTATGCCTGTACCGCAGCCGGCATTCCTCCAACTACCAGGTAAAGCTGTACCATCTTCATCAGAGCGTCATGAATGACTGAATCCACCGGCTTTTTGTTTTCGAATGACTGCCGCACTCTGTCAATGACTTCATCCGAGAGACCGAGTGTGCGTGCGAACTCCTCCAGGTCAAGAGGAAAGACTTCTTTGACGGCCATGTAACCTACAGGCACACTTTCTATTCCTCTGAACTCAACTCCCAGAAGACTCCCGCTGAGCGCATACCTGCAACTTCCTTCGTCCACCAGAAATTTAATCCAGGTAACGACATCCGGACATTTCTGAACCTCGTCAAAGAAAATCATTGTGTTCGGAAGTGACGTTTTCTTATGAGTATGAGCAGATATTCTAAGGAGGACCTCCTTTGCACTTTCAGCTCCTGCAAACAACTTCCGTGCAGCGGCATCCTGATAGAAATTGATCTCTATCAGATTCATCCCATGCTTTCTGGCATACTTGCGTATTGCGAAAGTCTTTCCAACCTGACGAGCGCCCTTGAGCAGGAGCGAAGACTTGTTATTTGCAAAGTGACGCTCTATATAATCATCTAGTTTTCTGCTTATCATACACTAATCCAATACCGAATCTGGTTCAATTTTACATTTTTCCAAGGCAAAAATAGATAATAATTGACATTTTTCCAACTATTCATTGGGAACTTGCAGCAGCCAGAGTGGATACGTAAAAGATGAAAATATGCAGAGCCACTGCAAATTTTCCAGTAAAATATGCAACGACTCTGCAAATATTCCGCCGAATGACGGGGACGGCTTAGCCAACCTACAACTTCACTGAGAACTCCGCCACAGCCCCCTCAGGCACAAATTCAACGGACTTGACATCAATCCGCTGCAAAGCCTCATGCACATTCTCAATGGCATCCAGATGCACTGTGACATCATTACCATCAACAGTGAAATATTTCTGATTCGCATACTCAGGAAAAAGAGCCAATCCACCCCTGATAACCATATTCAAAGCCCCGCAGACCTCGTATTTCAGATGAACCTTCTCCCCCTCAATGCCCACCAGCCTCAGATCAGCCCCGAAGCTCTTAGAAATCTCCCCCACCAATGGAAGAGTCATTTTCATGACATATTCCACAGCGATGGTTTTTTCATCTTTCTGCGCCAGAACCACCTCCCTGCCGCTTTTCGTCTTGATAATCTCCGCTATCTCAGAGAAAGGAATTGAAAGTTTCATAAAATATTATCTATTATTAATCTATCAAGCAAGCTGATGTTTTACCCACTGGAAACCACCACCGCTAGGTCTGTGTATTTCTTATATTGCGTTAATCAACGGCAGGGACATTGCGATGTTTTACCCATTTAAAACCACTGCCGCGAGTAATGATGGCAACTTCTATAGGACCTCCAACGGATTCTTCAGACGAAGAAAAGTGCCTTTGCAGGTTGGTGATAGATATCAAACTCTCCGCCATATTGGCCATATCTTCCAAGTTAAATGAGTCAACGGCATCAACCACTCCTTGAATGTAATTCTCATCCATGAATGTTCCTATTTCCTCTTCGAAAGATTTCTGTATATCTTCCGTTTCCATATTAGTTACCTGCTCCAAGACTTCCTCCGAAATTCCGAGTTCCGACAATTTAGCAGTTATCTTCTCTTTGGTTCTCTCAATAGAGGATTTTTGCGATTCAAATATTTGATTATAGAATGCGGGGGCAATGCCCTTCATCATAGTCATCATTACGTCGGTTTGCGCGTATGGTGAGATTAATGATGAGTGTCTGTTGGTTATTTCATTCTTGTCATCCTCAACCCATCTCAAACGCCCATTGAATACACCAGAAACAAAAGCTGAATAAGACGATGGATATATATCCTTGCTGCCAAATCCAATAAAGACAAGGCCTGTCTGATTATAAAAGAATTTTGATGTCAGATAATTGAAGAAATCATTTTGCCACTGTTCCTTTTCCGCTTCTTCCAAATTCATTTCAAGAACCTCATTTATGACATATTCCAGCGGTTCGGCAATCTGCTTGCAGAATCTTTGATAAGTGTAGTCTGACAACCCGTCAACTTTCCCTACTTCATTGCAAAGATCTGCGAATTCTTTATGGACATTTTCAGAGTGCATAGAATAGATTCTCTCCGCACTTTCATCTGTGAGATTTTCAATATGCTTAATATCATCTTCAGCTCGTGCCTTTATGGCCGTTACTAGTTTGTCATATACTGTGAACATCTCACGAATCAAATAATCGCGCTGGTCTTCTTCGCTTTTCACAAAATCAAAATCACCGAGGAACTTCAAGAAATCATTTGCGTAGTCCTGAACTTTGTCGAATGTTCTTTCTCCTCGCTCATTTCGATACATATCAATAATAACATCCCATGGAATCCCCATAAATGACGCTGAGTCATAAATCATCAAAGCCAAAGGATTCTTTTCAGACAATTTGAAAATCTTTTGACTTGTATTGTAAATTTTGACGTTATCCCCGTTCCCAACGGTAACTGCGCTGTCTGCGGCAATGGCCACACCGTGCTTGTTAAGTATTCCAACGATAGCTGTCATTGATTCGTAATTAATTTGATGGTGAGTATTCGAGTGATAATTGCCTCAACTCTTGCATTGATTCTATTATTAAAACTTGACGATTTACACCAAACTGATTTTACATCATCAATAGAATTTGAAAGATATGTGGCAAATAGGAAACAATCACAATACTTGACTTCTACACAAATATCTTAATCACCTTTTTCGTGGAAGAAAATATTAAAACCAGGTTCCTCCTTTAATTCATACTATGTATTCCGAACCATGGTCGACCACCATACGGAATCAACTGCAGGAATCATGTGCCGCATGAGTTTCTCCGGAGTATGCTCGGCTATGTGTCAAAGTCAACATTCCTTCAGATGGAGATATACCTTATATATCAAACATAAGCGAATCCTTTATTTATTGCTGTTTTTGATTGGTTATTTCATTGTATCTATTTTGCCAATAGATTTCACGTTCTTTCCTAAACACAGGACGTTCTATTTCTGAAACTTTTGTTTTGTCATGCAAGATGCCATCGTTTGATTTATGTTCTGTGTTAGTCAACTCTGCAAGAGGACTATCAGGTTTTTGGCCAATGTGATGCAAGTTGATACGCTCTCCATCAGGTCCATATGGTGCTTTGCCTTCTTTTATTAGATCAAGGTTCGTTTTGTTGCTCCACTTGTCAGCAACTTCATCTCCAAACAAAGAACGCATTCTATCAATTCTGTCTTGCGGAATCTTTGCATCCCAATCAATATCAGTGCGCTCTAGATTACCATTAACATCTTTCAGCCCAGCTGCTTTATAAATGTCTGCTTCTTCTGAGGTCTTTATTGCATTTACTATTTCATCAGACCAGCCAGTTTCTTCTTGCAAAAGTTTTCTATTTTCGATAGTCAACTCCGTACAATTCGAAATTTCTTCTCCTTTATTGAACTTATCTGTATCTGGAAGATGAAACGATTCTGCAAGCTCATGAGAGAAGTTGTCTTTTAATATCGTTTTAATAAGGTTTGAATCTTTTATTCCTAACTCATTAAAGCGATCTGCAATACAAGACAAGCAAATTCTTTTTGATTCAATATCCATACAATTCCATTGTTCTGAAGGAATATTTAATTCCTTCAGATATGAGATTTGAGAGTGAGATAACTCTGAATAACGAGGCGAGTCTTCTATACTTTCACCAATAGTCTTTGTACCTTCCTGAGATTCTAACATACTTATTTAACCTTATTTACTTTAAGCCAATATGTATCAGTTGATAATGAACTATTAATAACACATTGACCAGTTAACAACTTAGGTATAATCATGCGCTGTTCTTTGCTTAACCCCATTGACTCACCTATGGCTTTAGCATCATCTTCTGCAACTAATCTGTGAATAATCTTAAGATTTGTATTCTTAATTGCATCAGGGATAAGTCTTGTTGGAACTTGATCAACAAGAAGCAAACCTTCGCCATATGCACGAATTTCTGAAAGCATATTAGAGAACATCATCGCAGATTTGTACTGTGGCAGTTCTTGATTATCGCATTTAGACATTACTCTATGAGCTTCCTCAATAATTGTAAGATGCTTACAGCCGTTATCATTGAAATCTATCATTCCCACTTCTGCTTGAGCTGTTCGATACTCGTAAAGGAACTGAAGAATGAGTGCCATAAAAAAGCTCTTATCCACATCATCACCAACATAAGATAGATTTATGACACATGGCTTACCAAAAAGGTCATTCCATGGTGTAGATTTAACAACATTAAGCAAATCTCCCTTCCAGCCACGCTTTAAACTATCTATTCGAGTATTAAGGCAGGCTTTCATATTGCGTTCTACACGTTCCTCGTAACCACGGTTACCAATCACATTGTCAACAGAAACACTCATACTATTTAGTGTAGGAGGCTTTGTGCGTCCAAATTGAGGAATAGCATTTAACCAATCTGTTGACTTGTTCTGATATACTGTATAGATAAGGTCTTCCATCAATACTGGAAGAATATCATACATTGGGAATGCTGCCGCAAAAGTAGATTTAAGTCTATCAATATGAGAGAGGATATTTGGCTCTTGATCTTCTTTTAACCAGACAATCTCAAAAGGATTAAGATGCAGCTGTTTCGGAATAAAGTTTCCCTTATATTTTTTGCAGCCTGGAATATAAATGTCAATAGGATTATCCTTAAAACTCTTGTTGTACTCAATTGCCCAGTCTACGTATTCCGTCTTCGCTGGTTCTATTACAAGGAATGGTAATTTACCTATTCCATTCAAAATAGATTGAACAGTATTCGTTTTACCAGTTCCATTTATACCAGCTAAAAGAGTATGACGAGCCAATTGACCAACAGGTATCTTGAAATTCATATTGGTCATAGAACCTCCATATAGCATTTTTCCAATCTCTATAGTCTGACCTTCTTTATTCTCTGCTTGTTCGTTAAGACTAAATTCTGGCGAACTATTTACTACACTGATTCCAGGAACACTACGCAATGGGAAATTTATAAAATATGACAACTCTTTTGTGGTAAGAATAGTGCGGAGATCGTTAAAGTGTTTACCAAGTGGATGTTCAAAGTATGATCCGTTAGTAGATTTTATCTTTATAATCGGATTGTCCATACTTCCTAGGGTCTGTGGCAGATGTGTATCAACAATGTCTTCAATGCTGTGTACTCGAATAGGTTCAAAAACAGATTCCTGACCACTTACTATAGATTTAAGTTGCATAGAAGCCCCCTGAAGGTCATGCTTGTTTTCTGCCATGAGATATACACCAACTGACCAACAACCTAGAGCTTTACCGTTTCCGTAACGTTTAGAATGGTAGAATAAATGTTCTGATACCGCCTCGATCTGCTTATTAACAATGTTGCTACTTATTGCTTTACCCTGCGTATGGCTTGTCGTATCTGTAATACCTGTTGTATTCGCCAAAGAATGAAATGTACCTTGTGTATAGGATGGACTAAACTCTGCCAGGAGATTAGCTCCTGCACTTGCAGCTATAGCAAGAGCTGTTGTTACAGCGCCTGCTGGAGGAAATATATACGATGCAAGCATAATTCCTGCGCCAACCATTCCCCATTTACTCTTTTGGGTTTTACTTTCATTTGTTCCGTTACAAATGGTTTTCGCCTGATTCATGGCATGACTCATACTATCTGACGTATTCTCAGAGAAATTAAATGATTTTAGAGATTCGGCTTGCCCGTTAAAGTCTCTAACTTGATAAAGAATACCATCTATGTCCGTTTCTGGAATAGGATCAGCGACAACAAGATATGTAAAATCTTTCTTCTGCATTCCTGCAAGAAGCGTATCAAGAGTTGCTGGATAAATAGTCTTATATTGGCTTTCCATTGAAGGAATGCCTGTGATTGCATTTATACAATAGTACTTTTGGTTTATAGCATTCTTGATTGTGTCAAGGTTTCCTTTGATCCTTTGGCATTTCATTCCTGGCCATATTCCCTTAATGAAATTATTGAGACTATCTGCAAATGTAGAATCTATCTCATCCTTTACTAGAGAACGGAGTCCTAAGTACATTTCATATACACCATTTTCTCCATGAACCAAGAAAATTAATTGCGCCTTTGATGGCATGTAACAAGCAGTCAGAATCTTTTGGATGGCAGTAAAGCATTTTTCTGCACTATCATCAATAGGTTTTCCGACCTGAGATATTTTTATCCAATAAGGTGCTGTAGGCAAATCTATTCGTTTAGACGCTAACTCCAGCATCAAAGGAGAAGAATTACCCGATATGTCATTGAGATACTTCCTTTCTGATGTAAATGAAAGGGACTGCGCAATACCATTCGCAGCCAAGATCTTTGCCATGGGCTCAAATCTTTCTTTCTCCTGTTGGGTTAACATTGTATTCATAGATTATTCTATTGGAATCATAACTTGCTGAAGATTACTTTCTATCAACTTAGTGAAATAATTACTAAGCGAGCTCGTCACGGAATTCTTGAAAACTGTATTCTTAGCCAACTCCTTTCTAAGTTTGCTTTCAACTTTACAAGTGACTTCGTATTTCTTATCAAGGATATTATCGGCTTTGACTTTACGCTTTATTATATCGAATTCCTTGGAAAGAGCCCAAGGTTCACTGATGAAACACAAGAGTAAACATGATAATATTTCTAATACTCCATCTAATACTACTTTTGTAATAGAATCACATATCTTGGATATAGTGGCAAACATTTCTGACACACTATCATTTATTGGTTGTACATCACCAATCTTAACACTACCAGATAAGGAAATTTCTCGTCCTGGTGCATATCGGCTAATAATTTCATTCATTTTCTTTCGTACGTCCTCAGAACCTTCTTTTAAAAAAGACTGGATTGTACGATTGATAATGTCTGGAACCTCATCTGTTTGGAAAGACTTAAATTCTATTTCAAGTTTCTGCTTGAGTTCGTCTTCATTGGTTGTATGACCAGTTTTAACCCATGAAGAACATGCTTTATCAACTGCATTCCACGCTTTTTCTGTAATATTTTTAGCTAAAAAATCTACAAGACTTGATAACATCTTATCATTGGATATCATGCTTGGCAAAGATTTCTTTAATTCTGAAACAAGGATGGTTGTGGTTGCATCTGTAGCACCAAG
This sequence comes from Candidatus Egerieousia equi, assembly GCA_018065035.1. Lineage (GTDB taxonomy): Bacteria > Bacteroidota > Bacteroidia > Bacteroidales > UBA932 > Egerieousia > Egerieousia equi. Next base: position 11,016 of record JAGHUC010000015.1, on the reverse strand, counting down.
TAAAGCAATACCACGAGAAATTGTCAATGAAGGATTGTCATTGTCAATTTTAACTTTATCCAAAGGTAAGTTGAAAGCCTCGCTAATAATAGGGCGAATGAAATTCATTCTTGACGCACCACCTGTTAAGAAAACACCATTAACGGTTTTCCCTGGAATTTTTGTTGTTTTATAGTCTTCTAGCGCTTTCTTCAACTCATCCATATAATGGGTTGTAGAATTAACCATGTCATTCAGCTCTCCTAAATTAGCAATTCTAAGCTTTACATAGCAATCGGCATAATCATCATATGAATCCTCTGTGTCAGAGATAATGATACCCAAAGGGAAGCCTCCTATAGTTTTGGAGTCTTCATTTCTACCATATGCATCCTCTTTGAACTTACGTCCCTTAAACTGTAACGCATCGCGATATTCAGGATATTTTCCAACGAATTCTTTTACGTCATTATCCTTTAGGATCATATTTTCAAAAATTGCATTATCAATGATCGATGCTCCAAGATTGTAACCATAATCAATAGGTTTCTCGGCGTCGGAGAGGTAAGTAAAATCCAGGGTGCTGGATCCAAGATCAAACACAATTGCTCCTTTGGATATTTCTTTCGCAAAGTTTACACTTGGACTTTTTGCATAGAATATCGCAGCACGGGATTCTGATGTCAATCCACCGAGAGGTATTCCCGCCTGTATTGCCATCTGACGATATAGTTCTTTTGCCTCCTCTTCAACCCATCCAGAAGGTCGAGCAATGTAAACTATGTGATTCGTATCAGTGAGTTCTTCTTGGCTTTCACGAATTCTGCAATAGACTGCCTTCATAAAGTCAATCATTAATCTTTCTGCATCGCCATCAATAGATTCAGGTTTCTGCTTGAAGCAAACACGAATACCATTGTTGTCTGTCATGTGTTCAAAAGCTTCGTCACCAATGAGAATGCCTTTTGTTACATGGCTTATTGCTGAGGTTATTACTTTCTTGCGAGCAGCACGGTCAAGATCTATGTCTAAAACTTTTGTCTCTCGGAGACCAGCATCCTTCTCCCATTCAATGGAACATATAGCAGCAGATGTCTCACCATGTCCGTAATCAATACCTACAACATATTTGTGTTTGTTCTTATCTGGTATTATTAGGTTTGCCATAATTATTCGTTAATAATTTTGCCGTTTACTATTTTAAGATTATAATTCTCCAAACTTTCTGCAAGCATATCAACTGCATTCTTAACCTTTGCAGGTACACCTTCAGTGGTAGAGCAAACATTATAGACATTTGCTATCTGTTCAAGGAGTGTTGAATAATCACTAGTTAGAGTAGGTTTCTCTCGTTGTTCATAGACATTAGCAACTCTCTTAATCTGTGTTCTAAAAGTGTCTATTACACCATCAATGCTCTCACATATACTTTCTACAATATTTGAGAATACTGTTACATCAATAGTGGATTCGTGCAACTTAGTTTGAGCATCAGTAGAAATTGTCGTTGTTTTTGAAACTGGTTTAGCAGAGAAATACAAAACCAAAGCTGTTCCTGCAATAGCACCTGCAACTGCGGCCCATGAACCGATTATGCCACCTACAATGGCACCAACACCAGCTCCAGCAATGGTAACATATGGGTTAGTGGCTTTAGATTGCTTTTTAACTTTTGCGTCCTGTGTAACAATAGGTTTAGCAAACTTTGCAATTTCCTTCGCAATATTCTGCTGGGAATTTAAGAGTCTTATAACAGCCTGAAAAATATAATCCTCTGACTCTGTCAAGTTTTGACGATAGCCATTCTCATTGTCGAACAGAGCACTAAGATAATCTGTTAGGATGCTCTGTACTTTAATTGAATCTTTTGGGAGAGACAACCCTTTAAGGCTGTCATCAAGTCTATCTTTGCCTTTAGCAAATACAGATTTAAGTGTCAAATCATTATTCATATATAAATAAATTTCCTTTCATCTCGCAAGTAAATATTAACCACGCCTCTGTTTACAAGAAAGTTCACATTAGTTTCTTTTGCAAGCCTATTTCAGTAAGCTATAATTAGTTATATCACAAAATGTTCACCAACATAATAATGAGTGCCCACTTCTATATTTGCCCCAAAAAAAGGCGTAGACTTATTTGTCCGTGTCTACTGTTTGAGGGAATAACCGAAAACTTAGTTTCCGGCTCCTGCCAGGAACCCTTGGAAGATAGAAAAGAAACAAATACTCCACGCCTATCATAGTGGCAAAGCCAAATATGATCAGCAAAAAAGAGCATCAGTTGCCTCTCGTCTCCTCCGTTGCAATTCTGGCAGGAATTTTCAAACAAGACTTAAAGCAAAATGCCTTATCAAATGTAAATGACGGAGTTTTCACCCCGTTGCTTACAAAGTTAGGTATTTTTCAAACAACTGATGCTAAGTTACAGAGCAAATGTTTCTTATTTTCCTGATTCATTTCCTTCAAAGCATCCCTCACTTACCCTTCCAAAGGCTGTAGCCCACGCATGCCAGTATTGCCAGTATAGCAAGGACTGATATATAAACAGTCCATAGTGCACCGGTCAGGCATATTGTAAAAAAGAGGCACCCGCCATCTATGTAGAATAAATGCCAGTCACTGCTGTTTAGGAAGGGAGCAGCTATCAGAAGTAAAATGAGAGCTTTACAAAATTCTATAAAAAAATACTTGAAATATTTCATTCTTTCAAATAGTTAATAAGCCATCATCAGGAGCATGGCCTTACGTTTGTCCAGTTCTGCCAATACCTTGTCCTGCGCCTTCACAAAAACTTCACCTTTCAATGACTTCAATTTCTTGCTTGACCAATACACGTCTTTATTCTTCCTGTCAACAATGAATTTCTCGTTATCAACTTTTATGGTATCACCTGCAACTGTGTATTCGAATATCGCCTCCTTGCGAGTATTCAGTTTGTCTGCCAGCATCTGCTGGCGCATGATGAAGCCTCTTGATCTCTGATTTCCGGAAAGCATGCTTGGATCAACTATTGCATATACGAACATAAGCACATGTTCTTCATCCTGGAATGCGAACATAACGGTAATGGCTATTGTCTGACCATCGAGCAACGCAGCAGCGGGAGCAATATCCGTCCAGCGATACGTGTCTATGAAGCTCAGATTATTATATTCATTGAAAAGCACCTTCTTCTCAGCCTTCTGTGCTTCATCAAACACTCTTTTCCTTTCCTCCTCAAGTTGCTTCCTGCGCTGTTCCTCCTGCTTCCTGCGCAACGCTTCCTGACGCTTGCGCTCGGAATCATTAACACCTTTTATCCAGATATCACCATTGCTGTATTTGCCATCTATGTACATTATTGAAGAATCCGGTGCCATGGCAAAAGTTCCCTCATAGGAATTATGGTTGTTGTACAGTATTTTTCCGGTATAGAGCCTGGACTTGAACTGCTCCCCTCCTATCTTGATATCCTTCTCATCTTCAGGGCAGTCTGAATCAATAGTGCAGGCATTGACCTTATCGGTGAAGTGCTGCGATACAGGCTGCAGTTTATTCTCCGACATCTTGTAATCAACGTAATCCGTATCGTTCAACCTGAGCCTCCATTTATCCCCCACCGGGATAAACCTGCGGTTATCATATATCAGACTGTCAACTCTATTGAAAGAAGGTGTTTCATTGAAAGAAATATTTTTCACAGTGCCGTAATACTGCGTATAAGGCGTATCAAAGACAGCTCTTGCCCTGATTCCCGAACTTGACACATACTCCACACCCTGTGAAAACCCGTTTACAGTAAGTTCAAGGCTGCTCAGGACATCTATTTTTAACTGGCGATAGTCAATTACTCCTGATCTCATGACAATTCTCATTGACTTTGGTGCCTTGCTGCCAATAATGTCGTACTCAAAAGTTCCGCTGCATCTGGCACTGCCCTCAGGAAGGACCAGGACACCGTTCCTTATGAGGCAATCTTCAAAATCCCCCTTTACAAGAGCAATGTTTGTTTTGTCAGCTTTGTAGAACAACGTTCCCGTACCGCACGGAGTGCCATTGGCAACCTCACCGTAATAATAGAAATACTTGCCAAGCTTAATCTTTTTATCCTTGGCACTGCCTGCATTGCAAACCATTGCAATTACGGCCAGAATCATCAACAATCTTTTCATACTCACTTTCATATCATCAACTATTTTTTCTTTGACTCCTGCCTTTCTTCTGCTTTTCCACCAGTATTACAAAAGCAATCTGTAAACACAAAAAGTCAAGTTTTTCTCAAAAATATATACAAAAGGTGCAGCCTGTCAAAAACAGGCCATAATACCCCCGAAATACAATAATGATTTAACCAGAACATGCTCGAAGCCTTATTATTATACGGCATGCCTCAAAAAATGAGTTCCATAAAATCAGATGGATAACGCTCCGGAATATTACTTCCTGAGTCTTGAAAATTTCAACAGAAAACCAAATCTCAAAACAATTGAGCCACATAGATTGCGTGAATTGATTTACGAAGATTTAAAGGTTTATCCGAACAGTTCCATTTCTGATATATCACAAAGGATAGGTACGGAGATTTCAAGATATAAAATTAGAGAGCAGTTAAAACAACTTATTGAGCAAGGAAGGATTGTTTCTAAAGGAATACGGGCCTCTACTAAATACGCTTGTAAAAAAGGCCGTTGAATAAATGCGAAATTTGACAAAGGATTTGACAAGACAAATGGATAAGTGACTGATAGTCAACGTATAGCCTTTTGTTAAATAATGTTCGCTCTTTGATTCTTACAAATAAGAAACAGGACAAGTTGCCTATGCTATTCATGTTCAAACGCATGCTGACATTGTTCGTGCTGGAGGACCTGAACATCAGGAAAGACAGCAGGGCCGCCATTGTGGTTACCTGTGCCGGACATTACTGATTTCCGAGAAGCCAGTCAACAACCATAAACTTGTTTATTTTGTGGCCTTCGTATTCTTCAACGCCTCGCTCGGAGAGTGAGAGCAGCGTCAGGTTTTCGCATTTCAGGAGTTCGGCGCCTTTCTTCAGTCCACTCAATTCACGTGTTCTGGTTGTCTGCTTGTCCATTTTAAGAGTGACCTGAATCAGTTCCAGGACTTTCGTCTTGTCCACTATGATGAAGTCAACCTCGAAATTATCCCGGTAGTAGAACACGTTGATGTTTTCACCTTTATATCTCCTGAGAAGTTCAATATAGACTATGTTCTCAAGCCTGAAGCCGAGATTGTCCGAAGTCAGGGTGTCCTCCCTGTCCGACTGGAAGGCAACATCAACCAGATATGCCTTCTCGCCTCTGATACGCTGAGCACTCTTGAAAGAGAACTTATGAATGCCCTGGAACAGGAACGCCTGCTTCATGTATGAATAATAATTCTCTGCTGTGTGGTCAGATCCAAAGCCGAATTTCTCCGCAAGGTTGGACGGCACGACCTCCTGGCAGAAGTTGTCTATCATGTAGTTCGCCATCTTTTCCAGAGCATCCACGTAACGCACATGGAAGCGCTTTGCAATATCCTTCCTGATAATTGCGGTCAACAATGACGACATATACTTGCGCTGGTTCTTCAACTTGAAGGTCTCCGGGAATCCTCCTTTCCGCATGTACTCGTCGAAAGCCGTCTTTATGAAAGCCTGGTTTCTGGTAGTAAGGTCCTTGGTGTCCAGCCCTTTCATGTGGCAGTACTCCTCAAAACTGAACGGGAACAGAGGAATCTCATTGTACCTACCGGTCAAATGAGTAGCAAGGTCACTGCTCAGAAGTTTCGCATTAGATCCGGTAAGAATAACATGTATCCTCTGACGAAGCAGTTTGTTTACCCAAAGATGCCATCCTGTAACATTCTGCACCTCATCTAGGAATAGGTAGTCGAAATCCCCATAGACCATATAGGCAGCTTCCAGAACAGTCTTAAGATCCTTCTTGGTAAGGTCTATGAGTTCCTCGTCATCGAAATCCACATAACCGAAGTTCTTTCCGGATTCTTTGAGGACTTTTAGGCAGAGCATAGACTTGCCGCTACGCCTGACTCCGATGACAACCTGGGCAAGGTCGCTGTCAAGATCAAACTGCGCTTCCTCCTTTCTCGGGCACAGTGCTGACACATCAACTTTCCCAAGTTCCGACTTCTGGTCGGTTAGTATTCTTACAAGTTCATAAAGATCCATGTTGTTCCCCCTTTATTACGATGCAAATATACGTAATCTATTTCAAACAAACTGCGCTATTTCCAGAATTTTAAAGCAACAAACTGCGCTATTTCTAAGATTTTGCCATCACAAACTGCGCTAAAAACAAGAAGTCACCATATAGGTTTCCCGCAATGTTTGCAGAATTTGTGGCTTGAATCAACAGGTAAGGCACAATGAGGGCACTTTGTCAACTTTCCCGAAAATGTGTTGGCGGGAGTACCATCACCTGCTGATAGTCTGTTCCCACCATAGTTCATATTCCCTGCCCCGCTTTTTGGCAACGGCATCTTCTTTATGCTTTCCACGAATAACTTGCCCGAGAGATAAAACTGCAAGTACACGATGAAGAATTCGAAGAAAAAAATTACAGACATGGCCATATCAACAACCAAAGCTATGGCAATGTTTACGAATATTCCCACTCCAACCAATTTCCAGAAATTATCCATAAACGAAATTCCGCACTTCTCACAGATTTTGGAATACATGTGCCAGAGCACAAAGATAAAAGCAATTGTACCCAGACCGAAATCCGGAAGCATCATAATCAAAGCTCCCCAGAATGCGTGCCTCTTTATGGTCTTGAACACGCTTTTCTCAAAAAATTTGTTTGCGAACTTAGCCGCAATGAATCCAGCACCTATCATTTAACAACCTCCATTTATGAAAAGTAGCTTATAACTTTTGCAGCACTATACATACCTCTTGTTATTTTACCTTCCTGGGTATTATATAACTTATAGACCTCTATATATTCTTTCAGGTTGTAAGTGGTACCGCAATGCGTCAGAAGATTAAAGATCTGCCACCATTCCTCATCTGTAAAAAGATGCCAGATGGTAATGATTGTAACCTTTTTATTGCCTGATATCAATTCACAAGTTGCCAAACCGCCACCCCTGCTTGTTGCAGAAAATCTTGCAGACATATTTTCTATCATTCCCTGCAAGGTCCTGCCATCTTTCATTCTCACATATAATTGTCTATTGTGATAGGCAAGGTATTCGAGTCCTTTTGAATCTTGCCCAAGATTCATGAAGGATTCCGTTGTACTCAAGTCTTTACAATGGAACACATAGTCTCCTTGGAGTTCTTTATGGCGAGCGTAATAATCTGCGGATTTTCTTACAGGCTTATTCGCTTCTTTGTATATTACCGCTATTACTATAACAGTTATTATAATGATCAGTATCATAAGATTTATTTAAGCCGTGTATTACAATATGGACAGGATGAAAACTCAGATAAAACACTTTTACCACAGTTAGGACAAACTATAGTTTGTATGTTTGATTCGGATTGCTCGGCAATCAGTTTACTCCCGCAATTCGGGCAGAACTGGGAGCCTTTGTCCAACTTCCGGCCACAATTCACGCAAAACGTCGGTTGTTCTTTCTCCATTTTTTCACTTTTGGTAGAATAGAATTGTGTTTGGTCCGGTGATGAACCATAAACAGTTCGTCCTCCGCAGTATTTTACCTGAAACTCCTCATCGGAACAGCACAGGTATATAATGCCTTCTATCAAGGCTACAACCCCAGGAATCCAGGTCCAGCAGAATATCAAGTACAAAAATCCCTGTCCGATTTTTCCCAAATAGAATTTGTGGGCTCCCAGACCTCCGAGGAAAATAGCCAGCAAGGCTGCAACAACTTTACTTTTCATATCTTTAGTTTTAACAATTCATTTCAGACTTATTACTGCAATTTAGCCCCGCATTTCTTGCAGAACTGCCATCCCTGTGTCAACGGATTGCCGCAAACAGGGCATATCTGACCGTTGACAATGAGTTTCAAACCGTTTTTCAGCATAACACAAGCCTTGCTTTTCTCCCACTTCATTGCCTCATAAACACGGACCGGTGTATATGGATGATCCATATCAGAATTGGCCATATAGCGCACAATCTTGCTCCAGGCACTTCCGTTCTTTAACAGCTCATAATCTTCACCCTGTGCCGCCCAAGCGTCAAAATTCAGATTCTGCAATATGAAACAAGGTATCCTTTCAATTTTTGCCAAGGTGCGGACCAGGGTTCCAGCTGAAGTTACCATACAGGCCACTCTGTCTGCCGACAGTTCCGATGCCCTTTGCCATGCGTTCAAAGCCTGCCTTATGCCTTTCATTATTACAATGTTTATAGCCTGACCAATGAGAGATTCCATCAGGGTGTCACCAAAAGAATATATTGCTTCCGCCAAAGTGTTATATAGAACGTGATTGCAGATTATATGCCCGCACTCATGCGCAAGAGCGGCTTTTATCTCCTCATCAGAACATCTTCTTACAAGGCCTAGTGTAATAACTATATATACCCTGTCCTGTCCCGATGTCCAGGAATTTGGAAGTGGATTCATGTTAAGATAGAGTTCAGGCACAGGAATCCCCAGCTGCCTGCATATAGGAGGCAAGAGATTATACACCTCTGGCACTTGCGATGGCCCAAGACGTAAATTCGTGGTAACGTTTTCACTCCACATTATCTGGTCGTAACCCAACTCAAACACTTTTTTCATGACCGAAGGGAGAGCCGGAATGTTCCTGAGCCTCTCCAAAGCGGCGGCATCATCGGGATGTATGAAATCGGAAGCGCGCATCTCAGAATGCTCTTTTTATTTCAAAATCGCTCAAATTGCAGCAGGCCTTGCGGATATCTATGAAATACATCTGCATGTACCTTTCCCGTATCTCATCCATATATGGACTGCCACCATTGCTTCGGGACTGCACGGTTACCACCATCCCCGGTGTAAGGACGAAATCACTCGCCCTTTTCTCTCTTTTTGGCTTGACTATAAAAGCTCTCATAACTATGACATATTATATTTCCACAAAATCCTGCATGGACATATATAAAAAAAGGCGCGGATACTATTGCACCCGTACATTACTTGAGGGAAACTGCGGAATTTTCATTCCACATCCGGCCAAGGATAATTTACCCGAAATAGATATACGAAGAAACAATACTCCGCGCCAAAGTCATTGGCTGAAAGCCTATGAATTTCGGCAAAAAGAGCATCAGTTGCATCCGTCTCCATTTCATAACCTTGGCCGGGTTTATCAAGTAAGACTATGCAATGCCTTTGAATTATATATTGGTATTGCTACCAGTTTCAAAATTAAGCATTTTTTTGCAACTGATGCTCAGGAGTATTGAAATTTTTCATCATTCCCTCCGGAAGCCTGTGGGTGCGGCAATATTATGGAGAAAAAACCTTATGTGCGCACATTTTAACATTATTTGCTAATTTTGACCAATAAAGGCCACATAAGCATACATTATCGGTATTATTTTAACGACTATGACTTCTCTTACGAAAAATGAAATAGAAGAAAAACTCAATACTGTCTCCCGCTTGAGGATATTCTTCAACACGAACAAGGAACTCAGCGAATTCGTGGGCTTTCAGGTCAGCGGCAACAATTCGCTTTCAAAGATCGGTGGCAACAACAGATTCATAAAGCGCGCAGTGTATGAACGCCTGTGCAATTACGCAAAGAACTTTGCCGATATTGATTTTGACAAATTCCTCGCCGAATATAAGCAGAGCAGTGACTACTATACCGCCAATAAGCTTGGCGGCATTCTCCCCAAAAAGCATTGCAAGGCCTGCGTGGAACTCATAAAGTTCATATATGGCAACGAGGCTGATGAACTTAAGGATGCGGCTGGAGAAAATGATTTCAACACTATCGCCGGTGGAATAAAGGAAGCCAGTGAGAAGCGGGAAGTGAATGTGCTGATAATAATAATGCTGGCTCTGAAGCTTCTGCCGTTGTATGACAAGGGTCGTGGCGATGTGAAGGATATACGCAAGGATTTCAAGACGCTGCTGGATTTCCTTGAAGCCCCTATGAAGGACAATGCAATCTACGGCTACAACCCCACTTTGGCAAGATGCAGGAACTATATGGAAGAGGAGGACTTCGAACCAAACCGCATGCTGCTGTATTCCATGTTCAAGGACATACTGGACAACCACAGCCGGTGTACCAGCAACGAAGTTCTGTACAGTACCAATCTGGACTTGCAGAACAAGAAAGTCTTCAGGATTGAGGATGGCAGTATCTGGAAAGCCAATGACAACGATTACTGGTACTTCTCCACGGTTTCAAACGGATATATGGTAACACGTTACCTTGTAAACAGGAAACGGCAGCGCATTGAATGTATATGCTATGAAGGGATGATGTACATGGAAGATGATTTGCTGTGCCTGACCCTGATCGATCCTCGCGGCAGTCTGAGGCTTCCTCGCGGCAAGATGTTGCGCGACACCGATATTGAAAGCTTTGATGTTGAAACGGTGCAAGGCCCGCAGGGAGAGGAATGCCTCCGCTTCACACCGATATCTGAAAAGCACTGGCTTGACCTGGAGCAGCTTGTGAAGACCGATATGACCTTCGAGGACTTGGACAACCTTTTTGGAAACTACGAATCACACAACAAATACCCTGAAACTGAATATACCATTACCCAGGCTCTTGCAGCCATCACCGAAAATCATTTATACCTTTCCACCGGCGATGGTTCATTCTACCGCATTCCAAAGAGCCGTTATCCCCTGCTTTCCAAAGTCAGCTTCGATGACATTGCCGGTATTGTGGACCTCAGCTACTATCACGAGAAAATCCTTGGTTTCATTCCTCAGGGCATATTCATTAACGTGAGCACAAAGGAAAACTGCGCCATGAACGGCGTGGAAATCACCGACAGCATCACATAGTCTGTGAACGGCTTGGAACAATTCAGAATACCGCATCAGCGGTATAGCGGAGGGCGCAAACTTGCTGGAAAGCGAGAACTTGCGAAAAGCAGCAAGTTTGGTATAGCCC
>JAGHUC010000019.1 GCA_018065035.1 Candidatus Egerieousia equi | reverse complement strand
ACAGCAGGGAACTCACCCAGAGCATAAGCGGAACCGTCAAGGGCTCATTTGGTAAGAAGCGTACTAAAAATTATGATCTGAATATACTCATTCCTTCCCAGAATGCGGTGAAATCGGTTTACGTTGACAAGGGTACCACGTTTTTCATTGATTCACTTGATTTTACAAAGAACACCGGTTTCATTGTAAGCAGTGTGAAGAAGCGCGGAATAGATGCGTATGTTCCTCTGTGGGACGGAGATGTGTTCGCACAGCCTTTCATATATTCATTGAAAACTGATGCCTCTGCCAATGGGAACGGCGATGAGAATGCTCCGGAAATAGTTCCTAACGATGCATTCGGAAATGATGTCATAATGGATTCCCTGGTTGCTACGGTTGTTACGGCAAGAAAGGATGATGAAATGTTCGTTGGTTCCGGGTTCGGAATCGATAACAGAATGCAGTCTTTTGCCAAGGCATACGAAGACAGGACGCTGGTTGAATACCTCCTTGCGGTAGTGCCTTCTTTCCACTATTCCTATGCACACCACAGATTGATTAACAGAAACTTTTCACTGCCGATGGAGCATACTTTGGGCGGTACAGTTACAATCATTGTGAACGGAATAAGGTCGGAAAGCTTTTCCGATGAAATCGAGTATCTGAATCTGAAGGATGTGACCATAAAGGAAATATCAACAAAGCCAACTCCAATGTATCCTTATATGGCCGGTTATGTGTCCATTGAGGTGTCAAATTCCAAACTGCACATGACAGGCACAAAGGATCCTTCAATGACATATTTCGTTCCGCTTGGTTATCAGGAACCTGAAAAGTTCTACTCTCCAATGTATGATTCACAGAGCGTTTCAAACGGAAATGATTGCAGGAACACAATTTATTGGTCCCCGGCGGTTGAACTTTCCAACGGAGGGGCAAGAGTCAACTTCAGCAATACGGACCAGCTGGATTATCCTTATGTCATACGCATAGAGGGTGTAAGCAGCGAGGGCAAGCCATTCAGCTGGCACGGCGTTCTTGAATGAAAGCCCGGTCTGAAGATGATTGGGTAAAAATAATTGGAAATCGCGCGGATTCTTAGTAAATTCGCGCGATTTTTTGGGTTTATTAATAATTGACGGATAATAGAATCCGTTTGATAAACAGTTAGTAAAATGCTGAACATATTTAAAAAAGAGATTAAGCTGGCAGACGGTAGGACAATTGAGATCGAGACCGGTAAACTTGCCAAACAGGCCGACGGATCAGTTGTTGTAAGATTGGGAGATACAATGGTCCTTGCAGCTGTAACCTGCGCTAAGGACGCTGAGGAAAACGTTGATTTCATGCCACTTCAGGTGGATTACAAGGAAAAATTCGCTGCTGCGGGAAGATTCCCGGGCGGATTCATGAAGAGAGAGGGCAAGGCTTCGGATTCCGAGATCCTTGTTGCAAGACTCGTTGACAGGGCTTTGCGTCCATTGTTCCCTGAGGATTTCCATGCTGCCGTATTCGTAACCGTAAACCTTATTTCCGCAGACAAGGAGAATATGCCTGATGCAATTGCCGGTCTGGCAGCATCGGCAGCGCTTGCTGTAAGTGACATTCCTTTCGGAGGTCCTATTTCAGAGGTGAGAGTGGCAAGAATAAACGGTGAATATTGCATCAACCCTACATTCGCACAGCTGGAGAATGCGGACCTTGATATAATGGTTGCAGCAACTGCAGAGAACATCATGATGGTTGAGGGTGAGATGAACGAGGTTTCAGAGGATGTAATGCTCGGAGCAATCAAGTTCGCTCACGAAGAGATAAAGAAACATTGCGCAGCTCAGATGGAGCTCATGCAGGAGGTTGGCAAGACAGTAAAGAGAACCTACTGCCACGAGACAAACGATGAGGCTGTGAAGGCTGCTTGCCGCGAGTTCTGCTATGACAAGTGCTATGCAATTTCAAAGAGCAAACTTGCAAAGCACGAGCGTGAGGATGCATTCGAGGCTGTTATGAACGAGTTCCTTGAGACTATTCCTGAGGAGGAGCGCGAGGAGAAGAAGTTCATGGTTGCAAGATACTTCCACAGCGTTGAGAGAGAGGCCATGAGAAGAATGATTCTTGATGAGGGCGTAAGACTTGACGGCCGTACAACCACTCAGATCCGTCCTATCTGGTGCGAGGTAGGTTACCTTCCTGGCGCTCACGGATCAGCAATCTTCACACGTGGTGAGACACAGTCACTTTCAACAGTTACTCTCGGTACCAAGCTTGATATGAAGGAAATGGACGAGGTACTCGTACAGAAGACAGAGCCTTTCGTTCTCCATTATAACTTCCCTCCGTTCTCAACAGGTGAGGCAAAGGCACAGAGAGGCGTCGGCCGCAGGGAGATAGGTCACGGAAACCTTGCTTGGAGGGCTCTCAAACCAATGATTCCTGCAGCTCCTGAAAATCCATACGCTATCAGGGTGGTGTCAGATATCCTTGAGTCAAACGGTTCTTCTTCAATGGCAACCGTATGCGCAGGATGTCTTGCACTTATGGACGCAGGTGTTCAGATAAAGAAACCGGTTGCAGGTATTGCAATGGGCCTCATTTCAGATTCAGACTCACCTAAGTACGCAGTTCTTTCAGATATTCTCGGTGATGAGGACCATCTCGGAGACATGGACTTCAAGGTTACAGGTACCAAGGATGGTATCACAGCAACCCAGATGGATATCAAAGTAGACGGACTTTCATACGAGGTTCTCGCACAGGCTCTCGAGCAGGCTCGTCAGGGCAGAATGCACATCATGGGCGAAATGCTCAAGACTATCCCTGCACCAAGACCTGAACTCAAACCTAATGCTCCAAGAATCGTTCAGATTGTCATTCCTGGCGAATTCATCGGTGCTGTAATAGGCAAGGGCGGTGAGGTCATCCAGAAGATTCAGAAGGAGACTGGCACAACTGTCACCATTACAGAAGACGTTAACGAGAACAAGCAGAGCATTGGTCTCGTTGATATATTTGGTCTTGACAAGGAGAGCATGGACAAGGCTCTTGCATGGATCAACAGCATAATCGAGGTTCCTGAGGCAGGCAAGACCTATAAGGGAAAGGTTGTTTCAATCCTTGAGTTCGGTGCTTTCGTAGAGATTCTTCCTGGCAAGGAAGGTCTGCTCCACATTTCAGAAATTGACTGGAACAAGACAGAGAAAGTTGAGGATGTTCTTAACATAGGCGATGAAGTTGAGGTCAAACTTCTTGAAATTGACGCAAAGACAGGCAAGATGAGACTTTCACGCAGGGCTTTGATGGACAAGCCTGAGGGTTATGTTGAGCCTGAGCGCAGACCAAGACCAGAGGGCGGCCGCAAACCATTCGGTCACAAGGATGGCGAAAGAGGCCCAAGGCCTGAAAGAGGCGAGCGCAACGAGAGAGGACCTCGTGCAGAGGGTGGCGAAAGACCACAGAGACCTCATCGTGATTCAAGACCGGGCAGAGTTAATCAGAGCCAGCGTCCAGGCCAGAGAATCACCGATCAGAGCGAGCCTGTTGAAATAGAAGGAAAGGAAGAGAAATTCTTCTAGAATTAATTGGCAAATCCAATAATGAAGCCCTTGTCGCAAATCGCGGCAAGGGCTTTAATTTTTATCAGTACTTTCTAGTGGTCAGAGCGTCTTATTGCAATTGCAGCAGCCCCTTAATTGACATCCACTTCTCTTACTATGGTTTCCTGGCAGCCGGAAAGCGGGTATTTCAGAAGGGCCTTGATTACGTGGTGTCCGGCTGTGAGCCTTATGTCTCCATTGATGATATTGCCGTCAAGGAACCATGTCACGGATTCAGGCATGTTATCGCCGTAGAAGATTTTCTTCTCGAATGTCTCGCCTGCACTGTAGCTCTCCTTGCATTCAATGAAGGCGGCGTCCAGAATAGGAATCACACCTCTGACCATTTCAGGATTGTATCTGAATGCTATATCATTGGCCGATGAAGAAGGCTTGAAAGTAAGCGTGAGATAGTCTCCAAGTCTGAACCTGCTTACTCCACTGAAATATCCCAGATCAAGTCTGGTGTATCCGTATGTCCTCTCAATTGTCACTGATGTGGTGGTGGAATATAGGGTCTGAGCATAATTGACACCCATCTGCTTGATCTTGAATGTGACGGAAGGACCAATGGTGGCATCTCCCATGTTGAACACATTGTAAGCCGATATATAGTATCTACCATCGTTGGCCTGGAAAAGCTGCATGTCATCCATCTGGAGTATGTACTCAGGATTGTATGGCTCACCTTTTTCAGGATACAGACCGAACTGAGCGTCCTGATTGAAGGAGAAGGCGCTGCCGTCGGTATTGCCGCCTATTCCCTGTACGTCGGACTGGAACACGTCAATCGCAAAGAAACCGTTGCTCATTCCACCCCAACCCCAGTTTATATGGAAGAAATCGTTCTCTGCGTAGCCGTCAACAATGAAGCAGTGTCCTCCTGAATTGGAAACTCCTCCGTAGATTACAGGATGGTTCGCATCAAGATCCGCACGTAGCATGTCGGTCCAGTCCTTGGTTGAGTAATTGTCCCTCATCCTGTATCTGGCGTTTTTGTTATAACCCATATATTGAATCAGATTGTCACTCAGATTGAATGAATATGCTCCGGTGGAACTTGTAGTGTACATTGCGTTCTGCATCACTCCCAGGTCAGCCATCAGGGCCGCTACAGCATTGCCTTGAACATTTGAGTAGCCGTTGTTATAATCGTCCAGCATGTTGTCCCAGTCATAACGTCTTGAAGCGGGTACTGTCTTTGAAACCCACTGCCCGGTTTCATCGGCACCGAGGTAGTAGCCACCAACTATGTCCTGAGTAGGGCCACTTGGGTGATTATAATACTTCATGAGTATGGCTGTTGCTGTCTGCACGCAGCCTGTCACGCAATAATAGCCGCCAACAACAGGACATTGCCAGCAGTATGGAATACCTTGATTCCACAAGGCGGTATTGAGCAGAACAATTGGCCTTACATCCCAGCCGGACATGTTCCTGAGCGTCTTCCACTCCTCAGCACTTTCCTTTGAAGCTTTGATTTTACTGCTCCTTACATAAGATATCTGTTTTTCAAGTCCAACAAGCCATTGCAATATATTGCTTTGCATTTTTGTTGACGGGCTGAAACTCTGATCCTTTGAGTATGCAAGCACAGCACGCGCGTTGTCGTCTGCGGAAATTATGACAAAACCCTTGCCGGAAGCATTGTTGAATACATAGAAAGCAGGCTTGTCGTTGCCGGATTTCATTATCTTGGAATAGGCTACGTTCTTGACTGAAACGCTGTTCACAGGCTTTTTCTGAGCCATGGCAAAGAATGCACGGGCACAATCCGAAGCCTCCTTGAATTGAACTTCATCCGCAAATGCGGAAGCTGCCACGAATGACAGCAATATGAGAATACTTAATAATCTTTTCATAATCTTCAGTCTTTCAAATCATCATTCGAATTTTGCAATGAATCCCATAGCCTCGCTTTCATTGTATAACCACATACGGCCGTGGTCATCCTGCTGTACAAGCTCTACATTGTAAGTTCTGCCATCGAAGGTGGAAAGAGAAGGCGCAAGGAGTTCAATGGAAGCCCCGTCGGCCCAGTCGGCTCCGGCTTTCTTCAACTTCATCTCCAGAAACTTGTAAACATCGTCATTGCTGCTGGGGTTCATAACCCTTACAATCTCATAACCTGGCATTGACATGTGAGAATACATGTCTGTGCCTGAAGTGTATGTGCATACCTCGCTGGCCGATTCCAGATTGTACATACCAATCGCGGTCCTGTTCTTGAAATAATACTGGAGATTCTGGCTCAGAGTGCCAATGTTAATGTTGTAGAGAGTTCCGGCAAGCATAGGCTTTGAGAAACTCTTCTTGAACTCGAATCCTCTTCCTTCACTGTTCTCCAGCGTGATAGTAATCTCATGGCCGCTGAGGTCACAAGGAATGAAAGCCATATAGAGTACCAGCTGCTGTTCGGCCGCCAGCTCTATATTGTTGATTTTCATTTCAAGCGACTTGGCATATCCATCGCTGCTTACTCTTATTGAAGGATTTGATGCTGTAAGGTCGTATGTCCCCTTCACCGGAATCACGGCTTCATCCGATGAGAGCACCAGCTTTGTGTAAGTGCCTTCGCCAGGTGTGAACACGAATTTGAGGAAGCAGCACAAACGGGTGAATTCAAAGTTCACGGAATTGTTGGAAGCTGTCTCCTTCCTTGCCCAGAGGCAATCAAAACCATCGTGGTTGCGAACAGCGTTCTTCGCCTGAACCTGTCCTATGGTTGTGTAAGGAACAGCCTCCGCTTTCATGTACATATCCGGCACGAAAGGGTAGTAGCTGTAATACACTGTAGATGGTTTGAGCTGCCATCCTCCTCCATTGAACTTGGCAACATCGTCGCCGGCAAAATCAGACATTGAGAAGTATATTGAACTGCCTGCCTGAGGGAATACACCAATGGTGTCGTTTTCAGACCATACAAGCTTGCCTTTTTCGTCTGAGTAAACGGTCCTGGTGTCTGTGGTTTCATTTCCGTTGATGAGTTGCGGGAGCGTGAACTGAGCCATTCCTTCAGGAAGGATCACATCCTTTGCAATATCATACGAATCGTTTTTGGAGCGGCTGCAGGACAAACTGCACAGCAGCATGGAAGCCATAATGAAAATATTGAATGTGTGTCTCATATCAAACTTATTAGATGTTATCTTCTGTTTCGCCTGGAAGAGTGCCGATTACACTGCCACCTTCGCCGCTGCCGGCAAGGAAGCCGGTCTTTGCAATGCTCACCACATTCAATGTTGCTGGAGCGGAGTAAGCTTCTGTACAAATGGTTTTCATAGTGAAGTTGTGGATTGGATAATGTATTCAATCCAAAACAGCCGGAGCTCATAAAGCACCGGCTGAAATTGGAATTTCATGTCAAGTTATTTTACAACCTTCTTATTCTCGTCGTATTTTTGCTCGATTGAAGTCTTCTTTACAGCAGTGAAGCTGACGCTTGCGGTCTGCTCCTCTTCAATGGTTACAGATTTGCTGTCCATTCTCTCATATGTCCAGCTCCAAGCCATAGGTGCCACGGTATAAGTTCCAACACTTACACCCTTGATGGTAACTGAAGGGCTGTCTGAACTTACTGATACTCTGTAGAGAACCTGTGAATCACCGTTCTTCACTTCAATTACAGCACTTTCCTCATTCTGGAGACCTTCACAGCTGATGGTAAGGTTGCCAGGAAGAGGAATTCTCTTCCAAACAGCATAGAGAGTGTTGTCCTGAATACTTGTTGAGAAAGTTCCGTTAGGCTGATAAGTTGGAGTAGCGGCAGTTGAAGATTCAGACCAGCCAAGGAAATTATAGTTTTCACGAGTAGGTGTCTGGCTTGCAATCGTAAAGTTTACAGGAGTACTGCCGGAATTGATTTTCTGCTGGGCAGGAGCATTCTGACCTCCGTTGGCATCGTACGACAGAGTGTACAATGGGAAATCAACACCACCACTGATGGAAATTGAAGTAGAAACTGATGGATTCATTGTACTGTACGAAACTCCGAAAGTAACGCTACCACCGGCATTTGACATATCCTTATTGTAAATCTTGGCATTTCCATAAGGATTTATCGTTTTTGTACAATTGCCAACAGTAATTTCAACAACCAAAGACCATCCATCTGCATTGCTTCCTGTGAAATATGCTCTCGCCGATGAATTGTTGTAATTGTTACCACCGCCAGCTTCTGACTGCTTTATGTAATTTGTTTCAGAGACTGAATTGACTGTATGCTGCTTCGTATTTGGATTGTAAAAAGGAGAACTATAGCTGTTCACCTTTATTGTAACACCACAGGATTTGTCTGCTGCATGAGCTTTCTGCGGCATTGCAAACACCATAAGCATCATAGCGAACAGTGCTGCGAATATTGTTCTGAAATTTGTTTTCATCTTTTTTGTTATTTCTCGTTTTCAGTAAGAATCTTTACATACTGAAATTGTGAAAAATCATCAAGGACAGGCATTTTCAGCCGGCCTTGATGATTTTCAGATCCGGTACTATTTTACGACTTTCTTGTTCTCGTCGTATTTTGGTTCGATTGAAGTCTTCTTTACAGCAGTGAAGCTGACGCTTGCGGTCTGCTCCTCTTCAATGGTTACAGATTTGCTGTCCATTGTCTCGTATGTCCAGCTCCAATCCATAGGCGCTACGGTATAAGTTCCAACACTTATACCCTTGATGGTAACTGAAGGACTGTCTGAACTTACTGATACTCTGTAGAGAACCGAATTGCCGTTCTTCACTTCAATTACAGCACTTTCCTCATTCTGGAGACCTTCACAGCTGATAGTGAGGTTGCCAGGAAGAAGTATTTTCTCCCAAACTGCATAAATGGTGGTGTTCTCATTGGATGTTGTGAGCGAGCCACCTGGATTGTATGCAACGGCACCGCCATCAGTTGCAGACCAGCCAAGGAAATTATATTTTTCCTTGCTAGGAACGGTTGAGCTGATTGTGAAAGTAGCGGAACCGGTGTTGTTGGTAATAGTCTGAGCGTTAATGGTTGGTGTACCGCCCTTGGTATTGTAGTTCAAGGTATAGGTTACCTGTGGAGCTTTCTCTTTGAAAATGTAATAGAACCAATCAGTGCCAGAATAAGAAATTGATAATTTAAGACCACCGTAATATCCATCGGTAAAAGAACTTTTCCAACCGTTTGCAGCATAGGATGGAGTGGATGTTAATTGTTTTGCACCACCTACAAATTCATATTTACTAGCGTCATAATTCCAAAGATCTGTAGGCTTTGGCATTATGGTTGATGTTGATCCGCTTGATGAAGATGACCAAGTTGCATTATATTCAAGTCCATTGGGAGACCATGCATATGCTGTCGTTTCAGCCCATTTTGAATTTATCGTTTGTGAGAAATTCTTGCTAGTGAAATCTGTAGGTGACGATACATAATTTCCTTTGGAATCATATACAGCCAGTTTAACTACTTCTTTATAATCAGCTGCATGAGTCTTCTGCGGCATTGCAAACACCATAAGCGTCATAGCGAACAGTGCTGCGAATATTGTTCTGAAATTCAATTTCATAGCTTTTCGTTTTAATTATAAAAATGAATTCCTTTAGAATGAGAGTTCTCTTCCCTGTGCTATTACTGCAATGCTGAGGTGATCTGCTGCAGCAGGTTTTGTTCCGGTAACGTATGAATTCACAATGTTTGTTGTGCTTTCACCAGCAGGAACAAGTCCTGTGTAGTTGTAGTAAACACCGTCCTGTATCCAGTTATCGCCTGTGGTAAGAGTGCCATTGACTGTTGCAACAATCTTACCATCTGCGTCAACCCAGTTTGCAATCACGGTTGCGCGGATGTATGCATCAACGTTACCTGTATTCATAATGCTTACATTCTCTGTAAGAACGCCTGCTGTTTCAGGAACTACTTCCACCTTGAGCTGCTGAAGCAGACTTACACCAAGAGTCTGGCCATAGAATGTGTTACCGGTGAACTTTGATTTGAGGAATTTGGTTGTATAAACCTGTCCGTCCTCGGTATATACTGTGATGTCACGTCCATCCTCGTTTCTGCTTGAAACTGGCAATGTAAGATACATGTATGCAACGCCGAGAGAATTGGCAACAACACCATTGTTGCACTGAAGCTCAAGAACACCCTGGTTGTCATCAAGAGGATTCGCTTTAATTACGCCATTATTTATCACCCATTCCTCTCCTTTGCTTATGCCTGAAATCTGTATCTTGTCAATCTTTGTGCCTGCAGGCAGACCATACAGGTGAAGTGAAAGATAGGATGTTGCCATGTTGAATACTATTGAGCGCGGAGCAATGGTCTTGTTTGAAGCTGTTGAGAATGTGCTCTCCTCATTGCAGTACGCTGCAAAAATGGTCTCGGTTTCCTTCTGTGCATTTCTTACCTGAACTGAATGGTCATATTCGTATGGAACGAAGTCTGAACCAGGTTCTGCTGTCATTGCAGGATAGAGGTATGCAAGGTTGTCACCTTCACTTACTTCACCAACAAGTTCTCCGTCAAATTTTGATTTGAGCATCTTGGTAACATAAGTATCGGATGGCTCGGCTGTCTGGGTGCAGGTAAGATTGCCAAGGTACTTGCCTGTTGTTGTGTTCACTACAGATATTTCATCGCCTGTATTGAAATAGTAAACGATAATGTTGTTTGAACCTGCCTTGGTTTCGTCACCAACTACCATTGCGCCTGTTTCAACGCTGAGTTTGAATTTTGCTCCCTCATTGTTAACCGGAGCTTCTTCCTTGCTGCAGGAATAGAATGTGAACAAAGCAGCAAGAACGAGCATAAATGCTGAAAGTCTTTTCATTGAATATAAAGTTTTTATGGTTAATTTTTTTGTTTGGTTGCTCTATTAATAATCATCAGGATGCTCTTCACCACCTGTGCCGCCACCTTGCGACTCTGTAAGAATCTGCATTATTCTTCTGGATGAAATCAGCTGTATGATTTCAGCTTCAGGAGCATTGTAAACATGCTCATTTTCGTTTGTTCTCATATTCATGTTGTTTTATAATGATTAATTTGTTTTGGTTGTCTGCGTGTTATTGCCGGAATTCTCACGGTATTCCTTTATGAATCTCTTCAGAGTTGATTCGGAAACTCCATATTTCTTGCATATGAAACTATGCTTGTAGCCGGTATTCAGTTCCTTGATGATTTTCCTTGAGTTCTTCTTGAGCACCCGCATCTTTATGTCACTTCCGAAAGGCCTGCCAAGGACTGCGCCATTGCTCTTCTTGATACACAGAGCTTCCTTTGTCCTGCTGGATATGAGCCTTCTGTAAAGATTGTGAATGTCGGAAATGGCCTTGAGATAGCCCTCTGTGTCATCACAGGAACCGTAAACGAAATTATCCGATATACAGTGTATGGTCTGGCCGTTCCTTACTGCGTCAGATACCGATTTAAGGATTCCAATGAATGAATGTCCAAGCGATGTTATATCCTCAATGGCTATTGTTTCAGGCATAGGAAGCCTTTTGTCCGAGATGGCATTCTCCGGACAAATTCTTGTTTTTCTTGTCTTTGGCGTGAATACGCTTGCTTGTGCCATAATGAATCTTGCTTTATCAGATTTTCCGCCGGTCTCTACTGTAGAGACCAAACACGTTGCAAATATATAACTTAGTTTGGCCATTACCAAGCGAATGCATAAAAAAAAATCATGCATTGCCGCTGCATGTTTTCATTGCAATTTCAAGTTTCGAGGACTATTGTCTGAAGGCAACTGTCTGAGATAATACTTCCAGGCCTGTCTGTGGCCATTAATGATGCTTTGCCGGATTTATTGCCGGTCTCTACAGTAGAGACCGGCAGATATTTCTTCAGTCTGGAAAGCAATCTCCTGTTCAAATGATCTATTGTTGAATTCCCTATGGATGCCAGGTAAATCCTAGTAGTCCTTTCGGAACTGTGCCCGAGCGCTTCACTGATGATTTCAGTGCAATGCCCTATGTTTCTTGCAGCATTGGCCCAGCTGTGTCTGGCAACATGCGAGGTGAAACGGTTTCTTATTCCCGCCATTTCAGCAAGTTTCCTGAGCTTTCTGTTATATTGTGAGAGGCGGGAGCCATAAGTCCTGTACGTCTCAATTGAATCGAATGGATAAACGTTCCTTTTGGAATCGGAATGATGGACTGGTGCAAGCAGCGGGAAGATGTAGGGCGAATCGGATCTGACGCCTGTATATTTCTTAAGTATAGCCTTGACTTCGGGCTCCAGGAGAATCCTCAATGTCTTTCCTGTCTTGCGCCTGGTGTATGTAAGGACGTTGCCATATATCTGAGTCCTTCTAAGATATGCCATGTCCACGAACGACATGCCCCTGGTGTAGTAACTGAATAAAAAAAGGTCCCTGGCTATGGTTAATTCAGCGTCGGAACCTGTATTGATGGTTGAAAGTCTGGCAATGCATCCCTCGTCTATTGCCCTGCTCGTTGTCTTGTCAATGCCTGTATATACATTTTGGAACGGACGCAGGTCCGGGAATTTGAATTTGCATACGGCCTTGTTATAAATCGCTCGTAAAACTCTGTTGTAGAACGACATTGTATTGCGCACCACTGCTCTTCCTCTCAGGTACAGGTTGTAACGGCTTATCAACCTGTCATCTATCCGGTTTATAGGGATATCGTTGGAGCCGCTGTCCTTCTGCAGGAAATGCAGAAAACTGCTGCGCGTTTTAGTGTAGGTTCTGGCGGTCCCCCATCGACCGTCGGTTTCCAGTTCTGCAATGAGTTTCAGTGAATATGCCCCGAAACTAGGGACATTGCGTGTGCTTTTCATAGGCTGGTCATATTTTGTTAATAAGGTTAATAAATGTGCTATTAACAAAATTAGTAAAAACAGCCATTAATGGGGCTATGGTTCACCCCATGCAGATTTCTTCCATTTCCGCCTTGTGTTCAAGGGCGCTCTTGAAAAGCGCTATCTGGTTGCGTGTGCGCACAAGATTGTGCAACGGGTATGATATCTTGTAGTAGGTGTCACCATTTATATAGTCTGCAAAGAACCTTACCGCCTGCATGAAAGGAAAGAGCAGCGCACCGTAAGGCAGCATTTCCTTTTCCACCGGCGACAGGAATGAATCCGCTGACTCCAGGTAGCCTTTGGTGAATGCCTTGAATATGTCCATCCTGAAGTTAACCTTTGATATCTCCGGGCTGTCTTCCGCAACAGGATTGGCTGCGGTGCGCAGGAAATCTCCGAAATCGGAGAATACGAAGCTTGGCATCACAGTGTCAAGGTCTATCACGCAGAGCACCTTGCCAGATGCGTCAAAAAGCATATTGTTGACTTTACTGTCGCAGTGGCATATCCTTTTAGGAAGAAGACCCTGCCTGTAAAGAGATTCCGCCTTGCACATTTCGGCACTGTGGATGGAAAGGAAGGAGAGAATTTCCTGCGACTCCGCTTCGGACATCCTGCCTGCGCGGTCGGCCTCCACCGCTTCCTGCAGCTGTGACCATCGCAGTTCCATATTATGGAAATCAGGTATGGTCTCTCCAAGCTGCTGTGGTAGATCCGCCAGCATGGCTTCAAAATTGCCGAAGGCCTTGCCTGCCTGGTATGAGTATTCCGGATCCACTATATTATAGGTATAGGAATCCGGTATGAATTCGGACATGCGCCAGAATTGCCCGTCCACTACGCAGAATGTCTTAGTTCCATCATCTTTTACAGGGATGAATTTCAGGACCTTGCGCTTGATGCCGCTTTCACCGGCCTGCTCGAGTTTTTTTCTTATATGGTCTGTTACGAGTTCAATGTTGCGCTGAAGCAGTTCAACGTCCTTGAAGATGGAATTGTTGATTCTCTGGAGAACGTAATCGGGAGTGCTCCCGGAAGTGCACACCTTGTATGTGTCATTTATAAGACCTGAACCCAGTGGTTCGATTCCCAGGATTTCTCCTTCAACGGCAAATCTGCCGGCAATGTCTTTCAATCCGTTATTCATTATGTTCTTTTTAGTTGCAGATTAATCCTCTTTCAGCAGTTCAGGACGCAGAAGACGTGTGCGCTCAATGGCCTGCTCCTCCTGCCATTTTGAAATGAGTTTCGGGTTACCGCTCAGAAGCACATCGGGAACACGCCATCCGTTGAATTCCGCCGGACGTGTATATATGGGGGCGGAGAGGAGCCCGTCCTGGTAGCAGTCGCTCAGGGCGCTGGTTTCATCTGTCATGGCTCCTGGAATGAGCCGTACAACCGCATCGGTGAGAATGGCTGCAGGAAGTTCGCCACCGCTGAGGACATAATCTCCAATAGTTATTTCCTTTGTGATCAGATGCTCCCTTATCCTGTGGTCAATGCCTTTGTAATGTCCGCAGAGAATTATCAAGTTCGTGCAGCAGGACAGTTCATTGGCCATCTTCTGTGAAAACTGCTCACCGTCAGGAGTCATATAGATTATATGGTCGTAGTTTCGCTCGCTCTTGAGCTTGCTTATCAGATTGTACACCGGCTCTATCATCATCACCATGCCTGCATCGCCGCCGTAACTGTAGTCGTCAATCTGATGGTAGTTGCCTTTGCCCCATTCCCGCAGGTCGTGTATGTGGATTTCAACTATCCCCTTGTCTTTCGCACGCTGCACTATTGAATAATTCAAAGGGCTTTCCAGAAGAGCCGGAACTTCAGTAATTATATCAATTCGCATAATCTGATTAAGTTTTTTTTGTTACGGCAAAGATATGGATAAATTTTATTACATTTGCAGATTACGAGTCTTGTGTTGAAAAGACTGATTATTATTAATTCCAAATAATTGAATTATGGAAAACACTACCACCGCTTTAAGTGAGAATGCTCCAAGCATAGAGAACGGAGCTTCTGCACAACAAATGCTAGATTATTCCAATCTTAGTCTCAAGGAGATTGTGGAGAAATTTGAGAAAATGCTTGAAACAGGGGACCAGCAGGAACTGTACAAATATGCCGATGTCCTCAAGGCTTCATTCTACAAAGTGCTCCGCAGAGAGAAAATTTCAGCCGGCGTTTTCGACGTTGACAATCCTGTGGATTATGCAACACTGGCGGAACCTGATGGCAGTCAGCCTGAGGAGAAAGCTGAAGTGAACGCAGGGGAAGAAACAGTTCAGAACGAGTCCGGCAAGGAAAGTGACAGCGAGCGCAATCCTTTCATTGACATTGAAATCGGGTTCAAGAGAATGTATGCAAAATACAAGGAACTCAGGACTCAGTTCATAGAAAAGGAGCAGAAAGAGAAGGAGGAGAATCTTGCAATCAAGCAGGAGGTGGTGAATCAGATAAATTCATTGCTTGAGAAAGCAGAGGATCTGACACTTACGGTACCGGCATTCAAGGAACTGCAGGCAAGGTGGAAGAGCGTGGGCCAGGTTCCGATCCAGAAGAGCAAGGAACTTTGGGAATCATATTCAAGGGCTGTTGAGAAATTCTACGACTACATAAAGATAAACAACGAGTTCAGGGATCTTGATTTCAAGAAGAATCTAGAGAGCAAGCAGGGACTTTGCCAGAAGGCCAAGGAACTTCTTGACTATCCAAGTGTGGTGAATGCCTTCAGGGAACTTCAGAAACTTCACGAGGACTGGAAGGAGATAGGCCCTGTAGCCAAGGAGTTCAGGGAGTCCATCTGGGAGGAGTTCAAGGATATAACCGCTCAGATAAACAAGAAACATCAGGCATTCTTCGAGAACCTCAAGAATGAGCAGAGAGACAATCTCGTTGCAAAGACAGCTCTCTGTGAGCAGGCCGAGCAGATTGCCTCCAACAATCCTGACAATTCCAACGAGTGGAACTCGCTCACCAAGAGCATTGAGGAACTTCAGGTGAAGTGGAAATCAATAGGATTCGCTTCCAAGAAGGATAACCAGAAGATCTATGACAGATTCCGTGCCGCTTGTGACAAGTTCTTTGAGGCCAAGAGAGTATATTATTCGAACTTCAAGGACGTTATGAGCCAGAACCTTCAGAAGAAGGAGAGTCTGTGCGAGCAGGCCGAGGCCATTTCAAAGTCAGAGGAATGGAAGGATGCAACCTACAAGCTCATTGCATTGCAGAATGAGTGGAAGGAGGTTGGCCCGGTTCCAAGGAAGTATTCCGATGCCGTTTGGAAACGTTTCCGTGCAGCCTGCGATCTGTTCTTTGAGAACAAGGCCCAGCACTTTGGAAAGGCTCAGAGCAAGTTCGAGGACAATCTCGCAGCAAAACAGGCTCTGATTGACGAAGTCACAAACTTCGTGCCTAGCGGCAACCATGATGAGGATCTTGCTTCAATGCGCGCGTTCCTTGACAGGTGGAATGCAATAGGTTTTGTTCCTTTCAAGGCAAAGGACAAGATAGCAAAGGCTTGGAACGCCGCTCTGGATGTTCATTTCGCACAATTGAGGAACAACGAGAACGAGGTCAAGCTCAACAAGTTCCGCAAGAAGATCTCCGATATGAAGAACAACGGCGGATCTGACCGTGCAATAAGAAGCGAAAGAGAGAAATTGATTCAGAAATTCCATAAACTTGAGCAGGAGGTTGCAACCCTTGAAAACAACAAGGGATTCTTTGCAAAGTCAAGGAATGCACAGAGCATAATTGATGAAATCGACAGCAAGATTGCTGCCACACGTGACGAAATCAAGCAATTGGAGGAGAAAATCAAACTTATAGAAAATCAATATGAATAAAAATACCATTCTCGGCTTCATTTGCATAGGTGCTATACTTCTGGGTTTCAGCTGGTATAACACAAAAATCTTCAAGGAGCAGAAAAGAGCCGAATTTGTAGCTGATTCAATAGCGAACGCTGAATATATCAAGGAGAAGAAATATCAGGACTCCCTTGCTGCCAGCGATACCACTTATGCGAAAATGCTGGCGGATTCTGTATCTGCAGCTGCATTGGCAGGTGTTACGGATTCCCTTGGCAACGCTCCTGTATACATAGATTCTTTGCTGGAGAGCGCAAGCAACGCAGAGGCCGGCAAATATGTTCTTGAAAATAAGAAAATCAGGGTTGAGTTCACATCAAAAGGCGCCCAGCCTTGTGCTGTCCTTGTAAAGGATTATGTCACCTTCGACAGCCTTCCTTTGAATCTCATCCAGGAGGATTACAGCAAGTTCTCACTTGATTTCTTCAGCGGCCAGCAGCTTTCATCCGCAGATTTCAATTTCAATGCAACTCAGACATCCGACAGCAGCATAGTGTTCACCCTGCCTTTCAGCAATGGTGCTCACCTTGATTTCGCCTACACTTTGCCGGAGGACGGATATATGATGGGCCTTGATGTGAGGATGAGCGGTCTGACTGAGGCCAGACAGTCATACGTGAATTTCAACTGGGATCTTCTTATGCCAAGGTTCGAGAAGGGCTATGACAATGAAAAGAACTATTCAACAGTGGTTTACAAATATCCTGGTGAAGAAAGCGTTGAATCTCTTGGCTTGAGAAAGGCAAGCTCCGAGGAGGACATCAGCACAAAGGTGCAGTGGGTGGCCTTCCAGCAGCAGTTCTTCAGTGCAATCCTTATGAACAGCGACAGCTTCGACGGCGGCGGAAAGCTTGCCATGAAGTTCTACTCCGAGGATGAATATATGGCAAGCCGCAAACTTATGGACTGCCATGCGGAACTTTCAGTAAGCGCAGAGAAGAACTCCCAGGAGCAGATTATTCCTCTGAAGTTCTATTTCGGACCTAACCTTTACAAGGAACTCAAGAGCTACAACGCAGGATTCGAGAAGATAGTCCCACTCGGTGGATGGCTTATAGGATGGATTAACAGAGTCGTTATCATCAACTGCTTTGACTTCCTGAGCCGTTTCATCTCCAACTACGGAATCATCATTCTGGTTCTCACTATTCTTATAAAGCTTGTAATATCTCCTCTTACTTTCAAGTCATATATGTCCTCCGCCAAGATGAAGGTCCTCAAGCCTGAGGTGGAGAAGATAAATGCCAAATATCCTAAGAAAGAGGACGCAATGAAGAAACAGCAGGAAACCATGGCCCTGTACCAGAGCTGCGGAGTGAACATGCTTGGCGGATGCTTGCCAATGCTCCTTCAATTCCCTGTTCTCTTTGCCATGTTCCGTTTCTTCCCTGCTTCATTCGAGTTGAGAGGCCACAGATTCCTCTGGGCAGCGGACCTGAGCGGCTATGATTCCATTCTTGACCTGCCTTTCAGAATTCCTTTGTATGGAGACCATATCAGCCTTTTTGCACTGCTGATGGCCATATCACTTTACTTCTATTCAAGGATGAATATGGACCAGATGCCTTCAAGCGGACAGATGGCCGGAATGAAGACAATGCAGCTTTACTTCATGCCTCTGTTCATGCTTGTTCTCTGTAACAACTTCTCCAGCGGTCTGTCATATTATTATATGCTTTCCAACTTCATCACAATTTTCCAGACATGGCTGATACGCAAGTATTTTGTTGATGAAAAGAAGATTTATGCTCAGTTGAAGAGCAGGGCCGCAAACTCCAAGTCAAAGCCAAAATCAAAGTGGCAGCTCAGACTTGAGGAAATGCAGAAACGTCAGGCTCAGATGCAGAAGGAAAACGAGGAAAGAAGAAGAAATTTGAGAAAATAATACATATTGTATATGAAATACGCATTGATTACAGGAGCGTCACGCGGATTGGGAAGAGCTATTGCCATAAAGCTTGCAGGCAAGGGCATACCGGTGATACTTAACTATCAGAGCAATGAGGACGCCGCTATGGAAGTGAAGTCCTTGATTGAGGCCAATGGCGGTAGCGCGGAACTGATGAAGTTCAATGTTGGCAATATGCAGGAAGTGGATTCCTGCCTTGATGCATGGAATGCGGGACATCCTGATGATTATATTGCTTATCTGGTGAACAATGCAGGAATACGCAGGGACAATATGATGTTCATGATGCCATCCGAGGACTGGCACAGTGTGATAAATACAACCCTCAACGGATTCTATTATGTTACCAGGAAAGTGCTGCCAAAGATGCTTATGCGCAAGCACGGTGGCAGCATAGTCAATATGGCATCATTGTCAGGGTTGAAAGGCCTGCCGGGTCAGACCAACTACAGTGCTGCAAAGGCTGCAATAATAGGTTCCACCAAGGCTCTGGCACAGGAGGTTGCTGCAAGGGGCGTAACCGTGAATGCCATTGCTCCAGGTTTCATTGAAACCGACATGACCAAAGGACTGCCGGTTGATGAACTCAAGGCCTCGATTCCAATGAAGAGATTCGGAAAGCCTGAGGAGGTTGCTGAACTTGCCGCTTTCCTTCTCTCCGATGCTGCGGCATATATCACGGGTGAAGTCATATCCATCAACGGTGGATTATATACTTGATGATTGCAGATTATGAGGAA
>JAGHUC010000114.1 GCA_018065035.1 Candidatus Egerieousia equi | reverse complement strand
ACCATTGCCTCGATGTCAAAACCGGCTATCGCCAGTGGAAGAAGACCTACAGGAGTCAGGACAGAGTACCTGCCTCCAACATTGTCAGGTATTACAAAAGTCCTGTAACCGTTCTTGTCAGCTATGGTCTTGAGGGCTCCCTTTGCCCTGTCGGTTACAGCCACTATAAGATTCTTTGCCTTCTGAACTCCAACCGCATGCTCAAGAGCTTTCTTGAGAATCCTGAAAGCCACCGCCGGCTCGGTTGTAGTACCGCTCTTTGAAATCACAACTATTCCGAATTTCCTGTTCTCCAACAGACACAGCATGTCACACATATATTCCTCCGAAAGGTTGTTGCCTGCAAAGAGAAGCTGTGGACAACAGCCTTTCCTGTATGAAGAGAAGTTGTCCGAAAGAATATCGTATGCGGCCTTTGCTCCAAGATATGAACCGCCTATACCTATAACAACAACATAATCCAGGGATTTGAAATCGTCTGCCACCGCCTTGTAGGAATCAATCACGTCTGAAGTGATTTCATCCGGAAGATTCACCCAGCCGATGAAATCGGACCCGGCACCCGTCCCCTTCTTCAAAATGTCCAGACATCCCAGTCCTTCACGAACGCAAGCTGAATATGCCTCAGGGCATAAGAATGATTCAGCATTCTTCAGATTTACATTTATCATAATTACTGATTATCCTGTTTGTCAAATTTTTCGAATCTGCTGTTCTTGCTTATATATTCAGGAACTATCTCCTTCATGAGTTTTACAAGTTCATCAATCTCCACATTCATACTCAATTTTTCAAGCCTTGATACCGCATCCCTTGCAACACTGTATTCATAATCACGGACCTTTGCAATGAGAATTCTTTCATTAGGTGTTGGAAGAGTGTTCTCCTTGTTGGAAAGCTTCTCTTCATAAAGTTTCTCGCCAGGCCTGAGTCCGGTATACTTGATCTTGATGTCCTTGTCCGGTTCCAGTCCGGCAAGTTCAATCATTCTTCTTGCAAGCGTATCAATCTTGACGCTCTTGCCCATGTCAAATACAAATATCTGGTTTCCGCTGGTCATTGTTGCGGCCTCCATTACAAGACGGCACGCTTCAGGTATTGTCATGAAGAAACGGGTGATTTCAGGATGCGTAACTGTTATTGGACCACCCTTCTCAAGCTGCTCGCGGAAACGAGGAATTACCGAACCGTTGGAACCAAGCACATTGCCGAATCTTGTAGTAACGAACTTGGTCCTGCCACTCTGACCTGACAGACCGAAACTCTGGATATAGATTTCTGCAAGTCTCTTTGAACATCCCATGATATTTGTAGGATTGACCGCCTTGTCCGTTGAAACCATCACCATTTTCTCAACACCGTATTCAACCGCCTTGTCGGCCACATTCCTGGAACCTATCACATTCACCAGAACTGCCTCGCAAGGATTCTCCTCCATCAGAGGAACATGCTTGTAAGCAGCTGCATGGAACAGTATCTGAGGATGATACGTCCTGAATGCGAAATCCAGTCTTTCCTTATACCTGACATCACCAATAACCGGAACAAAATCAAGCTCGGTGTACTTCTCCTCAAGCTCCAGCCTGATATTATGCATAGGGGTTTCAGCGTTGTCAAACAGAATGAGCCGTTTCACACCGAATCCGGCAAGCTGCCTTACCAGCTCGCTTCCAATGCTGCCGGCTGCTCCGGTCACCATTATCACCTTGCCGCTGAATTCCCTTTTCACCTCCTCGAGGTTTATCTTTATCTCCTTCCTCAACAGCAGGTCTTCCACCCTTATTTCCCTGATCTGTTTCTGATCGATTTCGTGGGCATTGTCTATTTCATCAATTGAAGGAGCAATGAGAGTCTTTATATGCTGCTGTATGGAATAGTTGAGAATCTCATCCTGCTCAGCCCTGGCATCCTCTTCAGTTGAGAACAATATTCCACCTACACCTAGATGAGATACAAGTTTGCCAAAATCCTTTGCTTCCTCCACATAATAAACAGGCAGATTGCCCTGGACATACAACTTGCTTTCCTTCTTGGTTCTGCTTATGAATCCAACTATCTTGAAATGCTGACTGTTCTGAAGTCTTGCTATGAGTGCTATGCTCTTGTCGGAAACATTGTAAACAAGAATCTTGTTGATATTCTTGCTATCATTCGTCCTTTTCTTGAACACTTCATAAACTACAATCATTAAAAGCCTGACTGCAATGAAGAAAAAAACAGTAAGGAAGAAATCAAGAACGAGAAAAACCTTGGGAGCTCTGGTAATATGGTTCTGATACAGGAAAAGCACTGCTGATACTGCCAGGACCTTGATAAAGGCAACCGCAACGAACTTGTAGATATCCTTGAAGTTGATATGTCTGATAATGACCTTGTAACTTCCGAATATGTAAAAAAGGACAATTGAGGCAATTCCTGCAGATATGATCCACAGTATGAAGAAATAATCGTTATAAAATCCCGGTCTTACACATAGATTTGCCATGGCTACGGAAAAGAAAGTAGCCACCATGGACATTATCAAGTCAAGACAGAAGATTATCTTAATGCTCAGATACTCTGAAATATATCTGTCCAGTCGTGCATAAACAGCTTTTTTTATCAATTCCATGTCTGAAAACGAATATTTATGGATATAAATACACAAATTTAGAAAAATTTCAAACAAAAGTAAATTGTGCCTTTTCAAAAATATTCAAAAATATAGATTATCTTTGCAGGATTAAAGGAATTGGTATATATTTAACATAATAACTTTATGAAAATCAATAGGTTTTTTGTTTACATTCTGCTTGCGGTTATTTCGGTTTCATGCGCAACACCTAAGAACATTTCATATTTTCAGGATTTGAAGAACAATCAGATGACCACACAGATCACACCTGTGGAAATAAAGGTCAAGCCTATGGATAAGATTTCTATAGTGGTCAGCTGCAAGGAACCTCAACTTTCTTTGATATACAATCTTCCTATTGTTGCACCAAGACTGTCATCAAACGGTGAACAGACACAGGGTCAGAATGTAAGCGGATATACAATTGACAGGGACGGTTACATTGATTTCCCTATTCTGGGCAGAATGCACATTGCAGGCATGACACGCTCGGAAATAGCTCAATATATAAAGAACAGTCTCATAAGGTCCAACGAACTCAAGGACCCTATCGTAAGCGTAGAGTTCCTCAATCTGTACATTTCAGTTCTCGGTGAAGTATCAAGACCCGGACGCTATGGTATTGAAAAGGACTATATATCAGTGCTTGATGCAATTTCTATGGCCGGAGACCTCACTATCAACGGACAGAGAGGAACAATCAAGGTTCTGAGACAGAACTTTGTTTCAGGCGAGCAGACCACATATATAATGGACATCTGCAATGCACAGAGCGTTTACAGTTCTCCTGCATTCTATCTTCAGCAAGGCGATGTGATTTATGTAGAACCTAACGACATGCGTGCAAGACAGTCAACAGTGAATGGCAACAACGTATTCTCGGTTGCATTCTGGATTTCAATTGCATCATTCATAATATCAGTAACCAACCTCATTGTCAACTCAACGAAATAACAATATGTCAGAAAATATAGAAACAAGAGAAGAACAACAGCAGGATTTGTCCATTGCGGACATTCTGACCCTTTGCCTGTCCAGATGGTATTGGTTCCTCGTTTCAATTGTTGCTTGCCTGATCATAGCGTTCTTTTATGTAAAAAGTACAAGACCGACTTATTTCAGATCCGCACAGATCATTCTGAAATCAGACAAACGTGGCAACTCCATCAGCAATGACATAAGCGGCATTTCCAATATTGGAATGTTCACCAATAATTCCTCCATTTACAATGAAATCGTCTGCATGCAATCCCCTTCTTTGATGAAAGAGGTTGTGAAGAGACTTGGACTGGACATTTCATATTATGGTTCAGGCTTATGGTACAAACCTGTTCTGTATGGCAAGAATCTCCCTGTCAATGTTGAATTCATTGAATTGAATGAAGAACAGTCCGCTTCCTTTGAACTGATGTTGGAGAAACAGGGCGGCTTCGAACTCTCAAGTTTTGTATGCAAGGGAATGGAGTACGAAGATATCATCAAAGGCAATTTCAATGATACTATAAGTACACCTGCAGGCAAAATCATTGTATCGCAAGGAGATGGCTATCCAGGATGGGCGTTGGAAAATGCAAATGAGACAAGCTCCAACAATTCCAGGATATTCATCAATAAACATAATCTTTCAGCCATCACATCCGCATATCTGGCAAAGACATCAATTGCTCTTAACAATAAACAGAACACTGTTGTAGATATCAAGGTATCCGACCAGTCCACACAGAGAGCTTCCGACATTGTTACCACACTCATCAGCGTATATAATGAGCAATGGGTTGATGACAAGAACCTGATTGCCATAAGCACATCGCATTTCATCAACAACCGTCTGCAGATCATAGAAAAGGATCTGGGTATGGTTGACAGTGACATCACAGCTTTCAAGAGAGACAGCAGAGTGCCGGACATCAATGCGGCGGCTCAGATGTATATGGCTAGAAACGAGAACACGGAACGTGAACTTCTCAAGATCAAAACAACACTGGGGCTGGCCAATTACCTCAAGGATTTCATTGCGGACATGATCAAGACCAATGATGTGCTTCCTGCCATAAACGGCCTTGACAATGCCAATATCGAAAGTCAGATAGCTGAGTACAATCAACTGGTAATAACAAGGGACAAGCTTGTAACCGTAAGTAGTGAATCCAACACAATGGTTCAGGATTACAACAGTTCCATCAGTTCAATGAAAGGCGCCATCAAGTCTTCACTCAACAACTACATAGTTTCATTGCAGAACCAGATAAGCAATCT
>JAGHUC010000047.1 GCA_018065035.1 Candidatus Egerieousia equi | reverse complement strand
ACTTTTGTAATACCTGACAATGTTGGAGGCAGGTACTCTGTCCTGACTCCTGTAGGTCTTCTTCCACTGGCGATAGCCGGTTTTGACATCGAGGCAATGGTGGCAGGAGCCCGCAAGGCGGCTCAGTACTGCCTCAAGGAGGATGAAAGCAATCCTGCAGTGCAGTATGCGGCAGCAAGAAACACTCTTTACAGGGATGGAAGGCAGCTTGAACTTCTTACAAGCTACAGGCCTAAGCTCAGAAATCTCACCGAATGGTGGAAGCAGCTGTATGGAGAGAGCGAAGGTAAGGAAGGAAAGGGCATCTTCCCTGCATCCGTGGTGTTCACAATGGACCTGCATTCACTGGGCCAGTACATTCAGGAAGGTTTGAGAATTCTCTTCGAGACCAATCTTGTAATAACGGACACCAGGAACAGAATCATGCTTGAGGCATGGGAGGACAATTCAGACGGACTGAACTATCTTGCCGGCAAGAGCCTTGAGCAGGTCAATGAAACAGCTCAGAGAGGCGTGAAGATAGCTCACGTTTCAGGCGGTGTTCCTAACATAGATATAGAAATGGGCGTGATGAACGAGGAATCGCTCGGAGAATTGTTCTATTTCTTTGAGGCGGCATGCGGCATTAGTGCATATATGCTTGGTGTGAATCCGTTCAACCAGCCTGGCGTTGAAGCCTACAAGACAAACATGTTCAAACTTCTGGGGAAACCTGGATACACTGATTAATCAGAATTGTAAGAAATGAAAATCATACTTCTTTCCGGCGGCAGCGGAAAAAGACTCTGGCCGCTTTCAAACGAGACGCGTTCAAAACAGTTCCTTCCATTGCTTCCTTCGCCTGACGGTGGCATGGAGTCAATGGTTCAGCGAGTTCTCAGGCAGATAAATGAATCACCGTTGGCAGGAACAAGCATAACAATAGCAACTAACGTATCTCAGAAAGATATAATAATCAACCAGCTGGGTGAAGGCGTGAAGGTGGTCACCGAACCATGCAGAAGAGACACCTTCCCTGCAATTGCCCTGAGCTGTTCGAATCTCTACCTTGAGCAGAAATGCGGCAGGAACGAAACAGTGATAGTAATGCCTTGCGACCCATACACCGAGGCAGGATATTTCAACACCATCTCAAAAATGGCCGGAGCCATTGAGGATGATGCAGCCTCGCTGGTGCTTATGGGTATCACCCCTTCCTATCCAAGTGAGAAATTCGGATACGTGGTTCCGGCAGCTTCCGGTACCATCGCTGTGGAAAAGGAGATAATAAAAGTGGGCAGGTTCACAGAGAAGCCTTCAGTTGAGGTGGCTGTGAAGCTTCTGGCTGAGAAGGCTCTCTGGAACGGCGGAGTCTTTGCCTTCAAACTGGGCTACATGCTTGACATAATAGAGAAATTCATACACCTCGATGGTATGGATTTCAACTTTGTTCATTCACACTACACCAGTTTTCCTAAAATCAGCTTTGACTATCAGGTTGCGGAGAAGGAAAGCAATGTGGCAATGGTGCCGTTCACAGGTTTCTGGAAGGATCTTGGAACCTGGAACACTCTGACTGAGGAAATTCCTTCACATGCAATAGGCAATTCGCATCTGGGGGAGAGCAATGACAATACCCACGTGATAAACGAGCTGAGCATTCCAGTATTCGTTGATGGAATGAAGGATACTATTGTTGCGGCATCGCCAAACGGAATACTTGTATGCTCAAAGGAGAAGAGCGAGGGCATAAAGAGCAAGGTTGAGAACCTTTCGGACCGCCCTATGTACGAGGAAAGGCGCTGGGGAACATACAAGGTGATTGACAGCGTGCAGTACCCGGACGGTTTCAAGGCCCTGACCAAGACCATCACGCTTACGGCCGGCAAGAACATAAGCTACCAGATACATCATCACAGAAGCGAGGTCTGGACCTTCATAAACGGTGAAGGACTGCTCGTGCTCGATGGCAATGTTACCAAAGTCACCCGCGGTGATGTCATAAACATACGCAAGGAACAGTATCATTCGGTTAAGGCTGTCACAGATCTGACATTCATAGAGGTTCAGACCGGTGACCAGCTGATTGAAGAGGACATTGAAAGATTCCCTTACGACTGGGATTCGGTATCTGTAAAATAAAGGATTGAAAAGTTAATTGGAAACTATGGCAAAGAGAGTACTGCTTACTGGAGCAACTGGATATATAGGGTCCCATACAGCTGTTGAACTGATAAATGCGGGATACAAGGTTATTGGAGTTGACAATTTCTCAAATTCCACAGCCAAGGTGCTTGACGGCATCAAGGCAATTACAGGTACGGCAATCGATTTCATGGAGGTAGACTGTTCCAATCCGGCGGAATTTGCAAAGGTGTTCGAGAAATATCCGGATATTGAAGCGGCAATTCATTTTGCAGCGTTCAAGGCCGTAGGTGAGAGCACTCAGCAGCCTTTGAAATATTTCAACAACAACATACGTTCATTGGTGAACCTCATTGCATTGTGCAATGGAAGAGGGGAGGAGATAGGCCTGAGCGGTGTTCCTGCTCCGAAGGGGGCGAACATTGTGTTCTCTTCTTCCGCAACCGTTTACGGACAGCCTTCAATGGAGAACCTTCCTATCAAGGAATGTGCTCCGTTGCAGCCTGCTGAATCGCCGTACGGCAGGACAAAGCAGATGGCTGAGGAAATACTGTGGGACAGCGTGAAGGCATACAAGGATATGAGCGTGATAGCATTGAGGTATTTCAATCCAATAGGCGCTCATCCTAGTGCAAAGATAGGAGAGCTTCCAAATGGTGTTCCTAACAATCTGGTACCATACGTCACCCAGACAGCGGCTGGAATACGTGAATGCCTTACAGTGTTCGGCAATGATTACAATACTCCTGACGGCAGCTGCATCAGGGATTACATATATGTGGTTGACCTTGCAAAGGCTCATGTGAAGGCCATTGACCGTCTGCTGGCAAAACCTGAAGGCAGGTACAGAATGGAATATTTCAATCTTGGAACAGGCAAGGGACTGAGTGTGCTGGAACTTGTTGATGCTTTCCAGAAAGCAACGGGAGTTAAATTGAATTATAAGATAGGAGCACGCCGTGAAGGTGACATAGAGCAGATATGGGCGGATCCTTCACTGGCCAACGAACTTCTGGGCTGGAGTGCGGACACTCCGATTGAAGAGGTGCTTGCAAGCGCCTGGAAGTGGCAATGCTCATTAATGAAATAAGTTGACATGGAGATAAAGGAAGTTGAAAGGGTTCTGAGCGAGGTTGTGCATCCTGAGTTCGACAGGAACATTGTTGAACTTGGAATGGTGGAGAACCTCAGAATCGATTCAGATGGAACAGGCATAAGATTCAATCTTGTGTTCCCAAGAGCCGATGCAATGGCAGGTTCAATAAAGAATGAGATCAGGGAGCATCTTGGTCTGGCATTCGGCAACGTAAACATAGCAATCACCGAAATCATAAGGGCAAAGAAGGTTACCAAGAAGAATATCAATGACTTGGGTAACGAGCAGCTTGCAAGGGTGAACAACATCATTGCAGTGGCATCAGGCAAGGGTGGCGTTGGAAAATCAACCGTTACGGTCAATCTGGCCGTTGCTCTGGCTAACGCCGGTTACAAGGTTGGCGTTGTTGATGCGGACATTTATGGTCCGTCAATTCCAAAGATGACCGCTACCGAAGGGTTCATGCCTCAGGCACAGGAAGGAACGGAGCTGATTATCCCTAATGAGAAATACGGAATCAAATGGATGAGCGTGGGCTATTTCGTTGACCCTTCGCAGGCTCTGATATGGAGAGGTCCCATGGCCTGCAATGCGCTCAAGCAGATAATCCTTCAGACCAAGTGGGACGAGCTTGATTTTCTCCTTCTGGATATGCCTCCAGGAACAGGTGACATTCATATTACTTTGGTTCAGGACATTCCGGTGTCGGGAGCTATAGTTGTTACAACTCCTCAGGATGTGGCTCTGGCGGACGTTGAAAAAGGAATCAATCTCTTCCGCAACAAGGATGTGAACAAGAAGATTCTTGGAATCGTTGAGAACATGAGCTGGTTCACACCTGCCGAGCTTCCAAATAACAGATACTATATCTTCGGACGCGGCGGAGCGCAGAAGATGGCCGATAAATACAATGTTCCTCTGCTGGGACAGATTCCGCTTGTTCAGAGCATAAGGGAATGCGGAGACTCGGGAGCACCTTCGGCCTTGAACGTGAATTCGGATCAGACTTTCAAGGATCTGGCAGAAGCCGTTGCTTCACAGGTATTATAGGAAACAAACATTAAAACATTATAAATATGTACAGAACTCATACTTGCGGGGAACTTAGACTTGAGAATAAGGGAGCCCAGGTTACTCTGGCCGGCTGGGTACAGAGGGTAAGAAAAATGGGATCGCTTTCATTCGTTGATCTCAGGGACCGCTACGGCATTACTCAGCTCGTTGCTTCAGACAACGATTCAAAGGAACTTAACGATATTGTAGCATCACTCGGCAGGGAGTATGTGATTCAGGCCATGGGTGTTGTGGCAGAGCGCCAGAGCAAGAACCCGAAGCTGGCAACAGGCGATGTTGAGATAATACTGTCACAGGTGAAAATACTCAATAAGAGTGTGACTCCTCCTTTCACCATTGAGGACAATTCAGATGGCGGTGAGGACATAAGGGCTCAGTACAGGTATCTGGATTTGCGCAGGAATCCTCTGCGCAAGGCATTGGAGCTCCGTCACAAGATGGGTATCGAAACCAGGAAGTATCTCAGTTCCAAGGGCTTCCTTGAGATTGAGACTCCTTTCCTGATAAAGAGTACTCCTGAGGGCGCACGTGATTTTGTGGTTCCTAGCCGAATGAATCCTGGTGAATTCTATGCTTTGCCTCAGAGCCCGCAGACTTTCAAGCAGCTGCTTATGGTTGCCGGTTATGACAGATATTTCCAGATTGTACGTTGTTTCAGGGACGAGGACCTCAGGGCTGACCGTCAGCCTGAGTTCACACAGATTGACTGCGAAATGTCATTCGTTGAAAGGGAGGACATTCTCCAGATGTTCGAGGGAATGATCAAGCACATGTTCAAGGTAATCCTTGGCAAGGAGTTCAACGAGCCTTTCCCAAGAATGTCATACGCCGATGCAATGGAATATTACGGATCCGACAAGCCTGATATCCGTTTCGGAATGAAGATGCACACAATAACCTCTCTGGTTCAGGGTGCGGGATTCTCAGTATTCGACAATGCACAGTATGTTGGTGCAATAGCTGTTCCAGATTGCGCAAACTACAGCCGCAAGCAGCTTGACGCTCTTACCGAATGGGTGAAGAGACCACAGATTGGTGCTGCAGGCCTGGTTTACATCAAATGGGGCGCAGACGGTGTCAAGTCTTCCGTTGACAAATTCTTCTCTCCTGAAAAAGTTCTTGAGATTGCTAAGGCCGTGGAGGCAAAGGAAGGAGACCTCGTTCTCATTCTCTGCGGTGCAAAGAAGAAGATGCAGACAGCTCTCGGCGCTTTGCGTCTTGAAATGGGTGCGCGTCTCGGTTACAGGGACAATTCAGTATATGCTCCTCTCTGGGTATATGACTTCCCTCTTCTTGAGTGGGATGACGAAACCAACCGTTTCTATGCAATGCACCATCCTTTCACAGCTCCGAAACCTGAGGACCTTGACAAGTTCTACAGCAACAGGAAGGAGGATCTCGAGCAGGTTAACGCTAATGCGTACGACTTTGTCCTCAATGGAACAGAGGTTGGCGGTGGTTCAATAAGAATCCACGATTCACAGGTTCAGGAGAGAATGTTCGAAGTCCTTGGTATGAGCAAGGAGGATGCTGAATACAGATTCGGCTTCATTATCAACGCCTTCAAGTTCGGTGCTCCTCCTCACGGTGGTCTCGCATTCGGTTTTGACCGTTTCTGCGCACTGTTCGGAGGTCAGGAGACCATCAGGGATTACATTGCATTCCCTAAGAACAATCAGGGTCGTGACGTGATGCTTGATGCTCCTTCACGCATTGATGATGTTCAGATGGACGAACTCTTCATCAAGAGCGTTGCACCTGCTAAATAGTTATAAATAATATGTTGCAGACGCAGTTCCGTATCGTGCTCTACGGTTTGCGTCTGCAACTTTATATTCCATAATATGTACGTAAAGCCAAAGAAAGCCTTAGGCCAGCATTTCCTCACGGATTTATCAATAGCACAGGACATTGTTGATGCATTGCTTTGTACTTTGGACAAGGTTCCGGCATTGTGTGCAGATCCTTGTGCCGGTTCAGAAAGTCCCTCCGGTGCAAAGCGGAAATACAATGTGCTGGAGATAGGTCCGGGAACGGGAGTTCTCACCCAGTACCTTGTGCAGGCCCCGGATGTAAAGCTCGAACTTGCCGAGATTGATGATGAATCAATTGAATATTTACGTGCGCATTACACTGAATTCCTTTATACCCTTCAGAAACGGGACTTCCTGGAAGTTCCGCTCGAAGACATTTTCTCAGAGCCATTTGCCATCATAGGCAATTTCCCGTATAATATTTCATCGCAGATCTTCTTCAGGATCCTTGATTATCTGCCACAGGTTCCGCTCGTTGTCTGCATGCTTCAGAAGGAGGTTGCCCAGAGACTTGCCAGCAAGCCGGGAAACAAGGCATACGGCATTCTTTCCGTACTTCTTCAGGCATGGTATGATATTGAGTATCTGTTCACTGTTGATGAAAACGTATTCAATCCACCACCAAAAGTCAAGTCTGCGGTAATACGCCTCACGCGCAATACACGCACAAGCCTTGGTTGCAATCAGCTTGCTTTCAAGCAGATTGTAAAGACCGCTTTCAACCTCAGACGCAAGACCTTGCGCAACTCGTTGAAACTGATTCTCGGTACTCCTGTCTCAAAACAGGCAGACATGAGTTTTGTGAAGGAATTTCCTCAGACTGATATGCTGAACCTGCGCCCTGAGCAGCTGAGTGTTGACGATTTCATAGCTCTGACCAATCTCCTCACCGCTCTTCAATAATTCTCTACAGCGATAGTTTCACTTTCTTGCCGGTTCTGCGCATTATTTATCGTTGATGGCGTCAACAGGGTTGAGGCTGGCTGCCTTCATGGCCGGCAGCATACCGCTTATGATACCTATAACTACCGCTATCGCCAGTCCTGAAAGAATAGTGGAGACGCTTATGACAATGCTGTCCGTTGGAATGGCAAGGGCAATTGCAACGGCAAGAATGATTCCGAGAATGCCTCCGTTGAGGGCCAGTAGCACGGCTTCAAAGAGGAACTGGGCCAGAATGAACTGCTTGTGGGCGCCAAGGGCCTTCTGAATGCCTATCATCTTGGTGCGCTCCTTCACGGAGACATACATTATGTTTATGATGCCGAAACCACCTATCAGCAGTGAAAAACCAGCAAGAATCCAGCCTGCAAGGTTAAGGGACTCAAAGGCCTTGTCAATGGTATCGGATATGAAGGATAACTTGTTGACTGAGAAATTGTCCTTGTCATTCGGACCGAGACGGCGCAGACCCCGCATCAGTGTCTTGAGCTGGCCCACCAGCATTTCCTGATCCGTGCCTTCCTCAGGTTTTATCAGAACTTCTATATCCGATTCGTTACGGTCAATGAAGTTCAATCCATAGTCTATGGTAATCATAGCCCCCTCGTCAAGGTTCACCATATTCACCATATTGTTTCCGGTTTCCTTGAAAACGCCTATGACATTGAATTCGTGCCCCTTGAACTTCACCTTCCTGTTGATAGGGTCAAGATCCTCGAAAAGATGCTTTGCCATGAGAGGCCCGAGAATGATTACCGGAGAAGCTGAGGCGCAGTCCGACGGCGTGAAATAACGGCCGCGTTCAATCTTGACATCTGCCAGCTGGTCCCAGTTGTAACTTACTGCGGCAACCAAGCTGGAAAAACTGTTACCTGAGTATTTGTATGTCCCTTCAATGTTTACAAGACAGGATACGGCCTTTGCGCTGTTACAGTTCCTTTCAAGGAATCTGTAATCGTTGTAGGTTATGTTAGGACGCTTGAGATAGTCCCACCAGCGATATTCTCCGTTCACACTGCCATCCTCACCAGCCATAGGCCATTTGCTTATGTTAATGGTGTTCATATCCAGCTGCTTGAGGCCTTCGGAAACGGTGGCCTTGAGTGAATCTATTGCCATGAACACGGCCACTATGCTGAAAATGCCTATGGATACCCCAAGCAAGGAAAGGAAGGTCCTGAATTTGTTGGCCTTCAACTGTCCGAGCGTGAACGTGAGACTCTCCCCCGCAAGTCTTCCTAATATGACCGTCTTGAATTTCATATCCTACTCAAGTTTTGTAAGCATTTAATTTGTTACTTTTCAAGAACTTGCGGGAGGCTTACGAAACTTCTTCCCACCGCACTTTCTCGGTGTTTTACCCTCTCCCTAAATCCCTCTCCAAGAGAGAGGGACTTTTTCATCGGCATAAATGCCTCTAAAATAGGTGTTTCGCATTTATGCGAAACTTGTGATACCTTATTAAACATTGAAGAGGAAGTGCATTATGTCACCGTCCTCAACAACATAATCCTTGCCTTGAGTGAAGAGCTTTCCGTTGGCACGGCAGGCAGCCTCGCTTCCAAGAGCAACATAATCCTCG
Organism: Candidatus Egerieousia equi; assembly: GCA_018065035.1. Lineage (GTDB taxonomy): Bacteria > Bacteroidota > Bacteroidia > Bacteroidales > UBA932 > Egerieousia > Egerieousia equi. The sequence continues at coordinate 6,941 of JAGHUC010000047.1, read as the reverse complement.
TATTTGATGACCTCCGCGCGGATGAAGCCCTTTTCAAAATCGGAATGGATCACACCTGCAGTCTGAGGAGCTTTGTCACCCTTGTTGAATGTCCATGCCTTCACCTCCATAGGTCCTGCTGTAAAGAAGGTACGCAGGTTCAGCAGTGCGTATGCGCTCTGGATAAGTCTCTGGCAACCTGATTTCTCCAGGCCTATTTCCTCAAGGAACATCTGCTTCTCCTCCCAGCTCTCAAGTTCCGCAATCTCTGATTCAATCTTTGCAGCAATCACCAGAATCTGTGCGTCCTCATCCTTTACGGCCTCTTTAACCGCCTCAACGTAGTGGTTACCATCCTTTGCGCTGTTTTCATCAACGTTGCATACATACATTACAGGTTTTGCTGTAAGAAGGAACAGATCATGAGCGAGTTTCCTGTCATCGGGAGTGTCAAAGCTTATGCTTCTTGCATTCTTCCCCTGTTCCAGAACATCCTTGTACTGCAGTAATATGTTCACGAGTTTCTTTGCGTTCTTGTCACCGCCCACAGCCTGCTTCTGCACTTTTGCCAGACGCGATTCCACTGTCTCAAGGTCCTTGAGCTGCAATTCGGTGTCAATGATTTCCTTGTCCCTTACCGGGTCAACGCTGCCGTCAACGTGTACAACGTTTCCATCGTCAAAGCAACGGAGAACGTGAAGGATGGCGTCGGTTTCCCTGATGTTTGCCAGAAACTGGTTTCCCAGACCCTCGCCCTTGCTTGCACCCTTCACCAGACCGGCAATGTCAACAATCTCCACAGTTGCCGGCACGATTCTTCCCGGATGAACGATATCCGCCAGAACCTGCAACCTGTCATCAGGGACATTGGTTGCGCCAACATTAGGATCTATGGTGCAGAAAGGAAAGTTCGCAGCCTGCGCCTTTCCGGAACTTATACAATTGAACAGGGTTGATTTTCCAACATTCGGAAGCCCCACGATACCGCATTTCAAAGACATAGTATTTTTATTTTATTATTTTTTCCACTGGCGATAGTAATCTATCATAACGCAAAAATACTTCAAAAAATCCACAAACTTCAAAATCGCCCCGATTTTCTCGCTTCCCGCTGTAGCCACAATGTTTCTGCCTCATTGCTTTGCCAATACGCCTCTCCATCCCGTACAGGATTTGCCCATTTCCTGTATGGAAAATCTGATTTTGTTCATTCGGTCATATTTTTGCTCAAAACGTGACTTTTGCAGCCTTTTCTTTTATTGAGGCTTTGTTCCAGATAGTGTTCATTCATAACATACGGCAAAGGTGGGAACAGATTCTGACAAGCAGGTGATGAAACAGCAATTTTTTCATTTTTGCTGCTAAAATATGTTTTTGTAATTTTGTGAACGGCCTTTCATTCCCCACAGGTTTTGTCATTGATGATTTTGGCTTGTTATGGAAAGGATTCTTTGGGCTCTCATTCTGTTCTGGAACGTTGAGAATTATTTTGCACCGTTTGATTTTTCTGAACCGCATTTCGGAACCGTTTCTCGAAATGTCAGTACTGTTATAAAAGAGATTCCGCTATCAGGAAGCACTTCTGAACAATCAAGGAAATTCAGGAATTGGAAGATATTCTCGCACAAGCGCGATGGTATTGCAAAAACTCTTTGTCTTGTGGCCGGAAGGTACGGAAGATTCCCCGATCTGATAGGCCTGGCCGAGGTTGAAAACCGCTGGGTTCTCAAGCAACTCACTCAGAACACCGTACTGGCGGTTCAGGATTATGGCATTGTTCACAGGGATTCGCCGGATTCCCGCGGCATTGATGTGGCCCTGCTTTACCGCCGATCAAGCTTCAGGCCCCTTTCCGTTCGATTCATCCCGATAACTTCTGCATCATTCAAAAACGTATCTGATACGTTGATACAAGAAGCTATGTATCACGAGGAAACAGTAGAGACCAGTTTGAACAATGAAGCAGGCTGTGACTCCACAATGACTTCAAAGAAAGGTTTGAAAAACAGGACAAATAGCCATTCCATGAATGATGCATACGAAGATACATTAAGAACAAGGGAGATTCTTTACGTGAAGGGGGTGCTCAGGGGATATGATACGTTGCATGTGTTCGTGAATCACTGGCCGTCAAAGCTGGGAGGGAAAACTGCGGAGAACCATCGCTGTGGAATAGCAAGAAAACTGAGGTGGCTCTGTGACTCAATTGCCGCTTCGGTTGAGGGAGCAGGCAGAAGTTGTATTGGAAGGCAGGTTAAGCTGTGGCATGGTGCAAAGATTGTGATAATGGGAGATTTCAATGCCGGTGACGGGGATGCTGCTTTGGGTATTCTTGATGGCAGCGATTATGCTATGCGGAGTATCGCAGGTGGACAAAAGGTCTCGAATATGTTTGTTAGAGCTGTTGCTGAAAAGAAAGATGCATTGCTGGTTGACGTGAATGACGGATGTTTTCAGAAATATCAGACAATGCCCAGGCAGGGGAATGATATGTTGACAGAAAAATCAGGAAGAAATGTGACAAATGAAAAGGAAGTCCACGGCAGTTACAAATACAAGGGTGAGTGGAGCACGATTGACCGCTTTTATGTGAGTAAGTATTTCGTTCAAGACAAGGAAATTTTCGTGGAGAGTGCGGAGGTCTTTTCGCATCTGTATTTGCTTGAACAGGACAAAACATATCTTGGCGTGAAGCCCAAGCGCAGTTTCATAGGACCGCACTACAATGGAGGGTTGAGTGATCATTTGCCTGTAGTCCTGAGATTTTTCAGTCAACTATTCTGATATCATAGTTCATATATCAATTATTAAATTAATAATAATATTCCAAATACAATAATTTTTGCTAACTTTGTAATATGAGGATAATAGCAATCAACACTTTGCGTGAATATTGGGAGAGACATCCTGAAACTCAGCAGCCTTTGAGTGAATGGTATGTGAAAGTGAGCAAGGCTGAGTGGGAGTCTTTCAATGATATGAAAGCGGATTTCAATTCTGTTGATTATGTAGGGAATCAGCATTATGTATTCAATATTAAAGGCAACAATTACAGACTCGTTGTTGCTGTGAAGTTCACTCCAAAGCTTGTTTACATTCGTTTTGTGGGGACACATGATGAATATATGATGATTGACGTTGCAAACATATAGCTTATGGCACAGATAAAAAGTAAGAAACAGTACGATGCTATCATGGCAAGGATTAATGAACTTTTCTTTGCTACTGATTCGAATACACCAAAAGAGGACAAGCGCTTGTTGGAACTTGATGCTCTTTCCGCCATGATTGAAGAATATGAGAGGGAGCATTATCCAATTCAAACGCCATCGTTGTCAGACACTATACTGGCAAGAATGAATGAAAGGAATTATACGCAGAAGGAACTCGCTTCTTTTTTGGGAATATCCGCTCCAAGATTATGTGATATCATAGGTGGCAAGAAGTCACCTACATACAATCAGGCAAGAATAATATCTTTAAAACTAAATATTGATCCAAGTATAGTATTAGCATTATAATTCAGGCATATGAAGCAGTATCTTGATTTGTTGAGAAAGGTCATGGACGAGGGTGTGGTTAAGGGTGACCGCACCGGAACCGGTACAAAAAGCATATTCGGACATCAGATGAGGTTTGACCTCCAGCAGGGTTTCCCGTTGCTCACCACAAAGAAAGTTCATCTGAAATCCATTATCTACGAACTGCTGTGGTTCATAAGCGGCAGCACAAATATAAAGTACCTCAACGATCATGGAGTAACGATATGGGATGAGTGGGCCGATGAGAACGGAGAGCTCGGACCGGTTTATGGTGCTCAGTGGAGACATTGGAAGACTCCTGATGGAAGTGAGATAGACCAGTTGGCAAATCTTATGCGTGATCTGGTGAACAATCCAAACAGCCGCCGGCTTATGATATCAGCCTGGAATGTTGCTGATGTTGATAAGATGGCGCTGCCTCCTTGCCACAGCCTGTTCCAGTTCTATGTAGCCGACGGAAAGCTTTCCTGCCAGCTCTACCAGCGCAGTGCTGATCTGTTTCTGGGCGTGCCTTTCAATATTGCCTCATACGCTCTTTTCACACTTATGATAGCAAAAGTATGTGGATATACCCCGGGTGAATTCATTCACACCACAGGGGATACCCACATTTATCTCAACCATTTTGAGCAGGTTCGCACCCAGTTGGAACGCGTCCCTCGCCAGCTTCCGAAAATGCTTATTTCAGGTGATCAGAAGAGCATCTTCGATTTCAAATACGAAGATTTCCACCTGGAAGGCTATGATCCGTATCCGGCAATAAAAGCACCGGTTGCAGTATAGTTTTCCTGCGCAGATTCTGTCTAGTCACGTATTCCGAGATTCTGGCGCTCGTCAATCCTGTGAATGATGTTCTCAGTTTCTTCCTCGGAGATTATGCCTTTCTGCTGCATGTCAAGCACTGTGCAACGCTCCTCTGCCAGCAGCATACGTACAGCCTTCTTTGTTACTGCATTGTTGTAAAGAGCGGGATACATGGTCCTCATCTTGTCAAGACAAGCGTTAGCATATTCAATGTTGCTGTTGATTTCTGATTCAATCATTGAAAGAATCTGGCTCTCAACCTGCTTTCCAATAAGGTCGGACTTGTCAATCTGTGCGAGCAGTTCCTTGCTTGCCAGCTGAATGAGAATATATCCTCGTATAAGATCGTACTGTTTGTCAAAGGCGTTTGCAATGAAAAGGTTCTCACCCAGTTTAGGGAATATGTTCTTTATGAGTTCTCCAAGATGATATGCGGTATCAACAAGTTTCAAAGGACTGATGCGTATCTGTTCGTTCAGTGCTTTGTCACCTTCAGAATCATACTGGTCTTCAATACCTTCTATCAGTTTTGAGTAGGATCTCTTTGTAATGATGCCTTGTTCATAAATACTGTTCGTGGTGCTTCTTGCCTTGTCAAGAACCATCATTCTCACTTCAAGGGCAAAATCATTGATCTCACCTGACTTGTCATCAAAATCAACGGCCTTTGGAACGAAGGTGGAAACGTAGTTCCAGTTGGCTCCCTGCAAGGCTTCCTCATTCTTGAGACTTTCAATGCAGGCCATGTCCTGCTGCCTTATGTTCGACTGTATCTTGTTGTCAATCCTGTTCCTTGCAGGAGAATCGGACTTCACAAGCTTGAGCTTGTTGAGCAGCCATTTTGAAGTGGTGGCGTTTATGCACAGTGTGAGAGTCACTACACCTGCCGTGAAGAGAAGTATGCTGTCCCTGATGTCCTCAGGTATGCTGGTGGTGTAGTGCACCATAAGGGCCAGTGACATGCCAAGAGCACCTCTGAGTCCGCCCCATCCAAGAATTATGGATTCGCGTTTGCTCAAGCCGTATCCGCAGCGTTTGATTATAGGGTAGAGTATGACAATCATTATGTACCTGATGACATTGAGTGCAATGTATATGCCGAAAACAATGAGCAGGCTTTCCAGGTTGACATTCACCTTGGTTGCTATGATTACACCTACTATTATGAATATGAGAGTATTGGCGAGATGCGCCAGGAACCCCCAGAACTTGCTCATGAATTCGTTCACCCTTGGTTTGAGCAACGGGCGTCCGCTCTGGGCGAATATGTGTCCGAATACGACCAGTGCAATGACTCCCGATACATCAAGTGTCTTCTGAGCAAGTATGAACGTAACGTAAGCGGCTATTATCATAACGCTGTTCTGCACAATCTCCTCGGATGATACCTTGGTTACGAACCAAAGTGTAAGCTTTGCGATAATAAAACCTATCACAAAACTTGCAAGACATACCCAGATGAAGAAAGTTACCGGTCCCATGGTGGTTGGGTTGCCAGCGAATGCTCCGTAGAAGAGCATGAAGCAGACGATGCCGGTGCCATCATTAAGCAAGGACTCGCCATCTACAAGTGTGGAGAAGCGCTTGCTTGTCTTGAGTTCCTGCAGGAGGGCAACAACTGCAACAGGGTCGGTTGCGCTTATCAGACCGCCGAACATCAGTGCATATGTCCAGTTCCAGGAGCCTGCGCTTTCAGGGAAGAGCACAACGTTGAGCATGATGAAAGCGGCCGTGAGCAGCATGCATATCACAAGTCCCGGGCCTGCTAGAATCGATGCGTTGAGCAGGGTTTTCTTGAAAACGTGCAGATTCATCTCGTATGCGGCATCGAATATGAGAATAGGGAGGAACGCATACAGCACGAAATCAGGGTTCAGGTTTGACACCTGGTCAATTCCCGCTTCCAGGAAAGGAGCATTTCCGAACAGTCCGAACCTGTAAATTATTCCAAGAATCAGTCCCACTGCGAACAGCGCAACAGTGTAAGGAAGCTTGATGTATTTGCCGATTGATTTTACAACAACGCCTATGAGCAATCCCAGCATCAGCAGGATAATGGGCATAAGTAGTGAATCCATAATAAATTATTTTATATTAAACCAAATCATTGAAAATCTCTTCAACACTCTGAATTTCAGGTATCATTGAAGCTATCTGACCTATCTCCATCTCACCTTCCTCCACATTGCCGTCAAATATTCCCATTTTTGTACGGCCCTTTCCCAGAAACTCCCTGAGCTGCTCTGCGCTTGCACCTTCATTCTCCATTTTTTCTACAGCGATGGTGAATCCATTGTTTGCCAGCAGTCTTGCCGGGGCCAGTTTCTTGAGAAGGAGCTTTGTTCCGCCCTCAGGTATTCCAAGGCAGAGCTTCTTGTATTCCTCCGATGCGGAACTTTCCTTGCTCAGCGCAAAACGTGTTCCAATCTGCACGCCCTCGGCTCCAAGCGCTTCAACAGCCTTGATCTGGCATTTTAGAGCAATGCCGCCGGCTGCTATCAGCGGAAGTTTCACCGCCTGTCTTACAGCCGGAATCAGGCAGAGAGTGGTGGTTTCCTCCTTTCCGTTATGACCGCCAGCCTCAAAGCCTTCGGCAACCACGGCGTCAACGCCAGC
>JAGHUC010000132.1 GCA_018065035.1 Candidatus Egerieousia equi | reverse complement strand
AGGCAGAAACTGATGCTCCACAGGCCTCAGACCATAGGTCAAGCCTCAAGAATCCCTGGAGTTTCCACTTCAGACATATCTGTTCTTTTAGTTTGGTTCGGACGTTGAAATCTCCTGTTTATTAATTGTTAATAACCATTCAGTTAAAGTTATAATTGAATATTATAAAGTGCTAATAGCGTTATGACAAAACGGTTCAAATTCAATACAATTGCACTGTTTACAAGGAACAATAGACCGATAGTTGATTTTTATACAAAAGTTCTCGGATTCACTACGGATTGGGATGGTGTACAGCCTAATGTTGAGATGGTGCTCGACGGCATGCGCATTCTTCTGTTTCCACGGGCCGAATTCGAGAAAATGGTATCGAAAAGCTTCACTTATCCTGAAACCATCAACGGTACAATGGAAATTTCTCTGGATGTGCCTTGTTTTTCTGACGTCGACAAGGAGTTCAATAACGCCGTAACTAAGGGGGCGGAACCTGTGCTTGATCCTACAACGGAACCTTGGGGCCAGAGGACCTGCTATATATCTGATCCTGATGGTAATCTTATTGAGATTTCCTCTTTCAACAAGTGCTCACGATCAATTGAAACTGAAAGGCTTATATTGCGTCCATGGCTCGAATCAGATGCCGGTTCACTGTTCAAGTATGCTTCAGACCCTGATGTTGGGCCGAGAGCTGGCTGGCCGCCTCATATATCCATTGAAGAAAGCCTTGAAACCATACGTAGCATATTCAGTGGTGAAGGAATGTGGGCAGTGGAACTGAAAGAAAGCGGTGAATCCATAGGTTGTGTAGGATATCTTCCTGCGTCCTTGTCTAATCTGGACATTCAAGAAAATCAATGCGAAGTAGGATACTGGATAGCCAAGCCATATTGGGGCAAGGGAATATGCACTGAGGCTATGAGCGCTATAGTTGATTACTGTTTCAATGTCAAAGGCTTCTCTGTTCTTTGGGGCAATTACTTTCCTGAAAATCCTGCTTCAGGAAGGGTTATGGAGAAGTGTGGCTTTGTGGATACAGGCAAGCAAGTTGTCTGCCCCAATCTGGAAATCGGTTATGACAAGCCGGTCAAGATCATGAGGCTTGAAAACTTTATTGTTCAGTGATACTGAGTGTTACTGCAGGTAGGTCTTTATTGCTGAAATGAATTCATCAATGTCTTCCTTGCGTGTGGCAAAGGAGCACATCCAGCGTACCTCGTATGTGCTTTCGTCCCAGATGTAGAAGTAGAATTTCTCCAGCAGCTTGTCACACAATGCTTTAGGAAGAATTGCAAATACCGCGTTGCTTTCGGTCTTCTTTGATATTCTGATTTGAGGAATCTCTTCAAGGCGTTTTGACAGATATTGCGCCATTGCATTCGAGTGGGAAGCCATTTCAAGATACAGATTGTCCTTGAGATATTCTTCGAACTGTGCTGCTATGAATCTGTTCTTGGAGTAAAGCTGGGTTGTCTGTTTCCTGTAGTATTCCAGTTCGTTCATGGCAATTTCCTTGTTGCGCGGATTCTGGTTCGGTCCGTAGAACACAACTACGGCCTCGCCAACAAGCAGACCGTTCTTTGTGCCGCCGAAAGACAGTACATCCACACCGCAGTAATTGGTGAATTCCTTTATGTCCATTCCGAGCGAAGCCGCAGCATTTGATATTCTGGAACCATCCATGTGGAGGAAGCCGCTGTGCGAATGCATTATGGAAGCCAGTTCCTTGATTTCATCGGGAGTATAAATGGTTCCAAGCTCTGTAGGCTGGGAAATGGAAAGGATTCTTTTTGGAGCATGGTGCCAGTCCTTGTCGGAAGAGCCTTCGTACGGCATCTGCGCACGCAGCTGCTCTGCGGTGATTTTGCCATCGGGGCAGTCCACGGTGAAGAATTCGCAGCCTGTGTATCTTGCCGGACCACCGCATTCATCAACAATTATGTGTGCGGAGGAAGGACAGATCACGCTCTCGTAATGTTTTACGAAAGGAGCTATTGAAACTATGTTGGCACCTGTGCCGTTGAATACAAATATGGCCTTGCAGTTTCCTCCAAGCATGTTCTCCAAGGAGGAAAGAACCTTCTGAGTATAGTCTTCATCGCCGTATGCCACGCGGAAACCTCTGTTTTCCCTCCCTATTGCTTCAAGAATTCTTGGGTGTACTCCGGAATGATTGTCACTTCCAAAACTGTGTTTCATTAAAATGTGTTCCATATTTGTGTATCTAAATTTTGCAGGTGGAATAAATTTGATAAATTTGCATACAAATTTAAAAAAATAATAGTTATGAATATTCCTGCAAATTTAAAGTATTCAAAAGACCACGAGTGGGTTAGCGTTGATGGTAATATTGCAACAATCGGTATTACTGATTTTGCTCAGTCCGAGCTTGGTGATATAGTATTCGTTGACATCCAGACAGATGGTGAGGAACTCGGTGCTGGCGAGAACTTCGGTTCAATTGAGGCAGTCAAGACAGTTGCTGACGCTTTGATGCCTGTTTCCGGAAAGGTGATTGAGGTAAACGCTGAGCTTGAAGGCGCTCCTGAACTCGTAAACACAGATCCTTACGGACAGGGCTGGATGGTAAAGGTTGAAATGAGCAATGCCGCTGAGGTGGATGAGCTTATGGATGCTGCTGCATACGAGGCAATGATCAAATAATTGATACTTGAAGCATGGAAAAGGCGGCAGTGCCATAAGGACATTGCCGCTTTTGTTGTGTTATGAGAAATTCATTATTCGTTATTGTATTCCTGTCCTTCAGTCTGTTTCTGGGAAACAGCGGACTGCAGGCTCAGGATTTTGATTATGCCAGAACAAACAGCGTTCTCTTTGAGGATGCCGGCTGCACATATTTGCAGGATGACGAAAACGATGACAGGTACGGCAAAGTTGATGCAGGAACCTGGATGGGCAGGAACATTCAGAGGATAGGGCGTCTTGCCAGCAAAGCCACTATGAAAGGCATAGATACCAATTACATTGGTGTGCCTGACAAGCCTTTCATAGTCAGTGCACTTTACAGAGGCATGCATTTCACAAACACTGCATATACACCTGGATTCAATATTTCATACGAGGGCGTAGAACATGAATTTTTCAGCACCAGATCCGAATTCAAACTGGGACTCAGCAACAAGCTGGGAGTTGGCATAAGTTACAGAGGTCTTGGCGTGAATCTGTTGTTCAATCTTGGAAACAAGAGTGGCAATATGTTCAACATTGCTTTCTATCAGCGCAGATTCGGTATAGAACTCAATATGCAGACTATTAACAATATAGGAGCAACTACGTATTACAGCGGTCGTCATTACAGTCTTGATCCGGACTTTGGCGAAGGGTTTGACCTGCGTGCTACCAAGGTTCACGCCTACTATGTATTCAACTCGGAACGCTTCTCTTTCCCTGCTATCCTGAAATTCAATACCATACAGAAACGCACCGCTGGAGCGTTCTTTGTTGATGTAAATTATTTCTACAATAAATCGGACATTTCAAAGTCAGTTCTGTTCGCAGTGAGCTTCAACGCCGATAAATTCTCCATATCCACCAATCAGATAGCAATCGGGCCCGGTTATGGAATAAACATTGTACCCGGGCAGGGAAAATTCATGATTCATGCCTCTGTTGCTCCTTGTGCACTTATAACATTTGCCAGCCATTTCAAAATCACCAAGTTGCTTGATTTCAAAAAAATCGACTGGAGCAATCCTGATTACGCCCGATACAGGAAAGAACTGGAGGAACTGCTTAATAATGAGTTTATCCAGCTGCTCGACAAGAAGCTGGATGAAATGGATGACGAATACAACGACAGAACAAATGTAAAATTCACAATAAGCGGAAGAGCAGGACTGGTTTACAACATTAACAAGGACTTTGTGTTAGGACTGAACACATCCATCAATTATTTTGGAATAAGCAACAAGAACATGTTCAGGACAACCTCCGACTATATTTCAACCACCTTAAGCTTTGGTTACAGGTTCTAGAGCATTGTCAATTTCTTGATAACTACAATTTCTTGAGACTCAGTTTGATGAGCTCTTCCAGAGAACATCCCGGCTTTTCCTTTCCCACTGCGGCGATGGCTTTTTGAGCTGCCGGTTTAGGGAAACCCAGAAGTACAAGGGCTGAAAGTGCTTCTGATTCAGTCACGGAGCTTGCGCTTGGTGCTATGCCAGGCAACGAAACATTGCTTTCACCGCCACCTTTGATTATCTTGTCCTTGAGCTCTATGATAACTCTCTGAGCACTCTTGAGACCTATGCCCTTGATGCTCTTTATTTTGTTCACATCTTCAGAGAGTATGGCATTACGCAGTTCATCGTATGTGAGCGATGAAAGCATCATACGGGCCGTATTGGGGCCTATTCCATTAACCTCTATGAGCATGAGGAACAGTGAACGCTCCTCCTTCTTGAAGAAGCCGTAAAGCAGTTCAATATCCTCCCTCACATGGTGATAGGTATATAACTTCACCTCCTGCAGGTTCTGTATGTCAGAATAGGTTTGGAGCGATATCTGAAGCAGATATCCTATGCCGTTGTTGTCCAATACCACTTCAGCCGGGTTGATCTGGGCTATCTGTCCTTTGATGTAATCGTACATAGTTGCAATAGTTTCAAGTTTACCAATAAATTATCTCCCTGCGGCTTGTTCTTATCAGATAACCGTCTGAGTAGAGTTTCTGCTCGGTCCAGTTGCCATAGCTATCGTAAGTGTATTCATATTTAAGAATACGTTTCTCGGTGCGTTTGAGGGTTCCTGTGTCCCAGAAATTCTTGTTTTCCTTGTAGGCTTTGTTGCCAAGAACATAGCCTGCTTCAACGCGGATGTCAGGTTTGTATATCACGGCAACGTCCTCAATGTCACCGTATGAGTTGTAAGTGTAGGTGAATTCGAATTCAGGGTATAAGTGCCGGTTGGTCAGGTAGGTCTGACCTGCCCATGACCTCCCATCCTTTGTGCCCCATCCGCCGGTGGTTTTCTTGTAGAACATGCGTCCATAGTTGTCATATCGCATATTAACCTCATACAGTATTTCGCCAATGAAATGACCTTTGCCGTCGGAACCGTATTTTTCCTTGTTATAGCTATAGGATTTGTACACAAGTTCACCATCAACATTAAAAGTATGCATTATCAACATTGTGCCTGGAGCATCAACCCAGCTTTCATAGAGATATCCGTTCGGAGTGTAGGTGTCATTGAATTCGAGATTGCTCAGCGTTTTGCCATAAGCCATGACAAGAAAGGAGCTTCCCAATTTCATTATATGAAAAGTGCAGGTGTCTGTTCTGTTCCTGTTTTCTTTCTGGGGTATGTCCTGAAGTTCGTTCACCCAGTATGTGTCACGCGCATATCTGATCTTGTAGGTTGTAAAACCTTGGTAAAGATTTGTTGGTATGGAATCAACAACGCTTGTTATTGTTCTGCACAGTGATTCTTCATCGGTATCGAAAATATCCGCTTCGCGTCTCAGCAGATGTCC
>JAGHUC010000128.1 GCA_018065035.1 Candidatus Egerieousia equi | reverse complement strand
GGCCATACCTTTGAGCGTATTTTCACGACTGGTAAGATAAAACAGTAATTAATAGATATTATGCTGGCATACATTGATTGGAACGTTGATCCGGTGCTTTTCTCAATAGGCAGTTTGAAAGTCAGGTATTACGGCCTTCTCTTCGTGAGCGGTTTCATACTTGGATATTTCATGTTCAAAAGTTTCTTCAAGAGGGAGAAACTGCCTGTGAGCCTGCTGGATCCGCTGTTATATCTTCTTATTTTCTGTACCCTGATAGGTGCAAGGCTCGGGCATGTGCTCTTTTATCAGCCTGGCTGGTATCTGGCGCATCCGGGTGAAATCCTGAAAGTATGGGAGGGCGGTCTTGCCTCGCACGGAGGAGCCATAGGAATCCTCATAGGAATCGTGTGGTTCGTTAAGAAGTACGGAAGGAGATATGATTTTGACTACCTGTGGGTTATGGACAGGCTTGCAATAGCGGTTCCTTTTGCCGGTATGTTCATAAGGTTGGGCAATCTCATGAATTCGGAGATTTACGGCAACCCAACCGATCTGCCCTGGGGATTCATATTCCATCGCTGCGGAAAAACAGTGCCTATGCATCCTACCCAGCTGTATGAGGCCGGGTGCTACCTGATTGCCGGTGTGATAATGGTGCTGCTTTATAAATATGCCGCCAGCAAGCTGCGCAGGGGCTTCCTTTTCGGACTGTTCCTCGTGCTGATATTCGGCGCCCGTTTTGCAATAGAGTTCGTGAAGCTGCCTCAGGTTGCTTTCGAGCAGGGCATGCCTCTGGACATGGGTCAGCTGCTGAGCATTCCTTTCATTCTTGCAGGCATCTGGCTTATGGTAAGGAAGACGGATTTACCTGCCTTGCTGCCACTGCCAGCCGAAGGAGTTAATGCAGGCGGCAGAAAACATTAGTTCACCATCGTTGTAAAAAAGTATAAAAACAAATATTATGCAGAAAAGTATTGATAGTTACAATTTTGCCGGGAAGAGGGCAATTGTAAGAGTTGATTTCAACGTGCCATTGGATGGCGATTTCAAAGTTACTGACGACACCAGAATACGTGCCGCAATTCCTACTCTCAAGAAAGTTCTTGCAGGAGGCGGTTCGCTCATACTTATGAGCCATTTGGGAAAACCTAAAGGCGTTGCCGACAAGTTCTCCCTCAAACATATTATTTACAAGGTTGAGGAACTTCTCGGTCAGAAAATAATTTTTGCCGACGATTGCATGAAGGCCGGAGCACAGGCTGCCGCCCTCAAGGCAGGTGAGGTGATGATGCTTGAAAACCTCAGATTCTACGCTGAGGAGGAAGGCAAGCCAAGAGGACTGGCCGAGGATGCGTCCGATGAAGTCAAGAAGGCTGCCAAGGCAGAGGTCAAGGCCAGCCAGAAGGAGTTCGTGAAGACATTGGCAAGCTATGCAGACTGCTATATCAACGATGCATTCGGAACAGCTCACCGCGCACACGCTTCAACATCGCTGATTGCCGACTATTTCCCTGAGGACAAGATGTTCGGTTACATCATGGAAGGTGAGATCAAGGCCATTGATTCAGTGCTCGAAAATTCAGAGAAGCCTGTAACCGCCATTGTTGGTGGAGCAAAGGTGTCTTCCAAGATAGGTGTCATAGAGAACATACTCGGCAAGGTTGATAATATGATCATTGGTGGCGGTATGGTGTTCACATTCATCAAGGCCCAGGGCGGAAAGATTGGCAATTCTCTCTGTGAGGATGATCAGATTGATGTTGCAAAGTCCATAATGGCAAAGGCGGCTGAATGTGGAGTCAAACTTTATTTCGGAAGCGAAGTTGTTGCTGCCGACAAGTTCGACAACGATGCTGCAAGCCAGGTTTGTCCTATCAATGCAATTCCTGACGGTTGGATGGGTATGGACGCCGCTCCAAGTTCAGTTGAGCAGTGGAAGAGCGTTATCCTTGGCTCCAAGACCATTCTCTGGAACGGCCCTGTAGGCGTTTTTGAGATGCCTTCTTTTGCAAAGGGAACAAAGGCCGTTGCAGCTTTGCTTGCACAGGCAACCTCCCAGAACGGAACCTTCACACTCGTTGGCGGTGGCGACAGCGTTGCAGCTGTAAACCAGCTTGGCTATGCTTCAGCAGTGAGCTATGTGTCAACAGGAGGCGGCGCAATGCTTGAAGCCCTTGAAGGTAAGGAACTTCCAGGCATAGCAGCCATAAGGAAATAGCCTTTTTACACTGGCGATGGTTCAGTTACTGTTCCTTCTCCACTGAAAGAATATAGTCGATTCCGCGTGCGAAACGGAGTACATCCTTGCGAAGACCTGAGATTATGGCTGGATTTTCTGAAAAATCTATTGTAATCTCGTCTTCGCTCATTTTTGTAAGCACTGCGGTCACGCGGTTCTTCAAACGGAACTTGAAATAGTCATTGCCTTCATCAACCAGCTGATAGCGTGCGTTCTCAAAAAGTTCGAGAATCTGCTGTCTGTAATCCTTGAGGTTGCCGTTATGGTAAAGCTCTTTTTTCTGATATCCTACCAGAGGATATACAGCGGAGAATGCCACAAAGAACAGGAGCATCTTCCACCACGAGCCCTCCTTGAACAGGTCGAGAGGTGAGTTTGTGTTTGAATGGTCCGAGAGGTAATATATTATGGCCACTATTATACAGAAGATAATGGCAATGTAAATGAAGTACTTTACGCTTCTGATAAGATGTTTCATGATTCCGTTGTTTTTATTTCTTGTGCAAAGATATTAATTTTGCATTCGGTAAAGAAACGAATGTATTAAACCATACGAAGTTTGTTTTGTCAAAAATAGGAAATTAAGAATTTACTGATATGGAAAAGAAACTTAAAACCATTATCTGGGTGCTTGTAGGAGTAATTGTAGTTCTGGCCGGTGTTTTCATTTATGTATGGTCAGACAGGAATGCAATCATTGATGACCTTACCATTGACAAGGAGAATCTTACCGAGCAGATGGAGCAGTTGCAGACAGATTACGCAAATCTGTCCTCAACAAACGATACCTTGAACGAGTCATTGAACCTGGAGCGTGAGAAAGTTGCCCAGCTCATTGAGAAGGTTAAGCAGACCGAGGCAACCAACAAGGCAAAGCTCAGGAAGTATGAGAAGGAGCTTGGTACCCTGCGTTCAATCATGAGGAACTACATCCATCAGATTGATTCTCTCAACACCCTGAACATTGCTCTCCGCGAGGAAGCCTCACAGGCAAAGCAGGAGGCCAAGGAAAGCAAGCAGAAGTACAATGACCTCAAGACCACAACCGATGATCTTACAAAGCAGGTTGAGAAAGGCTCCGTGCTCAAGGGCCGCGGACTTTCAATGATTGGAATCAACAACAAGGGCAAGGCAACCGAGCGAAGCAGCCGTGCAACAAGGCTCAAGACCTGCATAACCCTGGTTGAGAACAGCATTGCAAAGAAAGGTACGAGAACTGTATATGTAAGAATCAAGGGACCTGATGGAATTCTTATGACTTCAGGTGACCAGCAGATATTCGAGGCCGATGGCGAACAGCTCATGTGCTCCGCATCACGAGACGTTGATTATGAAGGCGAGGAGGTTGAGGTTTGCATATTCTTCCAGCCGGAAGGTCAGCTTACAAAGGGCGTTTATTCAGTGGATGTTTACACAACCGATGGCAAGGTAGCCAGCGGCGACACCTATCTGAAATAATCATCAGACATAAAGGTGGCTGGAATTTACATTCATATTCCTTTTTGCAGGAAGTTCTGCAACTATTGTAACTTTTATTCCGTGGGGAGGCTCTCCCTGCGGAATAATTTTGTTGATGCCCTTTGTGAGGAGATACGACAGCGGCGTGAATTTTTCAGCCGGAAGGCGGACAGCACCATTGAAACCTTATATATTGGAGGCGGTACACCTTCAGTGCTTGAACCACAGATGCTTGAAAGAATCTTCAGCGCTCTGTGTGAGAATTTCAATATGGAACATCTCCAGGAGTTCACCATTGAGCTGAACCCCAACGATGTTACTTTGGAATTCGCCTCCTTCCTCAAGAAACTCGGCGTGAACAGAGTGAGTATGGGAATACAGAGCTTTGACAACAGCCAT
>JAGHUC010000046.1 GCA_018065035.1 Candidatus Egerieousia equi | reverse complement strand
GCAATGTCCTCATTGATCTTTGCAAGTTCCTGCTCAACGTTTATATGACCTTCAAGAGGAACGTAGAACTCCATGGTTCCTACAAGGAATGTCTGGCCGTTGATTTCACCGAAATCCTTTACGTAAGAAATCTCGCTGATGTTTGCAAGTTTCCTTATTATAGGAGCAAAACGGTTTGACTCGAATTCCTTGGCGGAAAGTTTCAGAGCCTCCTTTGGAGAAATGTTCTTGCTCTGCCTTATGTTCCTTACATTCATTATGACCTCCGAAGCAACTGCGAACTGAGCTAGAAGATCTTCGTTGCAGTCCTGCGCCTTTGGAAGCTGCTGGTTCATGATTGTTTCACCTTCAGCCCTTTCCTCAAGGTTATGCCACAATTCTTCAGTAATGAATGGCATGAACGGATGCAGAAGCTTGAGAAGTGAATCAAAGAATCCAAGTGAAGCCCTGTATGTTGCACCGTCTATCTTCTCTCCGTATGCAGGTTTCACAATCTCAAGATACATCGCGCAGAAATCGTCCCAGAACAATTTGTACAGACTCATTATTGCATCGTTCAAGCGGAACTTGCCAAAGCAATCGTCCATGAAGCATACTGTCTTGTTCAGCAGATTGTTGAACCACTCGATTGCAAGTGCGCTGTGTTCCGGCTGTGCAATTGCATCATCGCTCTCCCAGCCCTTGACGAGCCTGTATGCGTTCCAGATCTTGTTGGCAAAGTTACGTCCCTGCTCAACCTGGCTTTCGTCAAAGAGAATGTCGTTTCCTGCCGATGTGCAGAGTAGGATGCCAAGACGTACACCGTCGGCGCCGTACTGCTCAATGAGCTTGATAGGATCCGGTGAGTTGCCGAGCTGCTTGCTCATCTTGCGGCCGAGCTTGTCACGAACAATACCTGTGAAATATACATTGCTGAAAGGAACGTCCTTCATATACTCCTCTCCTGCCATGATCATCCTTGCCACCCAGAAGAAGATGATATCCGGACCTGTTACAAGATCACAGGTTGGATAGTAATATTTAATTTCCTTGTTGTCTGGATCATTGATTCCGTTGAACAGGCTTATTGGCCAGAGCCAGCTTGAGAACCAGGTGTCAAGAGCATCCTCATCACGTTTGAGTTCCTCGGCTGTTATGTTTTCATAACCCTTTAATTTTCTGGCTTCTGCAAGAGCTTCCTCAAGTGATTCTGCAACTACATATCTTTCTTCTTCACCATCGCCTGTAGGAAGGAAATATGCTGGAATCCTGTGTCCCCACCAGAGCTGTCTGCTTATGCACCAGTCCTGTATGTTCTCAAGCCAGTTCCTGTAAGTGGTTACGTATTTGTTAGGGTGGAACTTGATCTTGCCTTCAAGTACAGGTGGAAGAGCTATGTCTGCGAAATGCTTCATGCTCAGGAACCACTGCTTGCAGAGCCTTGGCTCAACGGCTGTGTCGGGGTTGCGCTCGGAATATCCTACCTTGTTGTCGTAGTCCTCAATCTTCTCCATGAGGCCTGCGTTGCCAAGGTCAATGACTATCTGCTTGCGAACGTCCATCCTGTCCATTCCAACATAGAGTCCGGCTGCTTCAGAGAGTGTGCCATCGGGGTTGAAAATGTCTATGGTTTCAAGATTGTGTGTCTTTCCAAGAGCATAGTCGTTAACATCGTGGGCAGGGGTTACCTTCAAGCAGCCTGTTCCGAACTCAATGTCAACGTAGCGGTCCTCGATTACAGGAATCACTCTGCCAACCAGAGGTACTATAACCTTATGGCCTCTGAGCCACTGGTTCTTAGGATCCTTAGGGTTTACGCACATTGCTGTATCACCCATTATGGTTTCAGGACGGGTTGTGGCTACAACTGCGTAGTAACCTTTGTCATCCTTATGGAGAACTTCACCTTCTGCTCCCGTTGGTTTTACAGGATTCTCCTGTGCATCAGCAACATAGTAACAAAGATAGTAAAGTTTTGATTTCTCGTTCTTATAAACAACCTCCTCGGTTGAAAGCACAGTCTGGGCTTTTGGGTCCCAGTTCACCATTCTTAAACCGCGATAGATAAGTCCTTTTCTGTAAAGGTCAACGAACACCTTGAGAACTGACTCGCTCCTTATCTCATCCATTGTGAAGGCGGTACGGTCCCAGTCACAGCTTGCGCCAAGTCTGCGGAGCTGCTTGAGAATGATTCCGCCGTGCTCCTCCTTCCACTCCCAGGCGTATTTGAGGAACTGTTCGCGGGTGAGGTCACGTTTCTTGATTCCCTGCTGCGCAAGACGGTTCACAACCTTTGCCTCGGTTGCAATTGAAGCATGATCGGTACCGGGAACCCAGAGGGCGTTCTTGCCTGTCATACGCGCACGTCTGATGAGTACGTCCTGGATTGTGTTGTTCAGCATGTGGCCCATGTGAAGCACACCGGTGACGTTTGGTGGCGGAATGACTATTGTATATGGTTTTCTGGTGTCAGGTTCTGAATGAAAGAATTTCTTGTCTACCCAATAAGAGTACCATTTGTCCTCAACTTCAAGCGGACTGTACTTTGCAGGAATCTCCATAATCTCTTCAATTAAATTA
>JAGHUC010000107.1 GCA_018065035.1 Candidatus Egerieousia equi | reverse complement strand
AGATTTTTCGGGTCACGTACAGGTTTGAGCCAGCCTTCCATTGGATATATCCTGGCATCCCTTATGCGGTTGACCATAGGCGCCGTTGCATAAATGAAATCTATACGTGAGCCTCCGGCAACCGAAGGAACAAATTTCTTGCCGTTCCAGGAGGCAATCACATCGCGGTAAGGAGTGTTCGCCTTGATGTAATCGTGCACGAGGTATGCAGGCGAATCCTCGGGATAATCATATTGTGCGGCATCAACACGTGAACGTGCATTGAAATCACCCATCATCATCCAGTACTGGTTCCTTGCATCAGGAACTGTATTGATGGTATTGTCGCAGATGAATTTCATTTCACGTGCGCGGTATTTGTGACCGCCGTTCTCAGCCTTGCTCTTTTCTTGGTCTTCAGCCATATATGCGTGCTGGTGAGGCCAGGTATGCAGGGTTACAAGGTTCAGCGTCTGGCCCTGGACTTCTATCTGCACCCAGCCGGCACCGTGGCTTACAATCACATCGTCCGGATTGCCAAGAATGCGTTTGACATTCTTTATTGGGAATTTCGATGTCACAACCTGTGGATAGTCATCGCGCCAGCCGCCTACATAAACATAGTTGTGTCCGTATCTGGCAGCCAGTTCGTCCCAGTTGTAAGGCAAATATTTCTCGTCGTTGGTCTTGAGATAATCGGCAGTTCCGCTATAGTAAATGCTTGCCCCCTCGCACCAAACACAGATGTCAGGATCCTGACTCTTTACAAAATCCACAAAATTGTTGTAATTGTTCTGCTGGTCCGCCCACATTCCATTTTGAATGTTCCAGTAAAGAAGCCTTACATCATTAACATCCCTTGCCAATGAAATCTGAGTTGCCGCAAGGCACGCAGCCAGCAGTATAATCCTTGAAAAAGTACGAAGTTTGAGCATGGTATTGATTGTTCTGTTTCTACAAATATAGTGAATGCAATTGAATTACATATCAGCCATTGACAGGCCTGTCAATGTCAGTTTATGGTATTTTCCAAATTCATTTCTAATGGTATTGAATTTTTTCTCAAGAAGCACTCTGTTGTAATTGTCTGCGTTTCTTTTCACCTCGGCAACAATGGCAGTCCTGTCAATATCGTTCAGTGCAATAAGGTCAATTTCGTTATTACCCTTGCGGTCCCAGTAATAACCCACGGAGGTAATGCGATTCTCCTCCCCGAATTTCTGACGGAAATACTGTTCAAGAACATGCCCTGTATATTCACAATAGTCTCTTTCCACCAATTCAAGCAGCAGTTCATTGCGGCCAATCTCCACAAGAGCCTGGTTGGGTAGTATGAAACGGAACCAGAAACGCAGGAAGCAGTCATCAATATACCAGCGTATATTCCTGTTGCCTGGTTTACTGAACATTGGTTGCAGTTTATGCACATAGTTATAATCCTCGTCCAAAGTCTTAAGATATGCTCCGGTATTCTTGCCTATTATGCTGTCCAGCTGGCTCTGCACAGTCATTCCACCAGCAATTTTCTGAAGAATGCTCAGATAATTGGCATATTCTTTCCCAAACTCCGACATAATCAGATCCGTGCCCTCTATCAGAAATGGACTGCCGGCTTGTGTCGCCCATTTCAACATGGATTCCTTTGTTGTTGAGCCGGAGTCCATCAGCTGGGCAACGTATTTCGCTACTCCACCGGTGATCATATACAGGCATAGCAGGTCTTCGGATTCATAATCGGGATTGTATTCCCGCAGTATCTCCTTGATTGCCGATATTCGGAAAGGAAGGAGCTTTATTTCGCAGTCCTTTCTGCCATAAAGAGGTTCATCCTCATTGTCGAACAGTTTATGCATCATACTGTATATGCTGCCGCAAGCAATCATATTCACCCTGGTTTGTCTTTGATACCTGTCCCAGATTTCCTGAATATGGCTTGGAATGGCCGTATTCACCTTGAGAAAATTCTGAAATTCATCAAAGACCAAAGTAAAATGATGTTCCCTTCCGTATTCCATAATCTGCTCGAAGAACTGGGCGAATGTGGAGAGCTTTCCATATATATGCAGCCCCAACACATTTTCCGCTGCCTTTTGAAATTTTTCAACAAGTACATGCTCATTATCTTTGGAAACATACAGATACAGCATGTTCTGCTCCTTCTCCACTTGTAACAACAAAGCGGTTTTTCCAACGCGCCTACGCCCTATAAGTACGGTGAACAACGACCGCTCTTCCGAACCTTGCCAATTTCTCCTGAGAATTCCCAATTCTTTCTGTCTATCGTGGAATTTCATAATTAAATGTACATTAAATTAATACGTATTTAATTATTTACAAAGTTATAGTATATCTTTTAATTTACAACACTGGACACCTGAATTTTTCAAGTCCCTCATCCGAAATTTATAATTTAACAGCCACTAATTAATACGCATTCTATGAATTTACGTATAAATTTGCATTCCCAAAAAGTGAAATAGGATTTCAAATGAAGATTAATATTATGAAGACCATTAAAATAACAACAATTATCATATTACTGACGTTGATTTCAAATTTTACATTTTCACAAGATGCAGATGTATTGAAAACAGATAGCATATTCAACCATGCACAGGAACTCATTCTACCCCTTGTAGATATAAACGGATTGAAAATAGATGGCGAAAGCATATACAGCAAAAAACAAGTCATTGCCAAATTAGGATCTCCTGATTCATATCGGGAAGATGAATTGGGTATGACGTTCTATTATGGGCACAGCAGCAGGTTTTATTTTTCATTTGACGGAGTTGGTGGAGAATTTGTAATAGATGATCCAGGATTTGCAGCTTTCACCTCAGAGATTGAAGGAGGCTTGAAAGTTGGTGACAACATTTCCAAAGTTGAACAACTGAATATGCCTGTTGACAAAGGAACTCCAAATGAATATCACGTACCTTTCAGTGATTGGGCGGAACTTTTAGTTATATATGACAAGAATAATAGAATAACGTCCATCCAATTCACAATATATAATTAATCCAAAATTCAACAGTGCCAGCGAGCAAGAAAAGGTGCCTGATTTTTTGAATCGGGCACCTTTATTGTGTATATCTGGGGAAACGTGCTATTTAAGCACTGCAGCTGCAACTATGTTGGAAACAAGGGCGCGGCATCTCATGATACCATCACCATCAATAGGGTGTACCCTGTTGGAGAGAAGAATGACTGCAACATTGTTCTCCGTATCAAGAACAAAGGCTGTGCCTGTATATCCGGTATGGTTGATAGTCTTGTCAAAAGTGAACACCTCTCCCCTTGTGCCGGTGTAGCTTGAGCAAAGATCCCAGCCTATTGCATGGCCAAGATGCTCGTAGCCTGCAGGAATGCTTATCATTTTCTTGTAGGTAATCCTGCTCAATATCTGCTTGCCGTTGAAATTACCCTGATTCATATAGCATTTGGCAAGATTACAGAGGTCCTCAGCGCAGGAGAATACACCTGCATTGCCTGAATTGCCATGGTTCATCACGCGTGCAAGAGGATCGTGAACTTCGCCAAGGAAGCAGCTTGTACTGTCCTTCTTCTCGGTAGGAGCAACAAGCGCCATCACTTCCTCGTTGTTGTTTGCTGCAGGATTGTAGCAGGTATGCTTCATCTCAAGAGGCTTGAAGATATTCTCGGTGGCATAGTCACAGAGTTTCTGGCCCGTGATGTTCTGAAGTATGTTCTGCAAGGTGATGAAGTTGAGGCAGCTGTATGTATAACCCTGTCTCGGTTTGTAGAGTCTTGGCATGTGGCAGATATAGTTCATCAGGGAGTCCGGATCGTCAACGCCGCACTTCTCGATTACAACATTTGGACTTACGTATGAAGGAAGGCCTGATGCGTGTGTGAAAAGGTCAAGGATTGTGATGTCGGTCTCCTTTCCGGTTTCAGGATCAACCCAGCCCTCGAACCCGGGGATGTACATCTTCACAGGATCGGT
>JAGHUC010000067.1 GCA_018065035.1 Candidatus Egerieousia equi | reverse complement strand
TAAACGCCTGAAACACTGCTTACTGAAATGAATGCGTTCTTGTCAACGGATTTTATTATACGATAAAGGAGGCTTATGTCATGCTTCCTTATCATGACCATCAGAATCTTGCCTTTTTTCTTCGTGTACCATCCTTCCGAGTCAAGAAGTGTGACTCCACGCTTGAGATCGGAGATGACAAGGTCCGCAATTTCATCGTATTTCTCGGAAATGATGAATATCTGCAATGACTGTTTTGTGCCGGAAATGAAAAGGTCAATCACATATCCGGTTGTGAACACCAGTATGTATCCGTAAAGGACAATTGCCAGTTTCTCACCGAATGGCTGCACTCCGGTAACGTTGCCTGCTGCATCAACTATCTCCTTGGCAGGGAGGAGCAATGCGCTCGCAACAATGAAGATGTCTATTGTAAGTATGATCCTTCCTGGGGCAATGTTCCTTAACTTGGATATTATCAGAGCCACAATGTCTGTTCCACCTGTGCTGCCTCCCTGTGAGAAACAGATACCTATTCCGAGCCCGGCCATTATTCCTCCGCAGAGCGCGCACAGAAGCTTTCCGTTGCTTGTTGCGAACTCCCTTATGAAATCCTCGGAAAGGAATTCAGGAACAACATCCAGAAAAACTGATGCTACAATTATGGCGTAAATTGTCTTGGCTCCGAATCCTTTGCCAAGAACCTTGAGGCCTATGACAAGCAATATGGCGTTTATCACAAAGAAGGTTACGCTGAGTGGAATCTTGAATGCATAGAGCAGTATGGCTGAGATGCCGGTGACGCCGCCACCTACCAGTCCGTTCGGAATGAGGAAGGTATCCCATCCAAGTGTATAGAGCAGAAGGCCGAAGGTGATTATGAAATATTCCTTCAGCAGAACGATGATGCTATGTCTGTTGTACATAAAAAGTGTTAGAATTTATTTTCGGAAGGATTTCCGCTTCCTGTGAAAATGGACATCACTCCGGCTTTTTTCTTCGTGTTTATCTTCACTTCCTTGATGGTGTCGAAGCCCTGTCCGTACACGCTTGCTGTTGGTGTGACAGAGATGAAGGCTTTTGGATCCACTTCCTTTATAGCAGTTGTAAGTTCGTTTATCTGGCTTTTACGAGCAACCACAACAAGGACCTTGCCAGGCTGCTGCGAGTACCATCCAACGGAATCAAGAGCGGTTACTCCTCGTCTCATCTTGTGCAGAAGCATATCGCCGACTTCCTGATATTTGCCGGAGAATATGAACATCTGTATTGACTGCTTGGATCCATAGAGGAGGGAATCAAGCATGTAGGTGAATGAAACCATCTGTATGTAACCATATACCACATCCTGCAGTCCCTTGCCTGGAAGGAAAATAACCGAACCGATAATCACCAGATCGCAGTACATGAAACCTTTTCCAGGTGAGGTGTTACTGTACTTGTTGAGAATTAGGGCAATCACATCCGTTCCACCCGTGCTTCCACCCTGGAAGAAAATTGCCGCAACTCCAAAAGCACTCAAAGTACCGCTGATGACTGCATTGATCCAAGGTTCTGGAATATCTGACAGGGTTGTGAGAAATTCCCAGTAGGGGAGCACCTTGAACATAACGGATGCCATTACTATGCTGTAGATGGTCTTTGCTCCGAAACCTTTTCCAAGGATTATGGTTCCTGTTGTAATAAGTATGGCATTGAGAACCAGATATGAATATGATATCTCAATGTAGCCGTTGGTTGCAAAATTGATTATGGCCGATATACCGGTCACGCCGCCGCCCGACAGACCTTGCGGAATCATAAATGAGATCCATCCTACTACATACAGGAAAATACCCAGGGTTATTATCAGGTAGGATTTTATTTCTTTCAGAACAATTTCACCGGTGATAGCCATAATCTTAAAATTTTTAGCAGACTACATTAATGATTTTTCCAGGCACCACAATAATCTTCTTCACACTCCTGCCTTCGAGCCATTTTGCGCTCAGGCTGTTCTCAAGCACCGCTTTTTGTGCGGTGGCGGCATCAACATTCTTTGGAAGCTCTATCTTGAACCTCATTTTCCCGTTGAATGATACAGGGTACTCGAAAGTGTTCTCCTTTGTATACTCCTCATTGTATTCAGGGAATCGGGCGCCGCTTATGCTCTCCTCATGTCCGAGCAGGCTCCACAGTTCCTCGCAGATGTGAGGTGTGAAAGGAGCGAGCAATATGGTGAACTGCTCCAGAACCTCCCTGTTGTTGCACTTGAGCGTCTGAAGCTCGTTGAGGGCAATCATGAAGGCACTTACTGAAGTGTTGAATGAGAAGTTCTCTATGTCATCGCCAACTTTCTTGATAAGTTTGTGCAGAACCTTGAGTTCGGCTGCGCTTGGCTTGCCGTCTGAAAGGCAGAGCTCGTCGTTGTTGAAGAACATCCTCCAGAATTTCCTGAGGAATCTGTGTACACCATCTATTCCCTTTGTATCCCAAGGCTTGGATGCCTCGAGAGGACCGAGGAACATTTCATAAAGGCGAAGGGTGTCAGCACCGTATGAGTCACAGATGTTGTCCGGGTTGACCACGTTGAACATGCTCTTGCTCATCTTCTCAACAGCCCATCCGCAGATGTATTCACCGTTTTCAAGAATGAACTCCGCGTTCCTGTATTCAGGCATCCAGTTCCTGAAAGCCTCAAGGTCAAGACGGTCTGCGTTCACTATGTTCACGTTCACGTGAATCTCGGTTGTGTCATACTGGTCCTTGAGACCGTATGATACAAAGGTGTTGGTGTTCTTTATTCTGTAAACGAAGTTTGAACGGCCCTGGATCATTCCCTGGTTTATGAGTTTCCTGAACGGCTCAATCTCACACACATAACCAAGATCATAAAGGAACTTGTTCCAGAATCTCGAATAAATCAGGTGGCCTGTGGCATGCTCTGTTCCACCTATGTAAAGGTCAACATTGCGCCAGTATTCATTGGCCTCCCTGCTTACCAGACCATAGCTGTTGTGAGGGCCCATATATCTCAGATAGTATGCGCTGCTGCCGGCAAAACCAGGCATGGTGCTTGTTTCCAGAGGATAGCCGTTGTAAGTCCAGTCCTTGGCTCTTGCCAATGGAGGCTCGCCGTTCTCCGTAGGAAGGAATGAAGATATTGAAGGCAGGGTTACAGGAAGATCCTTTTCATCCACCGGCGATGGTATACCATCCTTGTAATAGATAGGGAAAGGCTCGCCCCAGTACCTTTGTCTTGAGAAAATGGCATCCCTGAGCCTGTAGTTTATCTTGCGTTTGCCTATGCCTCTTCTCTCAACTTCATCAATAGCTGCAGGAATGGCCTCCTTCACGCTCATGCCTGTAAGGAAACCTGAGTTTATCATTGTTCCTTCCTTTGCATCAAAACTGCTTTCGCTCACATCACAGCCTTCTATAAGAGGTATGATAGGGAGATTGAATCTCTTTGCGAACGCCCAGTCCCTGCTGTCGTGAGCAGGAACAGCCATGATGGCTCCCGTTCCGTATCCGCTGAGCACATAGTCGCTGACCCATACAGGAACTTTCTCGCCTGTGAAAGGATTGGTTCCGTATGAACCTGTGAACACGCCTGTGACTTTCTTTGTCTCCGAGATTCTTTCCCTTTCGGTCTTTTTCTTTGTCTGGGCAATGTATTCGTCAACCGCTGCCTTGCACTCAGGAGTGGTGAGACGCTCAACCCACTCGCTTTCAGGTGCGAGAACCATGAAGGTCACACCAAAGACCGTATCGGCCCTGGTGGTGAATATCTTTACGTCCCAGTTGCCAACCTTGAAAATCATTTCTGCTCCCTGTGAACGTCCTATCCAGTTGCGCTGCATGTCCTTGAGCGATTCTGTCCAGTCAAGTCCCTCGAGGTCATCGAGCAGTCTCTGTGCATAAGCCGATACCCTCAGCTGCCACTGTTTCATCTTCTTCTGCTCAACAGGGAAACCGCCTCTTACAGAAAGGCCTTCCTTGACCTCATCGTTGGCAAGCACTGTTCCAAGCTTAGGACACCAGTTGACCGATGTTTCACCCTGATATGCTATTCTGTAACGCATGAGAGCATCGCTCTTCTCCTTTTCACTGAACGCCTTCCATTCCTCCGCACTGAAAACAGGACCCTCCGTGCAGGCGGCGTTCACATTTGCATTTCCTTCCTTCTCGAAGATTGCAACAAGTTTCTCTACAGGCTCGGCCTTTGAGCTCTCATTGTTGTACCAGTGGCCGAACATCTTTAGGAACGCCCACTGCGTCCATTTGTAATATCCGGGGCTGCAGGTTCTCACCTCACGGTTCCAGTCGTATGAGAAGCCTATTCTGTCCATCTGGCTGCGATACCTGTTTATGTTGTTCCTGGTTGTCTTTGCAGGATGCTGGCCAGTCTGAATGGCGTACTGTTCCGCAGGAAGTCCGAATGCGTCATATCCCATAGGATGCAGCACATTGAAGCCCTTGAGTCTCTTGTAGCGGCTGTAGATGTCGCTTGCAATGTATCCGAGAGGATGGCCCACGTGAAGTCCTGCACCTGAAGGGTACGGGAACATGTCCAGTACGTAATATTTTGGTTTTGAAGAATCTTCCTTAACTCTGAAAGTCTTTTCGGCAGCCCATCTGGCCTGCCATTTCTGCTCTATTTCCTTATAATTGTATTCCATATACGGATTATATTGTTTTCAATGATCAAACTGCAAAGGTATTGAATAATATTGTCATTTCTTCAATCCGAAACTGCCTTTCTTGCGCAATCTGAAATCTACGTTAACGTAGGTTTTCACCCTTACAGGCTCACCGTGCATCACCGCCGGCTTCCATTTCGGAGAAGCGCTTATGACCTTCAGCACTTCATCATCCAGATCATCGCTCACTCCGCGGACTATTCTCACGTTGCTCACCTTTCCGTCCTTCTCAATAATGAATTCGGCGGTAACCCTTCCGCTGTCACCATTCCTGAGAGCACTTTCAGGGAACTTGATGTATGGATTCACCCATTTGTCCATGAACTGGAGTTCATCTCCGTGAAGGAACTGTGCAGGGTGCTCAACCTCCGTCTGTGTATAAATGTGGCCTTTGGCATCATCCGCAGCCTCAGGTGTGTAAGTGTTGTCCTTGAGATTCTGAAGCTTTGCCTCCTTGTTGCTCACGCGCTGGGCAAGAGCGTATGTGAATTCTGCAACATCCTCCATCTGCCTGTAATCAAGTCTTGAAGGAATATCACGTGAGGTGAAGCATTCCGGGTGCATTCCTGTTGTTATCAAGGTGATTGGAATTCCGCTTGCATGGAAGTTCCTGTGATCGGAACTGAAATCGTGTGATATGTATTTCGGCTCGATGCTTGCTTCGCGCTGCTTGAGTTCCTCCACAATTGCGTTGATTTCCTTGTTCACCACGCCTGTGAACACTCGGCAGTCCTCTCCTCTGCCAACCATATCCAGGTTGATCATGTAGTCCATGTTGTCAAGTTCCTTGAACGAACGGTTCAGGAAGTACCAGCTTCCTGCCTGCCCCTGGTCGCCGGCTCCGAAGAAGGCAATGATGACCGAACGGCGGAACATGATTCTGCTGCAATCAATCTCACGTGCCAGTTCAAGCAGCATTGCTGCTCCGGATGCATTTGCATCAGCGCCGGGGAAGATGTCAATCTTCTGTTGTCCGTTCACATTCATTGTGTTGAAGCCAACGTTGTCATAATGTGCCCCTATCACTATGTATTCGTTTTTCAGCAGCGGGTCTGTTCCTTCAATAATTGCAATCACATTGCGGGAATGGATGGTATCAGCGAGTGTCTGTTCGTAACCAGGCAGGAGGTTCTTTGTGATGAAGAAATCGTCACCGTCCCTGTCTGTGATCGGCTGTATACCGTATTCCATAAGTTTGTCGTAGATGTAATGCGCCGCGGCAAGCTCACCTTTGCTGCCCGCAGCCCTTCCATACAGGGAATCGGAACAGAAGAACTCAACGTGCTGTTTGAAACGTGGCGCCAGTCCGCCGTCAACGCCCTGCATGAACTGGCCCCATCCTGGTATGCAGGTTCCAAGAATCAGCATCAGAGCCATTGTCAGTCCCTCGAACGCCTTCACTATCTTTCCAACCAGAGGATGTCTTACAATATCTTCCTTTGTGTACTGCACCGTTGATATGCCTTTTATTCCCTTGAGCATTTCTATGGCTTTTGCAAGACCTGAATCCGCCTTGTTGGGAAGGTCTATCTGAGTGGTGTCACCTGTGATTATGAACTTGGCATTGTTGCCCATTCGTGTAAGGAACATCTTTATCTGCGAGAGGCTGGTGTTCTGTGCCTCATCCAGAATTACAAAGGCGTTCTCAAGAGTGCGTCCTCTCATATAGGCAAGAGGCGCTATCTGAATGGTGCCGTCGCTCATGAGGCTTTTCAACTTGGTTGATGGTATCATGTCCATGAGCGCGTCGTACAGAGGCTGCAGGTACGGGTCCAGCTTGTCCTTCATGTCGCCCGGAAGAAAACCGAGCCTTTCACCAGCCTCAACTGCAGGTCTGGTAAGTATGATCCTTCTGACTTCCCTGTTCTTGAGTGCTCTTACAGCAAGCGCTATTGCAACGTATGTCTTTCCTGTGCCGGCAGGACCTATTGCAAACATAAGGTCATTTTTTGCGAACTGCTCTATGAATTTCACCTGGTTCTTTGTCCTGGCCTTCACGGCACGGCCATCGCTTGCATAGGTTATGATATGTTCAGTATCCTCTTCGGAACTGCCTGCGTCCTTGCCTTCCGATGCATGGGCTGCAGGGCGCTGTATATTGAAAAGAGTTTCATCAACATCGTCTTCAGACAGCTTGCGTTTGCGCATTCTGGTCCGGATAAGCCCGTTCATGGCATTCTCGAATGCATTTACAGAGTCTGTGGTTCCGATAGCTCTGATGATGCTTCCTCTTGCAACCACCCTCAAATCGGGGAATCCTGTCATAAGCTTGTACAGCAGAGCATTGTTGACCCCCAGGATTTCAACCGGATCAAGGGTTCCCAGTTCTATTGTTTTCTCTACTTCCTTAACTGTTTTCTTTGCCATATCATTCATTCATTGCATCCTTGAACAATGCAGGTTCTGATAAGATGCATATCTCTCAAGTTCTCAAGCCTTGTGATAATATTGTTGTATTCAGCACGTTTCTCTTCCGGAAGGGCTTTGAGCTCTGACAGCGGAACAACGGTGTAGTCGTCTTCAAATTCTCCCTTCTTGAAGCACCAGAGCCATTCCCATTCGGGCTCGATCATCCTTGAAGTCCCGGTCAGCTTGTCCAGCTGTATTTTCAGGGTTACCATAAGTTCGGTCTGAGTGTAGAACGGCTTGCTCTGATTCGATATGTAGTTACCGAGTGAATAGAATACAATATTCTCAACACATCCGCTGCTGTCTGCAAAAATGATACCATCCTCAGGCACGTGAGGATGTGCACCAATTATTGCGTCAGCTCCGCAACGAAGCATCATATCGGTCCAGCATTTCTGTTCTGAAGAAGGGTGAAGGTCATATTCAATGCCCCAGTGAGGAAGGACAATGATGTAATCCGCCCCACGGTCCGATGCTTTTTTCAGGTCCTCCTTGACCTGTACGGAATCCATTGCATTCACAATGAACGGTTCCGGCACAGGGTTGCCGTTGGTGGAATATGTAAAGTTCAGGAATGCCAGTCTTACATTCCTGCAGGCTTCCATGATGAGAGGATAGTCCTTCTCCCGCTCGGATATGTTGCGGAAAGCTCCTGTATGAACCATCGCCAGTGAATCATATAAATCAAGGGTGTAGGAGATTCCGGACGCTCCGTCGTCCGCCATATGGTTGTTTGCCATGAGGGCAAGGTCTATTCCGCATCTGTGGGCTTCGATTGCAACCTCGGCTGGTCCTTTGAAAAGCGGGTAGCCTCTGTAGCCGGAGGAACCTGCCGGGAATTCGATGTTGGCAACGGCAATGTCAGCCTTGTCAAGCCAGGGCTGTATGTGCCTGAACATTGCTGAATAGTTGAATGAGCCGCTCGGGAGACCTTGCTTCTGCGCAACGGCGGCGGCCGATTTTATCTGAGGGGCATGTTGCATGACATCCCCTATGAAAGTTATGCGCAGGGTGTCGAACCTTAACTGATCGGCGAAGGCTTCGGCTCCGGAATTGCAGTCGTGCGCTGTGCCTGAGCTTCCGGGAAGCTGTGTGAAATTGCAGCAGACCAACACGGACGCTGTCAGGACCAGCAGCATCAGGAATTTTGATATGAACGATTTATGGAATGTTGGCATTTTGCAGCTATTTCTGTATTACGTTTATTTCATCAAGGGACATTCTTATTTCAAGCCATATCTTGATATGCTCCAGTTCGTCTGCCGTCAACGCTTTGCCATTGTTCCCGATAATGGCAAAGAAATGTATCTTACCCTGCTCCCTGGCATTGTCTTCGCCGGCGGTTTCGCCGCTGCATATTGTGAGGCTTGAGACATCGGGATGATTGATCTTCAGTTCCTTGAAGATCCTTTCCGTAGGGTATTCGCGCTTCTTGTACATTGCCAGCTGTCTTTCCATCTCTGCAATCGTGGTCTCCCTCTTGCGGATTTCGTTCTCATTCTGTGAGTATATGGAATTTACAAGCTGCTGCTGGTCAATTCCCCGGTTGTTCTCAACCGTGCTTGAACTGTTGATTTCAAACTGCTCGTTCTTGATGTCATAGTTTGCAAGTCTGTCGGTGTATATTGCCAGTTCCTTCTCTGAAGGAGTCTGCCCGGCCAGCGAAATTATGAGTTTCGAGCGGCCTGAACTGTGGTCGATGTCATAATCGAAAATGTACGCGTTGCCTACAGTCTTGTTCTCATTGATGAATTTGGTGGCGTTCTTGTTGAATTTGTTCTGCTGGATGACAGAGATGGCGGAATAAATGCTTGGTACTATGAGAAGCAGGACAGCGAACGCTATTATTCTTGTTGTTCTTTTTTTCTTTACAGGATCCGCTATTGAAACAATAGGGAACTTCAGGTAGCGAAGCATCAGGAACGATGCAAGTGCAATGAACACCGAGTTGATGAAGAACAGATAGATGGCTCCTATGAAATATCTCATATTTCCGCAGGCGAGTCCGAATCCTGCAGTACACAACGGCGGCATGAGCGCAGTGGCAATGGCAACACCTGCTATCACTGTGCATTTGTCTTTCTTGCATATTTCAATTGAAACCGCCAGACCGCCGAAGAATGCGATGAATACATCGTAGAACGTTGGATTTGTTCTTGCCAGAAGTTCGGTAGGAG
Organism: Candidatus Egerieousia equi; assembly: GCA_018065035.1. Lineage (GTDB taxonomy): Bacteria > Bacteroidota > Bacteroidia > Bacteroidales > UBA932 > Egerieousia > Egerieousia equi. Next base: position 33,366 of record JAGHUC010000067.1, on the reverse strand, counting down.
TGTTGAGAGAAAGCGGTGTCAGAAGGAAATAGAAGGTGGAGCTGAGGATGCTCAGCAATGCCATTATGCCAAGATGTCTGCTGCTTCTGCGCAGGAGCCCTGTATCATTTATGGCCAGTGCGAAGCCAACCCCGATGATAGGTCCCATCAAAGGGGATATGAGCATTGCGCCAATGACCACAGGAATTGAGTTCACATTCAGTCCCACGCTGGCTATTATCATAGCAAAGATGAGAATCCAGACATTGCTTCCACGGAATTCTATGTTCCCGAGGATGTTGTTCCGTGCAGACTCCATATCAATGTTGTCTGAAAAGTTGATGAAGTGCTTCAGCCTTTCTCTTGTTGATTCGCTTCCCATGGCGCTTGGTTTTAATGATCAAAATCAAATGAAAACACCCCTTCTACCAAAGAAGGGTAGAGGGGGTGATAAGTATTGTGAAAAGTGTTATTTCTTGTAGAAAGGAGCCTTTACAACCTTGGCCTTGAGCAGGCGCTCCCTGACCTTGATGTAAATCTCGGAATCAACCTTGTAAAGAGGAGCGTTTACGTAAGCCATGCCTATTGCAACGCCAAGGCAAGGAGACATTGTACCTGATGTAACGTGACCTATGGTCTGGCCTTCTGCGTTGCATACCTCATATCCGTGGCGTGCAATACCCTTGTCAACCATCTGGAATCCGCAGAGTTTTCTTGTAACGCCTGCAGCCTTCTGTTCTGCGAGGAATGCGCGGTCAACGAAATCACCCTTTACGTCGTTGAATTTGGTTACCCAGCCGAGACCAGCCTCAAGAGGTGATGTTGTGTCATCGATGTCATTGCCATAGAGGCAGAAGCCCATCTCAAGACGCAAGGTGTCCCTTGCACCAAGACCAATAGGACGTATGCCTTCAGGCTCGCCTGCCTTGAACAGTTCATCCCAAAGCTTGTCTGCCTGAGCTGCTGGAGCATAGATCTCGCATCCGCCGGCTCCGGTGTAACCTGTGGCTGATACAATCACGTTCTCTATGCCTGCAACGGTTGAATATTTGAATGTGTAGTAAACGAGGTCCTCAACCTGCTCGGTGCAGATTCTCTGAACGATCTTCATTGCGTTAGGGCCCTGAACTGCAAGCTGGCAGATATCATCGGATGCATTGATGAGTTCCTTGCCTGCGCTCATGCCGAACTCAGGAGCATACTGGAGAATATGGTTCCAGTCCTTGTCAATGTTTGCAGCGTTCACAACGAGCAGATATTTCTCAGGATTCATGCAGTAAACAAGAAGGTCATCAACGATACCGCCCTTTCCGTTAGGGAAGCAGGTGTACTGAACCTTGCCCGGAACAAGCACTGATGCATCATTTGAAGTAACGTACTGAACGAACTTGAGGGCGTTCGGACCGAGCACCCAGATTTCACCCATATGTGAAACGTCAAAGACGCCCACATTGTTTCTTACAGCAAAATGCTCTTCCTTGATTCCGCCTTTATATTCAATAGGCATATTGTAACCAGCGAATTCAGCCATCTTGGCACCCAGGTCAATATGTCTCTGTGTAAATGGAGTGGTTTTCATTTATTCTTATGTTTTTTTAAGTTATATATGTTTCACAGCGATAGTCAATCAATCATACTATTTGTGCAGGCCCTGGTTGGTGTCATAGATCCATATGTCATAAGGACATATGTCCAGCTCTTCAACCTTTATCCTTGCAGAACATGCCTCGGGCAGGGTGGAGTGTCCGGAAGCGGCCACCATGGTGAATCCATTGCTGCAAGGTATTACAATGGGATTGAAGTTGAATGCCTTTGCATCCCTCACCATCAGATCCACATTCGACTGCTCCTTGAAACTTCCAAGAATCACATAGTATCTTTTGTCGAGCCCCGGATTTTCAGCAACAGCTCTTTCAGCAGCTTCAACTGCCGCCAGAGAATCCTGAAGCATCTTCTGCCTCTGGCTTATCTCGTAGTCCATCTGCTTCATCTGTTCTATTTCGGATGAAGTTTTCATGCCAAGCATGTGCTTCAGCCCGTCACAGGAGCAGAGAATGCAGAGACAGAGAAGCACTGCAGGCAGGGCATTTATTGTAAGGTGTTTTCTCATAGAGATACAGTTGAATGACAATTAACTTACAAATATATAAAGTTTTTGCGTAAGTTTGTGGTTTGAAAGAGCAAATGTTATGGGACTTATAATTTTCAAGCCACCTCAGTATAAGGTGTTCAATTACAAACCACGTTACTGGAACGAGAGGAAGGAAGAACTCGACGAAATCATTGACAGGGCAAAAAGACAGGAAGCAGGTGAATATGTTCCGGGAGACTACATCAAGGGGGGATTCAAGAAGATGAGAATCACCAATCCCAAGAAAGTGAACAAGGTTGCCACCATAATCAAATGGATAGGAGTTTTTGCCGCCTGCGCTCTTGTTCTTGCGGCCTTCTATTTTGCAAAGACCCTTGAGGCCGTAATGGATAAGCTGGGTTAGAATGCTCAAGGTACTTCCACAGAATATAGCCAGTCTCATAGCCGCCGGAGAGGTTATCCAGCGGCCGGCATCGGTTGTGAAGGAACTTATGGAGAATTCCGTTGATGCCGGTGCAAAGAATGTAACGCTTGCCCTTGAGGACAGCGGCCGCACCCTGATACAGGTAATTGACAATGGATGCGGAATGAGCCCAGAAGAAGCTGAATTATGCTTTGAAAGGCACGCCACCTCGAAGATAAGCGAAGCTGAGGATCTCTTTTACATAAGCAGCTACGGATTCCGGGGAGAGGCCTTGCCATCAATAGCCTCCTGCTGCGAAGTCACGCTCAGGACCAGACGCAAGGAAGATGAACTGGGATACCAGGTGCAGATCTCAGCAAATAAGATAAGTTCCACATCACAGGTATCCACTCCTGTTGGAACGAACATTGCTGCCAGGAACATATTCTGGAACATACCTGCGAGAAGAAAATTCCTGAAGTCGGATGCAACGGAATACAAGCAGATAATAAGTGAGTTCAACCGCATTGCACTCACCAGGCCGGATATGAGCTTCAAGCTGATTCACAACGGTCAGCAGGTGCTTGAATACCCGGCGGTTGCCAACGTGAAGCTCCGCATAGCCCAGGCCGGCGGCAAGGATATAGCAAAGGATCTGCTTCCTATAGAAGTGGATACCACAATCGTGAAGATAAGCGGGTTCATAGGAACTCCGGGGCTTGCCAGAAAGAGCCAGCAGAATCAGTATTTCTTTGTGAACGGCAGATATTTCAAGAGTCCTCTTCTGTTCAAGGCCCTTGCCAACGCTTACAAGGGACTGCTTCCCGAAGGCCACATTCCTTCGTATTTCGTATATTTCTCGATAAATCCCGAGCAGATGGACATAAACATCCATCCAACAAAGACGGAGATCAAGTTCGAGGACGAAAGCATACTTTTCGAGGTGCTCCATTCGGCGGCAAAGCAGACACTTGGCATGAATTCCATGATGCCTTCCATAGATTTTGATACGGAAGGAGCCATAGACATTCCTGCCTTCAAGGGAGATTTCAGTACCGTGCATCAGCCGCGTATCAATTATAATCCATTGTTCAATCCGTTCGAGAAGGACGGCAAGGGGCATGTTTCGTTCAGTTCACTGGATAAAGGACCGGGGCTGAGCGCAGCGGCATGTGACAGTCTGCTGGAGGATGCGCCTGCCGGGACAGAAAGTAACTTCGTGACTTCCTGTGAAAACGCCTCTTTGAGGAAGGTGATGGGAAACAGATATCTTGTGGACATGAACGGTGAGAGAATCAAGATACTCGATTGTCTGGCTGCGGCCCAGAGAATTGTTTACGAGAAATATCTTTCCCGCTGCAACTCCTCAATCACCTGTCAGGAACTGCTTTTCCCGCAGACAGTGGCAATCAGCGCCGCTTCCGCTGCAGTGCTTGAGGAAAACCGTGAACTGCTTGAGAGAAGCGGTTATGAATTCTCCATCAGCAGGGCAGGCACCAGCCATGGCAACGAGCGCAGCCTTTGCTTCTCGGGCGTTCCTGCAATCGGGAACATCGATTTGTCACAGGCAGATTCCGCCCGTGCTCTTGCAGATGAAATACTTGGCATTCTTGGCACTCCCGGAGGAAATGTGGCAAAGGTTTTGTATGACCGTATGGCAAGAGTGGCTGCAAGAATGGCTGCTGCAGTACCCGCGGGAGTAAGCCTGTCAGTAGAGAAGGCTCTTTCAATTGAAAGTGAACTGCTTAAATGCAAGTGCTGTTCCAATTCACCTTTCGGTGGAGTTTGCATGAAAATCGTTTCACCGGATGACATTATTAACGTAAAATGATTCTTTAAGATGTTTGGAAGGATACCACCGGTTCTCAAGAACCTGATTATCATAAACTCGATACTTTTTCTGGCAAGCCTTGTCATTCCGAGGCTCACAGGACTTCTGGCCCTGTTCCCTTTCGGCTCGCCTTTTTTTCATCCGTACCAGTTCCTTACCTACATGTTCATGCACGGGGGATGGATTCACATATTCTTCAATATGTACACCCTTCTCTTCTTCGGCTCCGTGCTCGAGCAGGTCTGGGGCGGCAAGAAATTTCTTCTGTTTTACCTTGTCACCGGCATAGGAGCGGCTTTGCTTCACAACGGAGTCATAGCATTGAAATATTCTGATCTTATAAATCTGGCGAATCAAGGCGACCCAATGGCGCTGGAGCAGGTGAAAATGTTATTCTGCATTCCAACTGTAGGAGCATCAGGTGCCATATACGGTGTGCTCATGGCTTTTGGAATGCTGTTCCCGGACAGAATAGTCCAGATGCTCATTCCGCCTGTAGCCCTCAAGGCAAAATGGTTTGTAATCATATTCGCCGCCATTGAACTTCTGATAGGTTTGAGCAACGCAGCCGATGGCGTGGCACATTTCGCCCACCTTGGAGGCATGCTGTTCGGCTATCTCCTCATCCTTTATTGGAAGCATAACGGAAGAATGTATTATTAGGAATTCTAGAAATGGCCAGGAGAAGAAATACAAGTCATTCCAGCAAGTCAGGAAAAGGTCACTGGCTCTTTTCCGCATTGTGGCGCATTGTACTGGTCATATCAGCGGCTGCTCTGATATTCTCCTATCTGAGCACCTATGTGAATCCTTCAGATTTCAGCATTCCATTGTTCTTCGGCCTTTTCTTCATTCCGCTTTTATTGTTGAACATATTCCTGCTGATTGTCTCTCTGTGCAAGCGTTCAAGTTCGGTATGGATTCCAATTATTGCTATTCTGCCAAGTTTCATATATGCTGAGAATTTTGCAAGGTATTCCGGAAATGTTGAACAGACCATCGCAGGTGAAAGATTGAAGGTTGAGAGTTACAATGTGGGTATGTTCTCCGCCTCAGCCCATGCATATCCGAGGAATGACTGCAGGATACTGGTGATGAACCATCTGAAGCAAAGCAATGCCGATGTGGTGGCTCTGCAGGAGTGCTTCGTTCCTTCATTGAGAATGGCGGACACCCTTCTGAAGAAGAAGTATCCTTACAGAGCATATCATCTTTTCAAGATGAAAAGCGGCCAGAGGTTCGGCAATCTCATATTAAGCAAGTATCCTGTCATTTCACATGACAAACAGGTGTTCGAGGGCAGTACCAATCTATGTGTACTGGCCGACATCAGTTTCAAGGGTGATACCATAAGAATCTGCAACAATCATCTTGAATCGTATAACATATCGTTCACCGCTCTTGTAAAGAAACTGTCAGGCGGATTCGGCAACCATGACATAGGCCTCGCCGATGAGATAATGGATGTTCACAGCAGGATGAAGGGAACGAACATCAAACGTTCGAAGCAGGTTGACAGGATAATTTCCGGAATAGAATCAAGCCCTTATCCTGTAATTGTCTGCGGAGACTTCAACGATACTCCGATTTCATATACATATTACAGGTTTACAAAGCGTTGGAAGGATACCTTCAAGATGGCCGGAAGCGGCTTCGCAGGTACTTTCCGGTACTTATGGCCATTGCTCAGGATAGACTATGTCCTTGTTCCTGAAGGATATGAGTGTCTTTCTCATCAAAGTCCGAAGCTGAGCTATTCAGACCATTTCCCTGTTATCACGGAACTTGTAATACAATGACAGTCAAGACAAAATATAGGAATTATGGTAGATATAGAACAGGAAATAAACAATTCGCTTAAAGTGCTCCGGAACGGAGGCTTGCTTTTATATCCTACGGATACAGTCTGGGGCATAGGTTGCGATGCCACCAATGAGGATGCTGTAAGAAAAGTGTTCGAACTAAAGAAACGTTCCGAGGCCAAGTCGCTCATTACGCTTGCATGCTCCGTTGATATGATAGAGCAGTATGTGGCTCAGGTACCGCCAATGGCTTACGAACTCATTGAGGTGAACGATGCTCCAATGACAATAATTTATCCCGGTGTAGATGGGCTGGCCGCAAATGTGGTTGCCGAAGACGGTACAGCGGGCATCCGCATTCCAATGAATGAGTTCTGCACCAGGCTTATAAGGAAGTTCGGCAAGCCTATTGTCTCAACTTCCGCCAATATAAGCAGTGAAGCCACTCCAAAGTGCTTCAAGGAGATATCCGAGGAGATTGTCAAGGGTGTGGACTATTGTGTTGATCCAGCTGTTGATGCTTCATCAACTCACAAGGCTTCGCAGATTATAAAGCTGGGCGTGGATGGAACAGTGAAGATAATCCGTGCTTAAAGCACAAGCCTGCGTTCCCATTCCCCGACTTCCATATCTTTTATTTCATTGCCTTCAATCCTGAATCTCAGGGCCGTCCTTACCTGGTGGAAACCTTGTATTCCGGCCGCTCCGGGATTGAGCACCAGCATATTGTGCAGTTTGTCGTTCATTACACGAAGTATATGCGAATGACCGCAAACGAAAATGTCGGGTTTGTATGAATTTATCAGGCTGAGTGCATAGCGGTCATAATGTCCAGGGAATCCTCCTATGTGAGTTATGAGAACCTTCTTTTCCTCAACGCGGAAATATCTCATGACAGGATGCACAAGTCTCACCGTGTGCGGGTCACAGTTGCCGTATGCCCCAATGAGAGGCTTGAATGCAGTTATGTTATCAACGGTTTCAATGTTGCCGAAATCACCGGCATGCCATATAACATCAACGTCCTTGAGAAATTCCTTCAAGGGAGCATCGAATGTTCCGTGAGTGTCGGAAATCAGACCAATGTAAGCCATCTACAGTTTTATGACTATTTTCTTCTTGTAAAGAACCATTGCCATCAGTGTGAAAACGGCAACGTAGCACAAGGCATATATCAGAGATGAAACTTCATTTCCTTCACCTACGATAGCAATGCATACATTGTTGTAGAACCAGCTCAGCGCTGTCCAGCTCTTCTCGCCAAGAGTGCCGTCCGGCAGTGTTACTGTTGAGGTCCAGTGGACTATTCTGCCAAGAACCTTTGCGAACAGGCCTGCCATCACGAATGCGAACAGCGGGTTCATGCCAAGAGCCTTGAAAGGTGTGAAGACCTTCTCCTTTCCTTTCACATCTATGAAGTAAATGAAGAATGCGAGCATCATTATTGCCCATCCGCCTGCATAGAGGACATACGAACCTGTCCACAAAGCCTTGCAGATAGGATACCATATTCCAACAACCAGGCCTGCGCCAAGGCAGCATACTGCAATGGTATAGAGCTTTGCAACGGCAAGGATCTTGTTATCCGCCTTTCTTATTATGTTACCTATTAGGAAGCCAAGAAGCAGTGTGCAGGAACCAGAAAGTGTTCCGAGCAGTCCTTCAGGATCGAATGCGGGACCGTATCCGTGATATACGTGGTTTTCTCCAACAAGTGAAATGTCAATTGCTCCTGAACCCTGGCCCGCAAGTGAGAAAGCTCCCTGTGCTCCATTTACAAGAGGTGCGGCTGAATTTCCTATGAGCAGGAGTATTATGCAGTGAAGCAATGCCAGAATCACCATTGCAGGAATTATTTTCTTAGGTTTCTGCAACCAGAGGGCAACAAATCCGCCTACGATGTAGCACATTGCTATTCGCTGGAGCACTCCGAATATTCTCAAATGTTCCCAGTAGTTCGCCCAGTTCTGAGCAAAGCTGAGTTCGGGATCCTGAGTGACAGGGTAGAATGGAAAAGCGTTCAGGGCAAGGCCTACAAGGAAGATCAGAATACCTCTTTTCACGAGTTTCCTTACAGAAACCTTGTTCAGTCCTTCATTGTATTTTGCAAAGGAGAAGGCCATGGCGGCTCCTACCACGAACAGGAAGAACGGGAATACAAGGTCGGTTGGTGTGCATCCCACCCACGGAGCGTGCCTCAATGGTGGAAAAATCGTGCTCCAGCTTCCCGGGTTGTTTACCAGAATCATTCCGGCTACTGTCATTCCGCGCAATACGTCAAGCGCTACATACCTGTTCGTTTTTATTTCGCTCATGGTTTAAAAAATCTATATGAATCAATTAATGTTCAAAGACTCAAAATTAGCCATTTTATCCTGTATTTTCTGCAAAAAATTAGTGCATTTTATATAAAATTGATTTCAGCGGCACTTTTTGCAGTTCTATCACCTTGGTTCATGTTCTTATGTTTTTCTTTGTTCAAGTTAAACATTGAAAGATCATGCTGTACAAAGTTTTTGGGGCAAGCTGTCTGGGTATTGATACAATACCTGTAACCATCGAGGTGGATGTGACGCCCGGAATGGCCTACGTAGTTGTAGGCTTGCCAGACAATGCGGTAAGGGAAAGCCAGCACAGGATAATGAGCGCCCTGCATCATTATGGATATAAGATTCCAGGGAAGAGGGTGGTGGTGAATCTGGCTCCTGCGGATTTGAAGAAGGCCGGGACTGGTTTCGATCTGGGAATCACCGCAGGAATCCTTGCAGCCAGCGGTCAGCTGGAACCTGTTCTTGACCTGTCGGGGTACATTGTGATGGGAGAACTTGCACTGGATGGTTCGCTGCGGCATTTCAACGGAGCTCTGGCAATAGCTGCGGATGCGGCGGCGCATGGATTCAAAGGGTGCATCTTTCCAGCCGAATGTGCAAGGGAGTGTGTGGCGGTGCGGGATGTTGCAGTGTATGGCTTGAACACGCTTGACGAACTTCTTTCCGCATTGAAGTCTGAAATCCCTCTTGATGGCTTTCTGGTGAACGGAGAGGCCATGGCAGAGTCTGGAGCAGGGACTATCGCCCAGTGGGACAAGCATGCAGAAATGCTCAGAGGCATGCTTGAGAAAGGAACTCTGTTTGAAAATGATCTTGCGTACGTCAAGGGACAGAATATGGCAAAGCTGGCTTTGGAAATAGCGGCTGCAGGAGGTCACAACATACTTTTTACCGGCAGTCCGGGGTGCGGCAAGAGCATGCTGGCCTCGGCGCTCCCAACAATACTGCCACCAATGACCTATAGTCAGGCAATGGAGACCGGGCGTATCTATTCAATTTGCGGGATGTATGGGAATCTGGGCGGCAATATGTTGAAAAGACCATTCAGGGCTCCTCACAGTTCAATTACAAACCAGTCGCTTGCAGGTGGTGGTTGGGACGGGATGCCCGGGGAGATTTCACTGGCCAGCAATGGTGTCCTGTTCCTCGATGAACTTGCGGAATTCAGAAGAGACACGCTTGAACTTCTGCGTCAGCCCCTGGAGGAGAAGAAGATTCAGGTCAGCCGTGTGAAACAGAAGTTCTCATATCCTGCCAATTTCATACTCGTGGCAGCAACGAATCCCTGCCCTTGTGGCTATCTGTACGAAGACGGCAACAGGTGCGTGTGCTCATCGTCCAGGATACTTCGTTACAGAAGCCGCATTTCCGGTCCTCTGCTCGATAGAATCGATCTTAATCTCGTCCTCAAGCAGTTCAAGGACACCAGCGTCCTTTCATCGGAACCTTGTTCGGAGTCAAGTGCGGCAGTTGCCTTGCGAGTGCTTGACGCTGCAAAGATTCAGTATCGCAGATTCGGCCGTTTGAATTGTTCCAACGGTTCCATGACCAGCGGAGATATACTGAAATACTGTACTTTGAACAAGGAAGGGAAGGAATTGATGCGTGCTGTTTCAACAAAGGGCCTGCTCAGCCCGCGGGCGTATACAAGATGCTTGAAGGTTGCCAGGACTGTTGCCGACCTGCACGGTCATGAGAGTATAAGCGTTCCGGATCTCTCCACGGCGCTTCAGTTCAGGTTCTGTGAGAGCAACAGCCTATAATAGATTATTTCAGACGCTCGTAGCGCAGTTCCTCCCCGTTGAAAACCAAGTAGGATGGGTTGTGAATCCAGTCTCCAAGTATCATGAAGCGGGAACCGCATTCAGACATCCTGACATCCGTTGGTGAGTGGAAATGCCCGAATATGAAGTTGTCAGGTGCTCCTTCGCGTTTTGCATAATTCACGCAGAACTTGTAAAGAGGCTCCCTTGAGCAGTCAAAACTATATGAATTGCCGGACTTTGCAAGGCGGTTGTGCTTGCTCCAGCTCAGGCCGAAACTGAAGGCGATCCAAGGATGCAGCATGCTGAAAAGGAACTGGATGAACTTGCTTTTGAATATCCACTGAAGCGCCTGATAGCCCTTGTCTTTCTTCTCAACATCATCGCCATGACCCAGCACGAATGTTTTCCCGCATATATTATACAGCGATGGCTGGGGCTCCATTATGAAACCGAGCTCCTTCTGAAAATACCTGTAGGTCCAGATATCGTGGTTGCCGTTGAAGAAATGAATCTTTACACCGCGGTCCCGCAGTGCGGCGAACGCTCCAAGCGTGCGCGTGTATCCGCAAGGAATCACATGCTCGTATTCATACCAGAAGTCAAAGATGTCACCAAGAAGGAACAGTTCCTTTGTCTGTTCGGGCAGGGCAAGCAGAAAGTCCGCGAAATATTTTTCACGTTCCTGCCAGTTGCCGTATCTCAGGCCAAGATGGACATCCGATATGAAATAGTACAGTTCCATTACAGTATTGAACTTATTATGCAGATAGAACCAACAATTGCACAGTAGATTGCGAATCCCCAGAGATGAGCCTTGCGCACAATGCTTATCATCCATTTGCAGGCGGCGTATCCGCTTATGAACGCAGCTACGAATCCTATTATAAGCGGCATTGCTCCAATTGATGATGCACTGAAATCACCGCCCACAAGATCAAGGAATGCTTCTCCAAGAATAGGAACTATGACCATCAGGAATGAGAATTTCGCCACTTCGGATTTCTTCACGCCCAATATGAGTCCCGTTGCAATTGTGCTGCCGCTTCTTGACAGGCCCGGAAGCACCGCAATGGCCTGAGCACATCCAATGATGAATGCCTCCTTGAATCCTATGCTTCTGCCTTCATTGTTATCATTGGCGGTATTTCTTCTTGCCGCTGAACGCATTGAAAGTTCGCTTATGCAAAGCAGTGCTGCTGTAAGGGCAAGCATGATACCTACCACCGCCACACCTTCGCCGAATATGGACTCCACTGCGTCCTTGAAGAAAACGCCTACTATTCCAACAGGAATCATCGATACAATGATCTTTGCAATGTAATCGGTCTGGGAATTGTATTTGAACTTGAACAAGCCGCAAAGCAATTCCGCTATCTCCTTCCTGAATGCCAGAATAGTGGCGAGCACCGTTGCGGCATGAACTGCAACTTCAAAGGAAAGATCCCCTGTTTCCATACCGAACAACGCCTTGCCTATTGTGAGATGTCCGCTGCTGCTTACAGGGAGAAATTCCGTAAGTCCCTGAATCAATCCAAGAATCAAAGCCTGCAAATTGTCCATATCCCTTGTTATTTATCTTTCTTGAAAATCTTGACCGCCGCAACTATTTCCAGAACTATTCCTGCCAGAATGATTACAGGTGCAAGAACAAGTCTCCTGAAACTGAACATATCCCAGCTGAACACTTCAGGATTGTCGGTACCACCGCCAACCATGAGCAAATATCCCAGGACAAGCACTGCAAAGCCAATGACTATAAGTTTTATGTTTCTCATAGGCAGAGCCATCTTCCCGGAATTATCCTCAAGCTGAATCTTATCTTTTGATTTATCCATATTCCTGAATTTTGAATTATACATAAAGGTCATCGTTTTCCATTGATGACATTTTTCCAACAACAATATATGTGCATACCACACATATCAATATGCCGCAAAGGACAACCCCGGCCAGGACATAAGCACTGAGACTGGTTGACAATGCACTGAATATCCTTGAATAATTGCGCTCCATATACCACAGGAGCAGTACGAGGACCGAATCTGCGATCAGGCCTGATACAAAGCCCTGCAGAACAGCTTTCCACAGGAAAGGTTTCATTATATAGGAGTTCCTGGCACCAACCAGACGCATTGTGTATATTGAGAACCTCTTGGCGTAAATATTCAGCCTTACCGTATTGTTTATCAGCACCAGGGCAAGGAAAAGAAGCACTGCAATGAAGGCCAGCATCACCCACGCTATCTTCTCTATGTTCTCATTGATGGCCTCAACAACGGAATTCTTGTAAACCACTTCATCCACGCAAGGCTTCAGTTCAAGCCTGCTGCTTATTGCCTCTATGCTGTCCTTGTTGAAATGCGCAGCGTCAACCCTCAGGTCAATGGATACCGGTATGGGGTTGCTCTGGAAAATCTCCAGGAAATCAGAACCCAGCATCTCCTCCATCTGGCGTGTTCCATCCTCCTTAGATATGAAGTCAGCAGCCTTGATATAAGGCAGTCGGCTCAAACTGTCGTAGAAAAGTCTTGCAGGCTCCTGCTCGATACTTGACTTGAGAATAACGGATATCCTGACGTTCTCCTTGAAATAATTGCTTACAGATCTGGCGTTCACTACAAGGAGCGCAAAGAAACCGGCAATGAGAAGCACCATGCTTATGCTCACGATTGAGGACAAGTATGATTTCACCAACCTTTTCCCTATAATATTTCTTTGCGAAATGGACATATTAAATCTCAAAGGTATATAAAAAAAGCTAAAAAAAAATTGTTAAAAATATTTTTATTATATTTGCGTTGTAAAATGTTGTATTATGAAAGAGCCTAAAAGAGTATTATTCGTGAACTCGGAAATAATGCCTTATGTTCAGCAGACCCAGCAGAGCATAATAGGCAGATATCTGCCTCAGGGCATACTTGAGCAAGGCAAGGAAATCCGCTCTTTCATGCCAAGATATGGCTGCATAAACGAAAGACGGAACCAGCTTCACGAGGTGATACGTCTTTCCGGACTCAACATTGTTGTGAACGACATTGACCGTCCGCTTGTAATAAAGGTGGCTTCAATCACGGCAGCCAGGATGCAGGTTTATTTCATAGACAACGAGGATTACTTCCGCAGGAAAGCAATGTACTGTGATGCAGACGGAAAGTTCTTCGAGGACAACGGGCAGAGGGCCGTGTTCTTTGCACGTGGCGTTCTTGAAACCGTAAAGAAACTCAGGTGGAAGCCTGACATAATCCATTGCAACGGATGGCTTTCACACCTTCTCCCTCTGTATCTTAAAAAAGCCTATAAGAACGACCCTATATTTTCAGACAGCAAAATCATCCTTTCGCTTTACGATGAGGATCCGACATTCACTCTTGAGCAGGATTTCAAGTCAAACATCCTTATGCCCGGAGTAAAGAACAAGGACATTGACAAACTCGAACAGGCGAATGGCATAAATCTTGCAAGATTGGCTATACAGTATTCAGACGGAATTATTTACGGAAGCAGCAATCTGCACCCGGAGATTGAAAAAGCCGTAGCTGACTCCGCACTTCCTGTACTGTCCTACAAGGAGATAGGACTGGAGGAGAAGGAATATGTCATTGAGTATAACCGATTTTTTGATTCTATCATAGGAACAGATGAAGAGTAAGAGGAATATTTTCCAAATGGCTGCGGCGCTGCTTTCTTTCGCCGCACTTTTATGCAGCTGCATTACACAGGACAAATCGCTCGGTTATGACTTTATCCCTAAGGATCAGGTCATGAAGGTGCATTCAGACACCATAGAGATTCCATTGCAGTGCAGAATGGCAGACAGTATCCAGGCCGTTTCATCCACTTTCATGGCCCTTGGAGAACTTAAATCGGAGGAATATGGCAAATCCGAATTTTCAGCCTCACTCGAGTTCTGCCCGTCAACTGCCGGACTGTCTTTCGGGCAGGAGCCGAAGATTGTGAGCATCCATGTGGAGATACCTATTACAGACATGACGCAGACAGCCACGAATCTCAGTTCCAACAAAATAGTCCTCAAGAAAGATCAGGAGTCAGTTTCGCAGACCATAGACGTTTACAGGATGAAAGTAAGCATTGACTCGAACCTTGTTTACAACAATTCACTGCGTCCAGGTGACTACAGCACTGAAAAACTCAACATTTTCGGTCCTGTCACATATATGGGAGAGGACACTTTGAGAATTCAGCTGGATCCGGCCCTTGGTCAGGAATACCTTGAAGCAAGCAGGCTTGAACTTGATTCCCTCGTACACTTCCTCAGCAATCATAAAGGATTATATTTCAAGTGTTCGTCCTCATCGGCGGATAAGGACAAGGGCGGAAGAATCAATCTCTTCAATCAGACCGATGCAGCCATTTATCTCAAATACACATATATACCAACCTGGGCTCAGGGACTGGGCAGGAGGGACTCCACAATTGTCTTGTATGCCGGCAACTATTATTCCGTGAACTCTTCTTCATTTGAAAGCAAGCACCTTGAAAATGACAATGAGCAGGTTGAATCCATACCAGTACAGAGTTTCGGCGGAGTTCTGCCGTTCATAGACAGAAACAAACTGAAAAAATACATTGACAATTGGATAAGGTCAAAAGGGATAGAGTCCAGACAGGTCATCATTTCAAGGGCCAGAGTAAGCATCCCTTTCAATATGCCTGAGGATGAAGATGAGTTGAAATATACCTGCCCGCAGAGTCTGTTCCCAATGCACAGGGTTTTTACGAGTGATTCCAAGAAATATCGTTATTATTACCCTACGGACGATTATGAGTCCTCAAACAATCCTATGGG
This sequence comes from Candidatus Egerieousia equi, assembly GCA_018065035.1. Classification (GTDB taxonomy): domain Bacteria; phylum Bacteroidota; class Bacteroidia; order Bacteroidales; family UBA932; genus Egerieousia; species Egerieousia equi. The sequence continues at coordinate 18,356 of JAGHUC010000067.1, read as the reverse complement.
AGATTTGAACAGGCTGCAAAAGGCTTATATCTTTGATATGACCTCAACCGTACAGGCTTTTGTAAGAAGGAGCGCCCAGGAAATAAAAGATAACATGGAATATGATATCTGGCTCGGGCCTTACCTTCAGGTGACTGATGCCAGCACCGGTACAAAGACTACTTCCACAAACAGTTTCTCCCAGGCTCAATGCAATGTGAACGGCCTCAAGGCCTCAAGGAAGCCAACAATGGAAATTGTTTATTCTACAACAGAAGAATAAGCGGATTTTACAATGGAGAAAAACATAAAAACTTTTGAAATAAAATCACTGGATACAATAAACTCCTGCGCGCAGGAGTTTATTGATTATGTGTCCAGTTGTTCATCCCAGAGCAATGTCTTTGCATTTTTCGGCAGGATGGGAGCCGGCAAGACAACTTTCATCAAGGCTCTCTGCAGCGCACTGGGGGCGGAGGACGATGTGAACAGTCCTACATTCACCATTGTAAACGAGTACAGGAGCGCAAAAGGCTTTCCTATCTACCATTTCGATTTCTACAGGATCAAATCCATCAAGGAGGCATACGACATTGGCATAGACGAATATTTTGGCGGCAACGGTCTCTGCTTCATGGAGTGGTCTGAGAAAATTGAAAGCATACTTCCCGAAGATGTCAACAGGGTTGAAATAACAGTGGAGCCTGACGGCACACGCCTTGTCACATTATCCTGGTAGAATTATTTTCCACTGGCGATAGTATCAGAAATTCATATTTGAATATAAACGAAACAAGGTGACCCTACGGCCACCTTGTTTCGTTAATATGCTGAAAGTTATTCAGCTGCATTTATCCCTTTTGGGTTAGGACCCCATTGGTTGTCACCTGGCTGGCTGTCCCTGATGAACCAGATGATAAGGATAATCCAACCTACAATTGGAACAAGGCCGAGAAGGTACCACCAGCCGCTTTTGCCGATGTCGTGCAGTCTGCGTACACAGATTGCTATTGATGGAATTAAAATTGCAATTCCCCAGATGTAGTTTACAATAGGAATCAGCCCTACGATGAAGCTGACAAGACAAATCCACCAGAATGCGCTTCTTCTTGAACGGCCGTGGAAATTTGTGTAATTGGTAAAGAAAGAGGTAATAGCTTCTAAAATGCCCATAATGTGTAGTATTTTGAGGTTAATAATTATTTCTTCACAAGTCCCTGCTTTATCATCAACGCTTCAGGCTGAGGATCACGGCCACGGAAGTTGCGGTAAAGGATGTCGGCATCCTGGATGTCACCCTTTGAAAGGATGCAGTCGCGGAACTTGCCGGAAATCTCCTTGTTGAAGATACCGTTCTCCTTGAACATCTGGAAAGCGTCGGCCTCAAGTACTTCAGCCCATTTGTATGAGTAGTAGCCTGCAGAATAGCCGCCTGCGAATATGTGTGAGAATGTAGGGGAACTTGCGGTGCCTTCTATTATTGGCATGATGGCGGTGGCCTTCCTTACATTGTTTTCAAATGTCACTGCATCTTCTGACGGAACTTCCGTCAAAGTATGCCAAGCCATGTCTATGAGGCCGTATTCGAGCTGGCGCAGCTGTGAGTAGCCTGCAAGGTAGTTCTTTGATTCAACAATCTTGTTGATATATTCCTGAGGAATAGCCTCGCCTGTCTGGTAATGCTTTGCAAATGTCTGGAGATATTCAGGTTCGTATGCCCAGTTCTCCATGATCTGAGAAGGAAGTTCAACGAAATCCCTTGCTACGCTTGTACCGTTGAGGCTCTCGTATTTTCCTTCTGCAAGCATTCCGTGAAGTGCATGTCCGAACTCGTGAAGCAATGTGGTCACTTCATAGAAAGTAAGAAGTGAAGGCTCGGTTTCGGTAGGTTTCGTGAAGTTCATCACAATTGAAATGAAAGGTCTCTGCTCCTTGCCGTCCTTTGAGAATGACTGCCCGCGGAACTCGGTCATCCAAGCACCGCCTCTCTTGCTGGCTCTTGGGTAGAAGTCCGTATAAAGGACAGCCATATGGCGCCCGTTTGCATCACTTACGTCAAATACTTCAACATCAGGATGATATCCTGGGATTTCAGGAGCCGGTGTGAACTTGAGGCCGTAAAGTGAATCTGCAAGTGCGAATACTGCATTCTTCACATTGTCAAGTTTGAAGTAAGGTTTGAGCAGTTCATCATTGATGGAGAACTTCTCATTCTTGAGTTTCTCTGAATAATATGCAAAATCCCAAGGCATCATCTGACCTTCCTGAGTCTTGTTCATGTAGGCCTGTACTTCAGCAATCTCAGCTTTTGCAAAAGGATAGGTCTGCTCGGTGAGATTCTTGAGGAAGTTCTCAACGGTTTCCCTGTTCTTTGCCATCTTGTTCTCCAATGTGCGGTCTGCATGTGTAGGATAGCCAAGAAGATTGGCGGCCTTGATTCTGAGGTCAACTATAGTCCTGATGTTTTCCTCGTTGCTGAATTCACCGCTTACAGACTTGGTTGAAGATGCCATCCACAGTTCTTTCTTGCGCTCCCTGTTGGTGCTGTATTTCATGAATGGAGACATGCTCGGCTGCTGGAGGGTGAACACCCATCCTTCAAGATTTCTCTCCTTTGCCTCGGAAGCGGCGGCGCTCTTCACGAAATCAGGCAGTTCAGCAATCTCTGCAGAATCTGTGATATGCATTATATAGGCGTTGGTTGCATTGAGGGCGTTCTTGCTGTATTTGAGGCTGGCAAGGGACAGTTCTTCATTTATCTTTGAGAATTCCTCCTTCTTGTCTGCAGGAAGGTTTGCACCATTCCTTTCATAACCTTTGTAGGTCTCTTCAAGAAGTCTGGCATCCTCCATGTTGAGATTCAGGCTGTCACGCATTTCCCATACTGCTTTCACTTTCTGGAAAAGGGTATCGTTGAGCGATGTGTACATCTCGAATTTTGTAAGATCAGGAGTGATGTCCTCTGCAATCTGCTCGAGCTCATCATTGGTGTCGGCCTCCTTGACATTGTACATTATGCTGAGAATTCTGTTGAGGTCCTCACCTACATAATTGAGGGCAACGATGGTGTTCTCGAAAGTAGGTTCCTCCTGATTGTTGATGATGGCCTTGATATCCTGGTAGGCCCTGTCAAGAGCAACTTCAATTGCCGGTTTGTAGTGCTCTGTCTTTATGAGGTCGAATTGCGGAGCACCATATTTGATGGTTGACTCCTCAAGAAGCGGATTCTTCATCTCGTTGTTGTTACATGCGGCAAACAGCACAACGGCTGAAACTGCCATAATTTTTGCTATTAGTTTCATATACATTCATATTATTTATTACCAAACCTGAATTACAAGGTATTTAGTCTGATCCCAGAACTTCTGAGGGTCGGATATCTGAACCAGAGTCTCCCCGCCTTCTTCAACAAGACTGTAGCTGTCAGAAGGGTGTTTTGAAAGTATTCTGGCTTTCTTTGCATTGGTGTTGATTTCAGTTATGTTCCTGAGGTCAATCTTTACGAAATTGTCCTTGTTCACATTGCCTGTTACCTGGAGCTTTGAGAGGAATCCGCCCTGAACTATGCCGGCATCCTTGAGCTCTGCTTTTGTGCCTACTACATAATATACGGTATTCATCTCTTCATCCTGGTTTGCAACCTGGCTCTTGAGCATCTGGCTTTCATTGCTGAGATTCCTTACGTCAGTTTCGAGGTTGGAGACCTTGTTGCCGAGATTTGAAATCTGCTGTTTCTGATCGGAAATGATCACATCCTTCTCTGCAATTGTCTTCTGGAGCGCTTCTATGGTTGCAGACTGCTCGGCAATCTGCTTCTGGAGAGAGGCAAGTCTTTTCTTATACTGGGCGGACTGATACTTGTTGTCCTGTTTGAGTTTTTCAATCTGCTGCTGATAGGTGGTGATGGCCTGCTGTATTACATCAATGTCATTCATTATCTGGTCCTTCTTGGAAGCTGTAACGTTCACACCATCGGCATTGGTCTGCATGGTGATGATGTTCTCGCTTTCCCTGATGCTTGCCAGACCATCCTCAATACCGTTGAGGATTGCAAACACTTCATCAATTTCCTTGTCCTGATCCGCCTTTGCAGCCATGAGTGAATCACATTGTGCCTGCAGAGCCTTGAATTTTGAGGAACTTTCAACGCAACTTGTCAATATTGTTGAAGTTGCTACAGCCAGAATGGCTAAGAATAAGAATTTCTTCATGATAGTATAGTTATTGTTTATTTATCCGAATTTCTCAAATGTGCTTCATGGCATGCATAACTGCCACAAAATAAATCATAAAGATATAACAATTTTTTATTGAATTGTATATCAAATGACATTAAACGTTTATACACGTTTATAAATGTGTAAACTGCATTCATTGACAAATGGAAGTACTTTCTTTGTCCAGGCTTTTTTCAAAGCTGTGAAGAATAATTATTAACTAAAAAACAGATTGTTATGGAAAGATCAATGAACAAGGTTGAGCTGAAGGGAATCGTAGGGATGGATCCGAAGATTACCGTAATTGAGGGAAAGGGCAGAGTGGCCAGGTTTTCGGTTGCCACGCATGAACTGTTCAGCGCCGGGGACGGCTTGTACAAGGAGGAGACGTCATGGCACAACGTAGTTGCCTGGACGTCGAAGTACATACCTGATTTCGATGCAGTGAAGAAGGGTGCATTCATTGAACTGCAGGGCAAGCTCAGATATCAGAAATTCAAGAACATAGACGGCGAGGACAAATATTACACGGAGATACTGGCCCTCAAGCTGGTGGTTCCGCAGAGATAGCTTCGGGGGCAGCTAGGCGCCGGAGGGCTGGAATACCTTCCGGCCTTCTTGAATTATAAGTGACTATCGCCGGTGGAAAAAGGAAAGGAGTCTGGCCAGGAGGCCTCCTTCCTTTCTTTTTGAAAGCCTGCGCTTGTTGTGGTAGAATGTTCTGCAAATGTCGCTGCAGAATTTCTTGTCGCTCCTCCCTGCAATCGCTCTCCCGCATACAGGGCACCGCCTGATCTGTTTCATCTCTCCCATATCCCTGTCAATTGACATTGTAATGCTGCAAATTAGGCATTTCGCCAATATTTCAAGTGCTGATTCCGCAAATATTGAAAATATATTTATTCCAATAATTTTTGTAATTTTGCCATATCGTGAAATGAATTGAAAAATTGAAGTTATGGAAAGGATTATTGAAAATGGCTTGGAGAAGAACATATTGATTTATAATACATTAACCCGTACCAAAGAAAGATTCAAACCAATCGTTCCGGGAAAGGTGGGTCTGTATGTTTGTGGCCCTACTGTATATGGCGACGCCCATCTGGGCCATGCCCGTCCTGCCATAACCTTTGATGTTCTGGTGAGACTTTTCAGAAAACTGGGCTATAAGGTCAGATATGTCCGCAACATCACCGATGTGGGACATCTTGAGCATGACGCGGATGAGGGTGAGGACAAGATAGCAAAGAAGGCAAAGCTCGAGCAGCTCGAGCCGATGGAGATCGCCCATAATTACACTCTGCGTTTCCGCGAGGCGGTTGGAAAACTCAACACCCTGCCGCCAAGCATCGAGCCTCAGGCCAGCGGCCACATAATTGAGCAGATAAATCTGGTAAAGAAAATCCTTGACGCCGGCTATGCATACATAAGCAACGGATCAGTGTATTTTGACGTTGTAGCTTACAACAGAAAGTACAAATACGGAATTCTTTCCGGCAGGAACATCGAGGAACAGGATGCGAACACCCGTGAACTGGACGGTCAGAGCGACAAGCACGCTTCTTTTGATTTCGCTCTTTGGAAAAAGGCCCAGCCTGAACATATCATGCGCTGGCCTTCACCTTGGTCCGACGGATTCCCGGGCTGGCATCTGGAGTGCTCGGCAATGAGCGAGAAATATCTTGGCAAGGAATTTGATATTCACGGTGGCGGAATGGACCTGATGTTCCCTCATCACGAATGCGAGATTGCACAGAACACCATATCAAGGGGCAATGGCGGTGTACACTACTGGATGCACAACAATATGATTACCATCAACGGTCAGAAGATGGGCAAGTCATACGGTAACTTCATCACCCTTGACCAGCTGTTCACCGGCAATCATCCTATTCTGGAGCAGGCATATTCACCAATGACCATCAGGTTCTTCATACTTCAGGCACACTACAGAAGCACGCTTGATTTCTCCAATGCAGCACTGCAGGCGGCCCAGAAGGGACTGGAGCGCGTGCTGGCAGCAGCCAGGCACGTACAGAATCTGAAGGCCGAGGCAAGCGGGGAAGCAAGCGCCAGTGACGAGCAGATCCTGAAAATAAAGGAGAATGTCTGGGACGCCCTTCTTGATGATTTGAACACACCTATTGCACTTTCACACATCTTTGATGCAGTCAAGATTGTGAACTCCGCAAAGGCTGGCGGCATCAAGCTTTCGCAGAAAGGAAAGGATGCGCTGGTAGAGCTGTTCTCCGACGTTCTTTGCGATGTCCTGGGAGTCTGCTCCGGCAATGAGGCCGCTGTGGCAGGACCGGGAGCATCAGCCGCTGATGAAAAGCTTGTAAACGGTCTTATGAGCATGATACTGGAGCAGCGCGCGCAGGCCAAGGCCAACAAGGACTGGGCAGCTTCCGATGCCATAAGAGACCGCTTGAAGGAACTCGGCGTTCAGTTGAAGGACTCCAAGGAGGGCACTGAGTGGACCATATAATGAAATTGTTCATAGGGACATACGGGAAGCATTGGTACAGTGTTGATTATTCAAACAATGAGTTCTCGAATCTGGAACGCTTTGAAGGTCAGGACCATTCCTGCATCTGCGTGAGGGACGGCATCCCTTATTCAATATCGGAAAACACAGAGGCTGGCCCGTGCTATCTCACACCTGTGAAAGGCACGGACCTGTTCATTTCCTCCAACTTTGGCGATGGCTCCGTGGACCTTATCCGCTTCATGAAGGACTGCTCCCTCGAGCGGAAAGAGCCTGAACCTCACTTCCTGCAGAAACTCCAATTCACCGGTGACGGTCCTGTAAAGGAGCGCGGACGCCAGATACATTCACGAATCCATCAGGTGCTCGAGTTCCCTTTGAAAGGTATCTTCCCTGATACCGATGGAGCGTATTTCATTGCAACTGATTTCGGAGCGGACAGAATACGCGTTATAAAACTGGTGGATGGCAGACTGGAACATTGCAGCAATCTTGACCTGAAGGCGCCTGCAGGCTCAGGCCCCCGCCACCTGGTCTTCAATGTGAAGGAAAAGCTGATGTATTGTCTTTGCGAGCTGAGCAACGAACTGCTGGTGTTCAGTTTCAGGGATTCAGTCACTGGAATAGTACAGAGAATTGATACTTCAGGTCTGGGGATTGACGGAACATTTACGGAAGGCCCTGCCGCAGGAGATTTGAAAATACACCCGGATGGCAGATGGCTGTATGCCACACGCCGGCTGGTGAACGCCGGCATTCTCGTTTTCAAGATCAAGGATAACGGCCTGCTCGAATTCAGTTCGTTCAAAGCAAGCGGGAAACACCCGAGAATGATTCACATTTCATTGCATGCCAATCTTGAAGGAGAAGATATCATGTTCGCAGCCTGCAAGGACAGCGGCATTCAGGTATTCTCCCTGTGCAGTTCACAGGGCTCTGGATATATAGGAAAACAAACAGCAGGACTCACCCTGCCTGAGGAGGATTCTCCTGTCTGGGTACAGCCTGCTGAAATTTCTGCAGAGCAATTTAGAGCACACAGCTAAGCACGCTGCCGGTGTCGCTGACTTCAACCTTGACATCCTTGCACATGCCCTTGAGCATTGCTGCCTGAATCATATAATCTTCCTTGTTGAGAATGTCCTTGTCAAGCAGGACAGGTGTTGATACGCTTACATCGAATGACTGGTTTTTCTCCGAGTAGAATATCTTAAGCTGAACGCCCCTTATTGCTCCCACAATAAGTATGCTCTCCTCAACAACGTGAATAAGGCGATCAGTCGAGTCTTCATTCACTCCGTACTTGCGACAGAATGCCTCAATCTGAGCAACCATCTGATAGTAGTCGTAATTTGCGGATTGAATGTTGTATACATACTGACGCAGCTGATTTATGAAAATCTTAGTCTTCTCACGCTGCGGATTGGTGAAAATCTGTTCAGGAGTACCTTCCTCGTAGATGATTCCTTCATTCATGTAGAACACCCTGTTGCTCACATTCTTGGCGAATCCCATCTCGTGGGTTACAACCATCATGGTCATGCCCTGCTGTGCCAGGGTCTTCATTACATTGAGCACCTCGCTCACCATTGTAGGGTCAAGCGCGGACGTAGGCTCGTCAAAGAGAAGGATATTAGGATGCATGGCGATTGCACGGGCAATGGCAACACGCTGCTTCTGTCCGCCGGAGAGTTCTTCCGGATAGAAATCCGCCTTTTCGGCCAGACCTATGAGCTTGAGCAGTTCCATTGCTTCCTTGCGTGCATCCTCAGGCTTCTTGTGCAGGAGCTTGATTGGAGCGAATGTTATGTTCTCAAGGATTGTCTTTCCATTGAACAGATTGAATGACTGGAACACCATTCCCATCTTCTGACGCAATGCAGGAACATCTGCATCCTGTGCAAGGATATTGTCACCATCAATGAATATATCGCCTGAACTTGGCTGGTTCAGAAGGTTGAGGCATCGCAGGAATGTGCTCTTTCCTGTGCCTGAAGGTCCGATTATGGATATCACATCGCCTTCCTTTATTTCCGCATTCACGCCTTTGAGCACGGTGAGTCCATCGCTGAATTTTTTCTGGAGGCCGTCAATCTTGATGATGGCATTGCCGGAATATGTGCTGGCAGGCCCGTTCATCCTGGATCTTCTTTTCCTGCGCCATACGATGTATATGATGGCAGCGGCTATGAGAACCAATATTATGAAGATAAGCCATCCGCTTGAGGAATTTCCTTCTTTCAAGGCCATGGCCTCTTCCGCTGACGCAATGATATCGGTGTTGAACATGACCATGGACTTTGAAACGGAATACTGACGCATAAGAACGTTCTGTTTCCTTTCTTCAGTTATACTAATGAGAGATATTCCCATATCGGCCTTGCCGGTCATCAAAGACGGGATGATTGCCGTGAAATCCGCAATCATGAATTCAACAGGCCTCCCTAGAAACAAGGCGAATCTGCGTGCAAGCTCTATTTCATATCCTTCAACCTGGCCATTGTATATGTATTCGTATGGTGGGTAGCAAGGGTCCGTTATCACTCTCAACGGGTTGTCTCCAGGAACTTCATCAACATCAACATGCGCTTTGTCCTTGTCGCCTTCTATCCATCTTTTCCTCATATCCACCTCTTGCGGGCTACCCGAAAATTCTGCGATGAACCGTTCGAACTGCTGAGCGAGTTCTTCGTCCTTTTTCCCGAAAGTCGCTCCAATAGGTGTTGCAGGAATTACGGACCCTACGGTGTCGAACTGCGGATGCTGCGCTTTCAATTCAGAAAAAATGACGTCTTCCACATATACCGCATCAACTTTTCCGCTGAGGGCGGCATTCACCGCATCGGTGAATACATTGAACACGAGCAGGTTCTCTTCTTTCCATAAAGTTCGTGCACCTTGTTCCTGCACTGATCCCATCTGTACGGCAATCATCCTGCCTTCCAGATCCTTTTCGCTTGTAATAGGCATCCTTTTCTGCTGCTGCTGGCAGGAAACAAGCGTTGCGGCAATGACAGGTATCAGCAACATTGCGGCGGTCTTGCCGGTGGATCTGACCTTTTTCTTCTTAACAAGGGATTTCAGGCCTACGCCAATGAGCCAGGCAAGAATGAGATATATTATTGCAGTAAAGATGAGAGGGAAAAACGCATCGAATGTCCTTGAACGTATAAGGTCGGAACCTTTTGTCATATCAATCACTGCAATGTAGCCTACAATTGAAGTGCCTTTAAGAAGACTTATCACTTCACCCTGATAGACTGGAATCGCTTTCTGTATGGCTTGAGGTACAATAATATGGAAGAATGTCTGTGTCTTGCTGAATCCAAGGGAAAGACCGGCCTCCGTTTGTCCCTTGTCTATGGATTCTATGCTTGTCCTGAAAATTTCAGCCATGTATGCAGCTGTGTTCATGGCAAAGGTGATGATGGCTACCAGGATTCCGCTTGCGTTGAGAGGCGAGAGCACTATGTAGTACATGATCATCAGCAGAACCAATACCGGCATTCCGCGCATGAACTCTATATATGCAATGGCGGTTTTCTGAAGGAATTTGTTGCGGTGCATACGCATCCAGCATATTCCTCCGGCCAGAGCCGTTCCAAGAAGGACTGCAAAAAAGGTGATGATAAGCGTAGTCTTCAATCCATTCACTATTAGCATGTACCTGTCTTCAACAACAAGGTTGTTATAGAATGAATCCGATAATGATTGCCAGAATGATAACATGTTGTATCTATTGGATTAAGTGTTCAATAATATTAAGCTTAATAGACAAAATTACTTCTATTCCCGAAAATTTGCAATTTTTGAGATATCTTTGTGAAAGAAGAACAACACATCATGAAAAGCAGATTCCTTTTAGTATTAATTGTTTCGTGTTTTTGCAGCACATTATCCTGGTCACAGAAAGTGATCTCACCGGTCATTAATGCAGACCACAGTGTAACATTCAGCGTATATGCTCCAAAAGCCACTCAGGTTGAGCTTGGAGGCGAGCCTGTGAACTTCCATTCCGTTGATATGAAAAAAGGAAGCGGCGGAGTCTGGAGTTACACCGCCTCACCGCTCAGAAGCGATTTCTACCTGTATTTCTTCCGCATCGACGGTGTATATTCCATTGACCCTTCAAACACCTATATGGTAAGGGATGCCAACGACATATATAATTATGTTATCCTGCCTGGCGACAGGGGGGATTTATATATCCCACAGGATGTTCCTCACGGAACAGTGAGCAGGGTGTGGTACGACACCCCGGTCCTGGGCACACAGAGAAGGATGTCAATATACACCCCTGCAGGCTATGAAACCAGCGGGAAGGAGTATCCTGTGCTTTATCTGCTCCACGGACAGGGCGGCGATGAGGATGCCTGGCTGGTCATGGGCCGTGCGGCGCAGATCCTTGACAACCTCATAGCACAGAAGAAGATTGAACCCATGATAGTTGTGATGCCTTACGGAGCAACCCAGCATCAGGCCATTCCTGGTGAGGCCGGCAATGAGGGCATGTACAGACCTAAGTTCGACGGGGCGTACAACACTACCTTCGAAGCGCATTTCGTTGATATACTATCGCATGTGGAAAAGAATTACAGAACCATAAAGGCTCCTGAGGGCCGTGCCATAGCAGGTCTTTCAATGGGAGGGGAGCATACTTTCCAGATTGCCCTTAACAATCCGGGAACATTCGATTATGTGGGTCTGTTCTCTTCCTGCGCACATATCAGGGAGATTAACGGAAAGGAAATGTTTCCTGAACTGTATATGAATACGGAAGCAAAGCTTGCAAAGCAGTTCGAGGCGAATCCAAAGTTGTACTACATTGCAATAGGGGACAAGGACCCGCTTTACCAGATGAACGTTGATCTGCGCAAGCTATTTGATTCACATGGCTGGAAATACGTTTACGTTGAGAGCACCGGCGGCCACACATGGTACAACTGGCGTGTGTATCTGGCCGATTTCGTCAGCCGCATCTTCAAGCGCTAGCATTTTTGTCAGCGAACCGACTTGTTGCCAAAGGTGGTGCGCAACCAATGGTCTTGTAGCGTGTTGCGGCAAGGGTTACCGGAACCCACCCCGTCATCATGGCAGGGTGGGTTCCGTGTATATGCTCTGGAACTATCTCCAGTGGGGTATGATGAGACCCACCTTGGCGGAATATAATGGTTGTTTTGGCAATATATCGTATTTATCATATATTTACGGGTGAAATCGTAGAATCTTCCAGGGATTATGAAAGTTATATATGAGTCAATAAGTGTTGATGAACTGAAGGAACTTGCGGCAAACTGTTATGGTGATATGGTCAAGGCAGTTGCAGATATTGACAGGCGTGTAATTGCCATTGATGCCGAACTCCATGCGGATCTTGAACATAAGCTGTTGAATGAAGGCTCTTCACAGGAGTCATTATGGGGATATAACATCTATCCTGAAGCGGATGGGGAAGATTACATTGAGTTCGATTCGCTGATCAACATCAGACCAAGGCAAGGTAACAGAAGCCGTGATGTGGAGGATCAGAACATACGCAAAGCCATTATCAGTTTGACTGATGAAAGAATAAGGCGATGATGGAACTTCCTGTTAAACCGGATGAAACGAGGTGGTCGTCAATGTCCTTCATGGACCAGATGGCCAATATAGGCAGCGAGGTGGGGCGTACTGCAAAATGGATAAGCAAAGGTAAGCCGTCCATGGCAGAAGGAGCCTTCATCAGGGCTTTGGATCTGTTTGATCTGACCATAAAATATGCCAGACTGGGCAAGGAGGGCAGAGAGTCCGCTCTCCTTGAATTATGCCGAAGCAGAGAATTGTTCGCAGGAGCGTACCTTGAGAAGGACTGCGGCACATTGCACTGGCTCGATTCCTATTTCGGCCATTTTGCCATATCTTCCAGACTGGGCCGTTAATGTCATAAGGATCTTCAAGCGCTAGTGCTTGAGACTTTTAAGTCTGTCAATCAGGCTTTCATCGTTGAAAAGGATATACTCAACATTAATGATCCCGTTTTGGATCTCCCATCCACCGGAATTTTTATCACGGCTGATTTTTAGATGTGAAATGGCTATCTCCAAACCTTCAGCACGGATTGTAAGCATTTCGTATCCATGCTCTTCAATCCATGGGGCCGGTGGACTTGTGCTCTTGTCCCACCCGCATTTCGCTGCCTGATGTTCAATGAAGTTTGTCCCGTCATATTCAATGCACACTTGCTTCAATTCATCCAGAGTCAGATAGATATCCGTACACAGGTATTTGAATCCATCTGCTCGGTGAATCTTTATATAGCTCTGTAATGCTATAGATAAGATTTCCGATATGGGTTCTGAAAATAGATAGGTTCTATAGGATGCTGCAAAATTCTGTGCCTCTGAAGGAAGCCGTTCAAGGAATACATGCGGACTGTCCAAACCGAAATAGTTTCTGCACGAGCTGGTGTCCATATCATTCATGGCGAACAGGGCTTTATAAATCTTTCTGTAAGCCGCAGCATCTGTGGAATCCTTGCAGGAATACAGTCTGTCCTCGAATTTGCCATCTGAGTTGAGCAGGCCAAGCTGAACCGATTCATGCATCACTATTCTCCGCTGGGAAGCAAACGAAACATCCTGGTGGCTGATGCCCGGACAGAATATGCTCAGAACGAGAACGCATGACAGAATCATGCAGAAATGATGATAGAACGAGGATGAATCCTTCAGTTTCCTCCGGAAAATAAGAATCATCATTGCCAGACCGCAAATGACAATATAGTATCTGTTTGAAGTGCATCCATAATCGGACAGCCTGCGGACGATTCCAGCCCAGAACAGAACGAACAGAGGAATGGCAATCAGCCACGAATGATCATAAAACCAGTTGAAGGTTTTCCTGACCTGAATTCTTCTGTATGATGTGCAAAGGAAAAGAATCACGGAGAAGGAGAGCACCATTGCAACCACTCCTCCAAGCGGAAGTGTCCAGCTTACAATAATCTTTATCAAGTAAATGTAAAGAATCAATGCGTATATGATGAGCGCCGGGGTAAGAACCCAATTGATAATGGTTTCCACCAATTTGAAATATCCATCGTTTCCGTTCCGTTCATCAAAGGATACAAAAAGACTCGGGAACAGAACTATGAAATAGAAATATAGAGGCCAGATAAAGGCAGTATCGGAAAACAGTCCGAACAGAAGCCGTATTGACCATATAATCAATAAGGTCAGAACTGTCGGTGCAGCTGTGAAGATCAGAGCGTGTATGAGGGAATTGATTGAAACTGCCGTTTGCCGTATGAATGGAATGTCGTTCTTTGCTCTGGCAATCCACAAATAGCCCAGCGGAAGAATGGCGAAACAGATGACATGGAAAGCAACGGTTTCTTCAAATCCATCGAGAACTTTCAGATAGCAGCTCCCTATGTACAGCGGCAACAGAAACCAGGACCATTTCATTTTGCGGCAGGCCAGTCTGTCAATGAAAACAGAAAGGAAGGCAAATACCGGTGCCAGAACAGGGAATCCGAAGCCAGTTAAATAATTGTTGCCGCTTGTTCCCTGATCAATCAGTGATGAGGCAATCCAGGCATGGCAGAGAATGACCAGCATAACCGGATGCCTGCGTATTCCTTGCAGCGAGGCAATGCAATTTTCCTTGATCCTATCCAGCAGGTTCATATTTCCGGCAATTTATTTGATGTCCAATGATTTCCTGATGCCTGCAGGAATGGCGTCCTTGTGCACGAGGATGGTGAGGGTACGCATCATTATGTAGCTTCTTGACATATAAACATAGCCGTTCGTTACAGGGTTGGTCTCCTGATTGAATGAATCCTTCACCTTGTAGAAGATGGTTCCATCCTGGTCCTTGAGCATTCCGGTTATGTGCATTGCGTGGCAGTCAAGTGTCTTGAAATCCTCGTAGTCCTTCTGGCGGATTTCCGGAGTGACATTGATTTCAGGATATTTCTTCTCGAACTTCACAGCCTCCTCAAAGTATTCTGGTGCAGGATTTATGGCAATTCCTTTCCAGCAGCTGCAGCATCTTTTGGTAAGGTCACCGCTCCAGCCGAAGGTGTAGCCGTTGTTAAGGGCGTTGTCCATTATTGTCATTAACTCATCCAGAGTCACATTATAGTATTTCCTGTGGTTCCAGTTGTCGGGCCATTCAACGTCAACCAGCTCATGCATTGGATGATGCAGCACCGATGTCAGAGGAATGTATTCATTCAGCACATTGTCAAGGCCGAGCTCCTTTGCAAACGACTTTGCTGTGTATTTCTTCCCGTTGTATTCGAACTCCTCCGGAACTTTTCCCAGATAAATGTCCAGCAGGCTCTCCACCAATTTATAGTATTCTTCACTGCGATGGTGCTCTGAAACGGCAACCCCCTGGATTGCATGAACGAATCTGTTCAGTTCGCGGTGGTTGTGGGTAGGGGAATTGTAGTTTATGCCGTTGTATGCGCTTTCCGGCAGGATTCCGTATTTGGTGATCCAGTCGAGAACGTTGTGCATGAAGGCTCCTTCGTTGAGGTTGCCCTTGCCCTCGCGCATATAATCATCGGCCATGCGCTCCACATAGTTGTTGCGCACTATGAACATTTCAGAAAGGTCATGCTCGCCTTTCCCTTTCCTTATGAGTTCCGATTCAAGAAGCGATATTGTTGAATGGCACCAGCAGGTTCCTGTCTCGGCCTGGTTCTTCGGGGAAGTGGCCTTGAGATCAACTATCGGGGTGAATTTGTAAAGTTTGTGAGCCTGAGGAATTTCATCCTGCGGGTTCTGTTGTGCGGAAACTGCGGTTGGGAAAAGGGCGCTTGCAGTAAAAAGTGCAATGCAGATGGAGAGTAGTCCTGTCTTTGATATCATGGTTGACAAATATTGAATGTGAACAAAATTACTTAACAGATTCCGCTTTTGCAACAGGCCTCCTAAAAATGAAAAAGGTCCCCGCAGGGACCTTTAAGAATTGCATGGGCAATCTGCCCGGAAATGTATTATTTGTTCAGTGCTGTGGCAACGTCAACGGCTACGGCAACTGTGCAGCCTACCATAGGGTTGTTACCTATGCCAAGGAAGCCCATCATCTCAACGTGTGCAGGAACTGAAGACGAACCTGCGAACTGAGCGTCGGAGTGCATACGGCCCATTGTGTCGGTCATACCGTATGAAGCAGGACCGGCGGCCATGTTGTCAGGGTGAAGTGTACGGCCTGTACCGCCACCTGAAGCAACACTGAAGTATGGCTTGCCTGCAAGAACTCTCTCTTTCTTGTATGTTCCTGCAACAGGATGCTGGAAACGTGTAGGGTTGGTTGAGTTACCTGTGATGGAAACGTCAACGCCCTCGTGCCACATGATGGCAACACCCTCGCGTACATCATCTGCACCGTAGCATTTAACCTTTGCCCTAGGACCGTCTGAGTAAGCGATTTCCTGAACAATGTTGAGTTTGCCTGTGAAATAGTCGAACTCGGTCTGAACGTATGTGAAACCGTTGATTCTTGAAATGATCATGGCGGCGTCCTTTCCAAGACCGTTGAGGATGCAGCGCAATGGCTCTTTCCTTACCTTGTCGGCCTTGGCTGCAATCTTGATTGCACCTTCAGCGGCTGCGAATGACTCGTGACCTGCAAGGAATGCAAAGCACTTTGTTTCCTCCTTGAGAAGACGTGCTGCAAGATTTCCGTGTCCGAGACCTACTTTCCTGTCGTCTGCAACTGAACCAGGGATGCAGAATGCCTGAAGACCGAGACCTATTGCCTCAGCTGCCTCAACAGCGTTCTTCACACCTTTCTTGATAGCGATTGCCGCACCTACAACGTATGCCCACTTTGCGTTTTCAAAGCAGATAGGCTGTGTCTCCTCACATGTCCTGTAAGGATCAATGCCGTAGGAATCACAAATCTGGTTAGCTTCCTCGATTGAGCTTATGCCATTGTCATTAAGGGCTTTAAGTATCTGGGCCATTCTTCTGTCCTGGCTCTCGAATTTAACTTCTCTAATCATGACCGGTCCTCCTACTCTTTACGTGGATCAATATGTTTAACTGCACCCTGCTCGGCTGTGAAGCGTCCGTATGTACCGGTTACTTTCTTCAGTGCCTCGTTGGCGTCTGTGCCTTTCTTTACCTCGTCCATGAACTTGCCCAGATTTATGAATTCGTATCCGCAAATCTCGTTGTTCTTGTCGAGTGCAACCTTGTTGATGTAACCTTCGGCCATCTCAAGGTACCTTGGTCCTTTCTCAAGTGTTCCGTAGAGAGTACCAACCTGGCTGCGCAATCCTTTGCCAAGGTCCTCGAGACCTGCGCCTATTGCAAGGCCGTTCTCTGAGAAAGCGCTCTGTGTACGTCCGTAAACTATCTGGAGGAAGAGCTCGCGCATTGCAGTGTTGATGGCATCACAAACGAGGTCTGTGTTCAGAGCCTCGAGAAGGGTCTTGCCAGGAAGAATTTCAGAAGCCATTGCTGCTGAATGAGTCATGCCTGAGCAACCGAGAACCTCTACCAGAGCCTCCTGGAT
Organism: Candidatus Egerieousia equi; assembly: GCA_018065035.1. Lineage (GTDB taxonomy): Bacteria > Bacteroidota > Bacteroidia > Bacteroidales > UBA932 > Egerieousia > Egerieousia equi. The sequence continues at coordinate 1,157 of JAGHUC010000067.1, read as the reverse complement.
TATACCGTCCTTGACGTTGAGTGTAAGCTTGCATGCACCCTGCTGTGGAGCGCACCAGCCAATACCGTGTGTGAGACCTGAAATGTCCTTGATCTCTTTGGCCTTAACCCATTTGCCCTCTTCAGGAATTGGAGCCGGACCATGGTTCGGGCCTTTCTTTACAGCGCACATCTGCTGTACCTGCTGTGTGTAAATCATAGTGTTATAAATATTTATATTTTGTGTTGCTTTTAAATTCGTTTGCAAAGATACAATAAAGAAACGGATTTGTGCTACCTTTGTGCTGCGTCTGCATTCAGATGCCATTTTTAAGTTAATTTTTAAAACATCAGCATAATGAAACGCTTCTTTTCTCTTTTTGCGGCAATGGCGGTATGTCTGCCTTTGCTGGCCCAGAAACCTGCCATCACCCACGATGTGTATGACAAGTGGCAGACAGTCAGGGAACTGGACGCTCCGAACGAGGGAGCCACGGTGCTTTACAGGATTGTCCCGCAGGCCGGTGACGCAACCCTTTGTATAAACAATCCTTTCACCGGAAAGGAATGGACCATTGAAAGGGCTTACGGACAGGTGCTCAGCGCAGACCAGAACAAACTCCTGGCAGGCATCAAACCTTTCTATCAGCAGACCCGCAAGGCAAAGATCAAGAAGAAGAAACCTGAGCAGATGCCAACCGACACTCTCATTCTCTTTGATCTGTCCAACGGCACAAGAAAAAGTTTCCCTGACCTCAAGGACTTCAAGACTCCTGAGACACTCGGACAGTGGGCCGCTTTCACAACAAAGCCTGCAGTCAAGGAAGATGCCAAGGGCAAGGCCGCCAAGGACAAAGTTGCCAAGGACAGCTCCAAGGTAGAAAAGAAAGAAGCTCCAAAGGATAATCTTTATGTGTTGAATATTGCAACAGGAGAGCTTGATACACTATCGAAGGTGGAGAATTATGCATTTTCAAAGGATGGCAGATGGCTGGCTTTCACAAGGAAGTTCGTTGCTGCAAAGAAGCCTTCAAAGAAGGATGCCAAGGACGGAAAGGCAAAGGAAATCAATCCGAAGGACACCGTTGACACCCCTGCGGGCTTGTATCTTTATGATCCCGCTACAAAAACACAGTACACTGTTATGGACGGTCCCAAGGGCAGCACCTTCACCCTGCC
>JAGHUC010000105.1 GCA_018065035.1 Candidatus Egerieousia equi | reverse complement strand
TCGGTCGTATAGTCCATTACAACTTCTCTGTATCCCTTCCAGGTAATCACGGATATGGCCTTACCGAAGTCTTTCTTCTCTACGAACAGATCGATGTCGTTATGTATTCTTGTTTCTCTGCCTATAAGTGCATCGACACCCCAACCGCCGTCCAGAAGCACCTTTACAGATGCTTCAGACAGCATTTCAAGAATCTCACATGCATCAAAACAAGTGACCATAAAATTGCAATTTCTCTGTGTGAAGATACCCCCAACTGCCACGAATGCCGCTGGCTGGTTTATTTTTTGCATTGTCTGATTATTTTTTTCATTCCATCATAAGAGCCGAATGCAAAAAGGGCAATAGCTAATACTGCCATTATTATTTCTCCGGTACCATCAAAGATATTGGCGAACAGACAATATATGAAGAGAATGGTAAATCCCACGCAAACAATAAAAGAAAAGACGTAAATGGCGGTTATAAGTACTTTTGGTGCCTTTATGGTTGTTATTTCTACATCTTTGTCCTTGAACCATGTTTTTTTACATAAGTACTCTGTTGCAATGCGAATAAGAACTGATATGACTAAGCCTATTGCAGCAGATATTAACCACCAACCGAATCCAGAGTCAAACCCGGAGAAGAACTGTTCAAGAAGCCACCAGCTGAATGTAAGGAAAACAGCACAATGAAGAATCTCGGAAATGCCACTCATCAGTTCATAGCGTTTTCCCAGACAATACTTGAAGTAGCAAGTTGTAATGACTGATGCAATGTGAAGCACAACTGCCAATATGAATGCAAAAAGGTAGCCGGACATACTTTATTTTATTAAAATACTCAAATTTAGAGCAATTCATACTTATCTCCAAACTATATTGCCAATTATTGCTTTATTCCGGTGCAGCATAAATTTTGTATGATAAAATAGCCGAATCCCTGCATATTATTTGTAAATTGCCATGAATTTACCGCCAGCTCCGAAGGAACGTTTCATTCCGCCGGTCTGTGCGGCAGAACGTCCACGAAAATCACATAACATATCGATATGAAATTTCTTTCAGCCACAGCAATTATGGTATCCGCAATTATCAGCCTGGCAGCGGCGGGCTGCAACAGCACAATGGAAAATACAGTGACAGACGAGGAACTTGGTAATGTCTATCAGCAGTTGAAAACCATATATGAAGATGACCTGAGCCACCGGGTGATCCTGCCTGCTGAAGGTTATTTGAAATACCCGTATCTTATACCATCGGGGTACTATAAGCAGATGTGGGACTGGGACGGCTTCTTCATGGGAAACTATTTCTGTTCAAAGGGCAAACCTGAGTATCTGCGTTACTGGGCTTTGAATCTCATTGAGGGCATTGATGAGAACGGTTATGTTTCGGGCTGCGCCACCACAAAGGGTCCGAGACCTATCTTCGGTGATTTCTCAATGAAACCTTTCCTGTCGCAGGGTGTGCTGCTGGCTTCTCAGGCTTCCGGTGATTTCTCCTGGATTGAGCCTTACTATGACAAGCTCTGTCTTGCACTTGAATATCGCGAGCGCACCCAGCAGGATGAAGCCACAGGCTTGTTCTTCTGGCAGATTGCCATGCAGAGCGGTGCCGACAACAATGTTGCTCTCAATTATTTCAAGGAGGACAAAAGATCGTTCCTGGCCTGTGATGCAAGCGCTTTGCAGATGAGAGAGTACAAGGCTCAGGCGCTGATTGCCGGCAAACTGGGCAGGGAGGAGGACAGCAGAAAGTATATGAAGAAGGCGGAAGAGCTCAAGGAGAGGATTATGGAATACCTGTGGTGCGAGGAAGATGGCATTTTCTACAATGTTGACAGGGAAACAGGAAAACACTATCGCCGTGTATCATATTCATGCTTTGTTCCTCTGATTGATGACATTGCTTCACAGGAGCAGGCCTCTTCAATGATACGCCGCTACCTTCTGGATCCTTCCTGCATGAAGTCCGGCTATGGCTTCCGCAGCCTTTCCGCAAAGGACCCTGACTACAACAACAAGAACATGATAAACCCTTATTCCAACTGGCAGGGTCCGGTATGGCCTGTTGCGAACTACATCTATTCAATAGGCCTTCATCGCTATGGTTTTGATAATGAACTGCGATGGCTTGGTCTGACTCTTGGAAAGCTGATGATAGAGGATTATGGCAAGTATGGCAGTCTGCACGAGAGCTATGATGCAGAAACCGGCGCTCCGCTCGCTCCTGCTGATACATACGTTGATGAGGATGGCAGGTTCATTGGTTTTGTAAGCTGGAACCTGTGCGTTGAGAACATCCTTTCGGGCGTTGAAAACGATGACTGGATGACGCTGGAACTGAGCGAGGGTGAAGCTGTCAGCGGCACTTCAATGTAATGACCGTGATTTCCGGACGGGCGCCTATTCTGAAAGGGACGGTGCAGCCAAGGCCCGGATTCACATATATGCTCTGCTCATCTTCCGTATACATACCGTAAGCCCGCTTGAACATCCACGACGCAGGACTCCAGCCCAGCAAGCTTACCTGAGCGGAGTGTGTATGTCCCGACAGTGTCAGCGGGATGCTGGTTTCAGGGAGCACCTCGTAATCCCAGTGGCTGGGGTCGTGGGTGAGCAGGATGGTGAATCCGCTCGCACCTTGCATAGCCTTTGGGAGGTCACCGGCATTTATGGTCCTGTAGCCCTGCTTGATGCAGTTCTTGTTATCAACCCCTACCAGGGCGATGGTACTGCTGTCCTG
>JAGHUC010000146.1 GCA_018065035.1 Candidatus Egerieousia equi | reverse complement strand
CCTGTTGGAGAGAATACAGGAGTTGAATAGCCGAACTGATAGTTTGCAATCTCCTCTGTTCTTGGAGCGTATGCCTCAGGTGACCATTTGTAGGTGGAATCAGAACTCTGCCACTCATAAATCCTTACGAACTTTGTTGAATCAAGATTGTTCACATTGTAACCGCCGTAGATTCCAAGAGGTTTGAGAATGTGATTCGGAACATATTCATCGAATCTTTCACCGCTCACTCTCTCAAGGACAGCTCCCAAAGTATTGAAGCCAAGGTTGCAGTACTCGTATTTGGTGCCCGGTTTCCAGTCGTTCCAAGCCTGGTCTGCGGTTGCGCAGGAATCAGGATTGAGTCTGTTGAGTGTATAGTAGCCGTTTGCATCGCTCATGCTTGAAGAATGACTGAGGAGCATTCTCACGGTAATTGGAACGTCAGGGTATTTAGGGTTCCTGATAGGGAAACCGAGAATTTCTGAAACGTCTGTGTCAAGTGTGAGCTTGCCCTGCTCTATCTGCTGCATCAGAGATGTTGCAGTGAACTGTTTTGAGATAGATGCAATTCTGAAAAGACCGTCCAGATCAAGAGGAACGTTGTTCTCCATATCCTTGAGGCCGAGAGCCTTCTCGTAAATCACCTTGTTGTCCTTTACAACAACAGCTGCAAGACCAACGCATTTGTTAACGTCCATTACAGTCTGAAGCTCTTTCTCAATCTTTTCTTCAGTGCTTGTGCAGGAAACAGCGCCCGCAATGAATGCCGCGCCTGCAAGGCACAACGCAGCTTTTCTAAAAATATTTTTCATAGATATGTGATTAGTATTTTTTCCAAATATAAGGATAAAAAAGCTTATTTTTGCAAATGTATTTAAGTAAAATGGTGTAATATACATGGCTCAGAAACAGGCACAGGAAACTCCTTTGATGCAGCAGTACAATGCTGTGAAGGCTCAGCACCCGGATGCTGTCATTCTTTTCAGGGTGGGTGATTTCTACGAAACCTTCCGTGAGGACGCACTTGTTGCGAGCAAGGTCCTGGGCATTGTGCTTACCAAGAGAGGCAAAAGCCTGGGCGAGGACATCCCACTTGCAGGTTTCCCTCATCACGCCATTGACACATATCTCCCCAAACTCATTCAGAACGGATACAAGGTTGCCGTATGTGACCAGCTGGAAGATCCGGCCCTTGCCAAAAAACTGGTGAAGAGAGGCGTAACTGACCTTGTGACACCGGGTATCTCATACTCAGACAGGGTTCTGGAGCAGAAGGAGAACAACTATCTATGTGCGGTAACAATAACAAGACAGAAAGCGTCTGAAGCCCCAAGGCTCGGCGCCGCCTTCCTTGATGTTTCAACCGGCACTTTCAAGGCCACCGAAGGCAGTGCGGACTATATAAAGATACTGCTCGGAGCCATGGGTCCCAAGGAGATACTGGTCTGCCGTGACCAGATGAACGATTTCACAAGTCTTTTCGGAAATGATTACTATATCACCAGAATGGACGAGTGGGCCTTCACCCCTCAGGGAGGCAGGGACCGCCTGCTCAAGCAGTTCAACACAAACTCACTCAAAGGCTTTGGCATTGAGGACCTTCCACTGGCAACAGGCTCCGCGGGGGCAATACTTTTCTACCTCGATAACAATTACAACGCATCCACACCACAGATCAGTTCCATCTCCCGAATAGACCGGGGAGACCACGTCTGGATGGATGCCTTCACCATACGCAATCTTGAAATCTTCAGTACAAGTTCAGGCCGCAAGGGCAGCGCACTGATTGATATCATGGACAGGACTTCCTCCCCGATGGGCGCCCGCCTGCTCCGCAACTGGCTGCAGCTGCCTATCAAGGACCTTGCAGAACTTGACCGCAGACACAGCAGCGTGGAATGTTTCTACAATTCTTCCACAGCGATGGATTCAGCAATAGAACTCATATCCCGCATGGGAGACCTTGAGAGAATGATTGCCCGCAGCGCCGTTGGAAGACTGCTTCCTAAGGAGGCCGTCGCACTCGGCCGCGCGCTTGAGAAATTCACACCGCTAAAGCAGCTTCTTTTGAACTGCGGCGAAGAGATTTGTGGTGAACATCTGCGCGAGCTTGGTGAAAGGATTGACGAGCAGCTGGACCTGAGGGAGGCTATAGGCAGAACGCTTTGCGAGGAACCGGCATCCGCTTTCGGCAAGGGAGACATCATTGCCTCCGGCGTGAATGCGGAGCTTGATGAGTTGCGCTCAATAGCAAGGGACAGCCGCGCCTGGTTGCAGAATCTGCAGGAAAGCGAGGCGCAGCGCACAGGCATAAGTTCACTCAAGGTAGGTTACAACAATGTGTTCGGCTATTATCTCGAAGTCAGGAACACATACAAGGAGAACGTTCCGCCTGAGTGGATAAGAAAGCAGACGCTCGTTGGTGCTGAGAGATACATCACACAGGAACTCAAGGATTTTGAAGAAAAGATAGTCACCGCTCAGGACAGGATACTTGTTCTTGAGCAGCAGGAATATGCTCTGCTTGTGGGCAGGATACAGGCGCAGGTTGCATCCATCCAGCGCAACAGCGCAATTGCTGCCAGAGTTGACGTTCTGAGCAGCTTTGCCCTGCTGGCAAAACAGAACAACTACTGCCGTCCGCAAATGGACGATTCCCTTGACCTTGACATAAGGGACGGCCGTCATCCGGTGATTGAGAGATTCCTCCCTGTGGGCGAGGAATATGTTGCAAATTCACTGGAACTTAGCAACAACGGCTTGCAGATAATGATTCTTACAGGTCCTAATATGAGCGGTAAGTCCGCTCTGCTGCGTCAGACGGCGCTCATTGTGCTCATGGCCCAGACAGGATGTTTCGTTCCTGCAAGTGCTGCACGTATAGGTATAGTTGACAAGATTTTCACAAGGGTGGGGGCGTCGGACAATCTCTCGCTTGGAGAATCAACCTTCATGGTTGAAATGATGGAATCATCAACCATACTTCACAATCTTTCAGAAAGGTCACTCGTACTTTTTGACGAGATAGGCAGGGGCACAAGCACATTTGACGGCATGTCAATTGCCTGGGCAATCGTTGAGTATCTGCACGAATGGGGAAAAGGCGCAAAGACTCTGTTTGCAACACATTATCACGAACTCAACGAACTCGAGAAGATATATCCGCGCGTGAAGAACTACAACATTGCCGTAAAGGAGGACAAGGAGAAGATCATCTTCCTTAGGAAACTTACTCCAGGCGGTGTTGCGCACAGCTTTGGAATACACGTTGCATCAATTGCCGGAATGCCGGCGCAGGTGCTTCTGGCCGCCAACAACAAGCTCAACGAACTTGAATCCCAGCGCAATTTTACAATGTATGGAATGTCAGCGCAGAACGAGGAAGCAACTTCCTGCGTTAAGGACGCTTGTTGCAACAGCTCAACAGGAATACAGAACTTAAAGAAAAGCGGGCGCAGTGCAAAGAAACAGGACTGCGGCATGCAGCTCTCCTTGTACCAGTTGGATGACCCACTGCTTGTTGACATCAAGCACGCGCTTGAAAATCTTGACATAAACAATCTTTCACCTCTGCAAGCCTTCCAGACCATAGTTGATCTGCGCCGCAAGATGGGACTTGATAAAAACTGAAAATAGCTTATGATAAACAGTATATTGTTCTGGCATCAGATTGCCGATGCTTTCGTGAAGAACATGATTGTTGAGGACAGGTACATGCTCATTCTCGAAGGCCTGTGGACAACCGTGCTCATTACGGTTTTTGCAGCAATTTTCGGGACGATTCTCGGAGGTCTTGTATGCTGGATGAGAATGAAGGGCAACGCCACGTTGCGCAGGATTGCAAAGGTATATGTTGACCTCATGCGTGGAACGCCTGTTCTGGTGCTGCTCATGATAATGTATTACATTGTTCTGGCACCTGTGATAGAATCTGCAATAATAGTGGCAATCATCACTTTCTCATTGAACGCCTCCGCATACATCTGCGAAATGTTCCGTTCAGGAATAGAAGGTATTGACAAGGGGCAGACAGAGGCCGGACTTTCCCTGGGCTTCACAAACTGGCAGACATTCTTCTACATTGTGTTCCCGCAGGTGATAAGGAACATAATGCCTGTATATCATGGTGAGCTCATAAGTCTGCTCAAAAACACGTCAATCGTAGGTTATATTGCCATCATGGATATGACCAAGGCATCTGACCTCATACGTTCAAGAACTTTCGACGCTTTTTTCCCGCTCATAATCGTTGCAATACTGTACTTCATTCTGGCGTGGCTCATAGGCCTTCTGCTTGATTTCCTGAGCAGGAAGAAATCAATGAGCGTGCTTCCTGCGTTTGCAGGAATCGCGCTGGCCTTGAGTGTGATATGCTGTGCCGGCAGTTCATCGGAGCCATCGCCGGTGGGAGATGATAATGATGGTTCAGGGCGGTTCACTACAATTGAGGATATTGCGGATCATGGCAGCGTGGCTGTTATGGAGGGTTCAATCTACGACATAGAGTATACAAAGAGATATCCGAATGCAAAGGTCAACAGGGTCAAGAATATTTCCGAAGCGGCGGAGTTCGTCCTTTCCGGAAAGGCTACTGCGCTGATTGCACTTGACGTTCAAACCAAGTATGTCGTGAGGGAGAATCCTTCCCTTGTGGAAATGGATTCGCTGTTCACGGCCGCCATGGGTGCCGGATTCCCTAAAGGTTCTCCTTTGAAAGACAAGTTCAACCAGTTCCTCAAGGAACTGAGACCATCGCCGGTGTATGATGAAATGGTTCACAGGTGGGTGGAGTGTGACATTGATACCGTTGCAATGCCTGATCTGCACCTGCCTTCAAGCGGAGAGCCGTTGAAAATGGCCATTACCGGTACGCAGACTCCTATGAACACCGTGCGCGGCAATGAATATGTTGGCTTTGACGTGGAACTTGGTCTGCGCTTTGCCAAGTATCTGAACAGGCCTCTCAAACTTGAGGTCACCACCTTCCAGGGACTGATTCCGGACCTGGCTACCGGAAGGGTTGACCTGGCCGTAAGTGACCTCATAATCACTCCGGAGCGTGCCGAGAAGATAGATTTCTCCGATATCTACTACGATAGTTATGCATCAATTGTGCTGCTTGAATCAACATTA
>JAGHUC010000101.1 GCA_018065035.1 Candidatus Egerieousia equi | reverse complement strand
AAGGACCTGATTGAAGACAAGGAGCTTGACACCAGACAGACCGGCTGGGGTTTCTCCCCTATCTTCTCCATATACTTCAAAAGCAACGGAGCAAAGGATGGAGAGCTGTTCAACCCGGATTCGGATAAGAAACAGAACTTCGGAAACGGATGGAGTGCAAGCGTCAAATACGAATTCAACACTTCCGTACAGATAAAGAACAAAACAAAAAAGGATGTTGTCCTCAATGGGACAAGTCTTTACCCCGATGGTGAAAAATCAGAAGCTGACTTGCCTTCAATCCTCAGTGCCAGCGTGAGCAAGCATCTTGGGCCGGTGAAACTTTCCGCCCAGTTCCTGCATTATTTCGACGAGGTTGCTGACAATTTCTTCACAGACGGGCTTAACGGCAACACGGATGAATTCATCTTTGGCGTTGACTGGAAGCTTTCAAGAAGAATCCTTGTCTCAGCAGCCTTCCAGCGCTCGCTGTTCGAGCTTGACCCGCAGAAATACAGGGATTTGAATTTCAATGCTCCTTCAACGAGTTTCGGACTTGGAATAGGGATAGGCCTGAGCCGCCACATTGCATTGAATATAGGTGGCCTTGTCACAAAATACTCATCAGTTACAAGAGAGTCCGACCCGTACAACAGTTCAACTGCACCGGGCATTCCAGGCAAGGATGTATACCACAGGCAGAGCGTCTGCTATGGTATTGGTCTGGATTTCAATTTCTAGCACTTATTTGATCAACGGAATCTCGTCATCCGACTGATCATCGATATGTCCCTTCTTCCACAGATATTTTCTGGTTTCCCTTCTGATGACTCCGCTGAGGAATATCAGGGCTATGAGGTTAGGAATGGCCATAAGGGCATTCGCACTGTCTGCAAAGCACCAGATTGAGGTCAGGCTCTGCACAGCTCCGATAAACACCATTACAACCCACACCACTTTGTAATAAGGCAATATCTTCTTTCCAAAAAGGTATTCCGCGCATCTTTCACCATAATAGGACCATCCAAGAATAGTGGAGAAAGCGAAAGTGAACAAACCGACTTCCAGGACGAAACGGCCTATATATGGAATCTTTGAGAAAGCCAGTGTGGTCAATTTTCCGCCATCTTCGTAAGTGATGTCAGGATGGGCTATAATAGAGCTGACAAGTACCAGTCCTGTGATTGCGCAAACCACCACGGTATCCCAGAAAGTGGCTGTTGATGAAACCAGTGCCTGGCGGACAGGATTCTTTGTCTGTGCGGCTGCAGCAACAATTGGAGCCGAACCAAGACCTGACTCATTTGAGAAAAGTCCCCTGGCAATACCGTAGCGTGCTGTCATCATGATTGATGTACCTATGAAACCGCCTCCGGCAGCCTCAGGAGAGAAAGCGCTTTCGCATATCAGGGATATTGCCTGACCGAGATATTCCGAATTGAAACACAGAATCAGAATGCAGCCCAGAACGTAAAAGGCAGCCATGAACGGAACCAGTACTCCGCATACCTTGGCAATACCCTTGACTCCGAAAATAATGACCAGAGCAACCAGGAAAGACAGGAACAATCCGTTGATCCATGTTGGAATACCGCCCCTGAAAAGGATTCCGGAATCAGCCATCATGTTGGAGATGGCGTTTGCCTGTACTGTACAGCCTATTCCGTATGATGCTATCACTGCAAATATGCAGAAAAGAACGGCGAGCCATTTCATGTTCAAACCTCTCTCCAATGCATACATAGGGCCTCCAAGCATTGTTCCGTCGGAGGTTCTCACCCTGTACTTCACTGCCAGCAGGCCTTCTGAATATTTAGTGGCAATACCCAGAATACCGGTAACCCAGCACCACAGCACCGCTCCGGGACCTCCCAGCGCTATGGCTGTTCCAACACCAACAATATTTCCTGTACCTATTGTAGCGGCCAGGGATGTTGCCAGAGCCCTGAACTGACTTACGTCACCGCTGCTGTCCTTGTCAGGTGTCACCGACATCTTTATGGCCTTGAAGATATAGCGCTGGGGGAAGCGGAGCCTTATGGTCAGTAATATATGCGTTCCAAGCAACAGAATAATTGTAGGCCATGACCACAGCACGTCGGCCATGTCTGAGAGAAATTGATAAAAAGCATCCATATTGTTGAGTGTTGTTTATT
>JAGHUC010000016.1 GCA_018065035.1 Candidatus Egerieousia equi | reverse complement strand
CCGCCTATTCCAAGAAGCATTTCCTGCTTGATTCGGTTCTCCCAGTCACCTCCGTAAAGCTGATGGGTAACCTGTCTGTCCTGAGGGGAATTGGCCTCGAAGTCCGAGTCAAGAAGGTAAAGTTCCGTTCTTCCCACATCCACTCTCCATATACGGGCATACATATCCCTGTTGTCCATTTTCAACTTGATGGTGAGCCAGCTGCCGTCCGGATTGAGGACAGGTGTTGCAGGAGTCTTCATGAAGTTCTGTGCATTGTACTGCGCCTCCTGGTTACCCTGAGCTGTAAGATGCTGGGTGAAGTATCCGTATTTGTAGAACAGACCTACCGCAACCAGATTCACGTTCATGTCACTTGTCTCTTTCAGATAGTCTCCAGCAAGGATTCCAAGACCGCCTGAATATATCTGCAAGGACGCATCAATACCGTATTCCATACAGAAATATCCGATTGAAGGTTCAGTACGCTCGGACTTCTTGTCCATATATTCGTTGAACTCATCCATTACAGAGGCCAGCTGTCTTAGGAAAGACTGGTTCTGTGCGAGCTTGTTGTACTGTTTGATACTCACCTGATCCAGTATGACCATAGGATTGTGACCTGATTTGTGCCACAAGTCCTCATCTATTGTCTTGAAAAGAAGTTTGGCATTGTCGTTCCAGCACCACCACAGATTCTTACATAAGGTTTCAAGGCCGGCCAGTGCTTCCGGCAGGTGCCTTGTAACCATCACACTACCCCAATTAGGGCGTTCCGATAATGTATAATACATGTTTTAGATTTATATGATTTGTTTTCTGTTAATTCTACATTTCCTCAAGAGCGTTGTTCACCCTTATGATGAAATCGCTGAGAACATTCATATAGTTTATGAAAGCCTCGAACGGTGTATCGTATGGAGAAACACCCTGTACAGCATTCTTGCCTGAGAAATACTTGGTTGACATATAGTACAGCATTTCGCTCTCCTGCAAGCGGCCGAAATCCATCCACAGGTCCTCCCTGTTCAGGACATACAGATTCTCTGCAAGACCATACAGTTTGTTGAAAGCCTCCTGCTGCAACTCGTTGCCGAGCCATGCGCTCAGATCCCTTTCTTCCTTTGACCAGGATTCAGGCTGCATTACAGAGATGGAATCAACAGCCTTGAAATTCCTTACCGCCTGGGCAGGGGTCACGAATTCAATCTCAGGATCAGCCACCGCCCGTGCAATGAAGTCTTTCATGAATTCCATGATGCCGTTCCCGGCTGAGGCATTGAATGTCTCGTAATCCATGAACAGATTCACAATCTCTCCTTCGGACGCCTTGATCCAGTCCAGATATTTCTGCGCGGTGAGCGGCCATTCGTTCCAGTTACGGTCATTGAAACGCAGGGCGAGATCATCGCTCAATGAATAGTTCCTCATAAGGAGTTTGAGGGAATCAATGGTATCGTGAGTGTAAAGATAGTTCGGACTCTTCCAGCCAAGCACATGCTTTGCACCTTCAACAAGTATGGCGTTGAAGCCCAGTTTGTGAACCTGCTCGCCAATATTGTCGGAATATATCAGGTCCGTATTCCTGAAGGTTTCCGGTTTCACGCCGAAATAATCGTTGAGAATCTTCCTGTGCTTCTCTACCTGATGTGCAAACTCGTGCTCGGACGCCACCGATGCCAGTGAATGGAAATAGGTTTCGCACAGGAATTCAACGCTGCCGCTGCCTGCCAGTTTCCTGAAACCGTCAATTACTGCAGGCTCATATCTGTCCAACTGCTCGATTACCGTTCCCGGCATTGAGAAAGCCAGTTTGAAAGCGCCGTTGCTTTCATTTATAGCATTGAGCAGCAGATTGTTCATTGGAAGATAACAATTGGCCGATGCCTTGTGTATGTTGGTTCTGCAGGCAAAGTCATCGTAATAATGCGAATCCTTTCCTATATCAAAGAACCTGTATGTACGCAGCCTTGTAGGCTGATTCACTTCAAAATATAAGCAGATTGACTTTTTCATAACAGTGACTGATATACTTGTTTCAACTTGGCTGTTGCGCTGTTCCATTTAATGTTATTCACTTCCTGATAGCCTTGGTTTGCGGCGAATCTGGAAAGGGCAGGGTACTTGACCAGTGCATATATGTCATCGGCCAGGGAGTCAACGTCCCAGAAATCAACTTTCAGGGCATATTTGAGAATTTCGGCAGCACCTGACTGCTTTGATATGATTGAAGGCACATTGGTGCGCATGGCTTCAAGCGGTGAAATACCGAAAGGTTCTGAAACAGAAGGCATGATGTAAACGTCAGACAGAGCGAACATCTTCTGCACGTCCGCACCACGGAGAAAACCAGTGAAATGGAAACGGTCGGCTATGCCGAATCTTGCAACCTGCATGACAGCTTTCTCCATCATGTCACCGCTGCCCGCCATTACAAAACGCACGTGCTCGGTTCTCTTGATGACCTTTGCTGCTGCCTCTATGAAATATCCCGGACCTTTCTGATAGGTGATTCTGCCAAGGAAGGTAACCACCTTGTCCTTGATTCCCCTCTCAACCTGTATATCCTCCTTTCCGCTGAAATCCACAGCATTGTGAACCGTGAACACCTTGTCCGGATTGATACCGTATCTGTTGATCACAATGTTTCTTGTAAGGTCGCTCACGGTGACAACCCTGTCGGCTGCCTCCATTCCCCTCTTCTCTATCTCATACACCCTGGAATCAACCATATCATCGGTACCGCGGTCAAAGGAGGTGGCGTGCACATGAACCACCAGCGGCTTTCCCGTAAGCTCCTTTGCAGCTATTCCGGCAAGGTAGGTCAGCCAGTCATGTGCATGTATGATATCTATTTCATTAGCATGCTCCACAGCGATGGTTCCACCAACCTGAGCATATCTTGCAACCTCCTCGAGAAGATTGGCGCCATATTTGCCGGAGAAATTGAATTTCTGTCCGAAACCTATGCGGGTCTCGTACCTGCGCTCGCGCTTCATACTCTCAATTGCCTGGAAATACTCTTCAGGCTCAACGTAAGGCACAATATTGGAATCCACCTGCAGGAACTGAACCTTGCTGAAACAGTCACTTGCCACAGTGCTTGTGGTCCTTACCTCAACATCGCTTGCATTGATGATTGTAGTACAGCTCTGGTCCTCGTCCCCGCTTGCCTTAGGCATCACGAAGATGGTTTCCACTCCGTTGTGGGCCAGACCTTCAACTATACCCTTGCAGGCCGTACCCAGACCGCCTGCAATATGTGGTGGGAACTCCCATCCGAACATCAGTACTTTCATAATCCAGCCTCCCCGTATTCGTTTAACAAATGATCGACCGCAAGAAGTGCGGCGGTTCCCCTGGCACTGGAAATAGTTCCGTGAGGCTCGTGAGGAGGATCTCCGTCATAGAGCTCTGAAACAGCCCCCACACCGTGCTTGTTCAAATCCTCCACAAAGCCCTTCATCAGCCACTTGGCCCTGCTTATGAAACCATCGCCGTAAATCCTGAGCCTTGTATCTATGTAAGGTTCCAGGAGGAAGGTTCTTGTGGAGCCCTGATGGTATGCAAGGTCCCTGTCATACTGGCTGCCGTCGTAAACTCCCTTGTAATTGACATCGCGCGGAGAAAGGGTTCTCAATCCGCGTGCCGTCACAAGCTCGTTCCTCATCACTCGGAGAACCGAAGGCGCCAGTTCCTCGTCAACAGGTGAATATTTCACCCAGAAAGCATATATCTGATTCGGACGGACCGCCATGTTCTGTCCGTAATTATCTACATAATCAGCAAGATATCCCAGTTCAGGGTTCCAGAAAGTTTTCTGGTAATTTGCCTTGACCATGTCCCTGATCTGGCTCCAGCGCTCAATGAAGGCCCTGTTCTGCGGATTGTATTCATTCTCCATCGCCAGTGCAAAGCAGATGGCATTATACCAGAATGCATTGGTTTCAACCTGGTAGCCTGCCCTCTCGGTAACCGCCCTGCCGTTGATGTAGGCGTTCATCCAGGTAAGGGCCACGCCCTCCATCTGGGCCCAGAGCAGACCGTTGGGATGCATTGTGACCTCCTGCCTGTGACCACCGGTATAGCTTTCAAGCACCTGCATGAGGACATTTCCGTACTTGCCCCAGACATATTTTTCATCAGCGCCCCATTTGATGTATTTCTGCAATGTTATTGCAAGATACAGAGGCGATTCAACCTGGGTTGTCCTGTGGAAGAGCCTCTGCTGTTCGTCCTCTATAAGATTATCGAGAATCTCCTCGAACTGCTTCGGATCATTGAGTCCATAGAGCGTCAATCCTGCAAGTGACTGCAGTGTCTCGCGCAGAAGGCCTGTGTACATCCAGGTGAGGCCTGCGCTTATCCTGAGCCTGTTGTTGTGGCGCGAAATGAGTTTGTCCGCACAGTTCACAAGCTGGTCGTGGAAAGTCTCGGCTCCGGTACGTTTCTTTAGCAGAGCATTGAATTTCCTGAGCAGCTGTGCAGGCTCCGCTTCCGAAAGCGATGCGGAAAGCACTATGGATTCACCCTCCTTGAGCATTATGTCAAAGTAGCCCGGTACGAACAGGTCCTCATTGCAGTCGAATCCGCGTCTGTACTCATCGGAATATGTCACGTTCATGTTCCAGTGGGGAGCGGCGGTGAATTTCACGTCCTTTCTGCTGAGCTGCAGATAGAGGTCCGGGAAGTTCGCATACATCCTGAAGGACATTCCGTTCCTTACAGGAATACCATCCGTGCGCGCCTCGTTGTTCCTGTGCGTGAGAGCATGGATGTTCCTGAACGCAAGGAAAGGCTTCAGAGACAGCTGAACCGGATGCGGCGAGGTCACAAGCTCATACCTGATGAGAACCTGGTCCTTGTCCGGAACAAGGATCATGCTCTTCTTGAAAAGCATCTCACCCACCTTGTAAGTGAGCTGAGGAACAGGGTTGGCATCGAAATCCACCACATACTTATGACCTCTTGGCTCATAGATGTCTCCGTAACAATGGATGCCCAGATTGAACTGCTTTCCTCCAACAATCAGGCTTTCATCCACCTGCGACAGCAACAGATATCTGTCTCCACCGAACCTGTCCAGTGTCACGGCGAGCAGGCCGTGGTACTTCCTGGTATTGCAATCAACTATTGATGTGTTGCAGTAGGCTCCGGTCTTGTTGGCTTCCAGCACTTCCCTTCTCAATGAGTAGGAAAGATTCACCAGTTCCGACTTGTTAAACTTCAATGATATCATCTTATAGCAATTATACTTACTGTTTCAATTATTTTTTCTTTTCCGTTCCGGCCGTTTGCTCCTGCTGGAATTCAAGGACCATTGCACAGCGGCTCGGCACATACAATGCAAGCTCACCGTTCAAAGTGAAATGTTCCTCCCCTTCTTTCAGCCTTCCAAAGCCACCGAATTGCCGGGCATCCGTATTCAGCACCATCCTGTACCTGCCGTCCCTTGCCTTGAACCTCAGATTTTCGTACGAGCCGCAAGGACTGAAGTTGAATGTGAAGATACAATTTTTTCTTCTGAAAATCAATACTTGTCTGTCCTCATGTATATACAGAAGTTCAGGTATTTCAGTGCTTCCGCTCCTGGTCCAGAAATGTATCATGGCAGAATCGAATGCCTCAAGCTGTGAGTATCTGAGAGCAGGGTCATCGGCAAGGTTCCACTGCCTTCTGGCGTATTTGTAAGACCATCCGTTTCCCTCCCTCGGGAAATCTATCCACTCCGGATGACCGAATTCGTTACCCATGAAATTGAGATAACCGCCTCCGCTTGCGGCAAGGGTCACGAGCCTTATCATCTTGTGCAAGGCAATACCCCTGTCAATCATCAGGTTCCGGGAATCCACGGACATTCCATAATACATTTCCTTGTCCATAAGGCGGAACGCCAGCGTCTTGTCTCCTACCAGAGCCTGGTCGTGACACTCGGCATAGCTTACGGTCCTTTCATCGGCCCTCTTGTTGGTAAGTTCATACCACATCTCACCCATGGACCATTGCTCGTCCTGCTTCTCCTTCAACCATTTTATCCAATGGTCGGCAACGCCCATGGACATCCTGTAATCAAATCCCAGACCTCCCTCCTCGAACGGTGCTGCAAGCCCGGCCATACCGCTCACATCCTCGGCTATGCTTATGGCATTCGGATTGATTTCATGCACGAGCATGTTTGCGAATGCCAGATAATCAACGGCATTTTCATCAACCCCGTTGTTGAAGTAATCATCATAGCCGGTGAACACCCTCTCAAGCCCGTGGTCCCAGTAAAGCATACTGGTAACACCGTCGAATCGGAAGCCGTCCAGTCTGTATTCCTCGAGCCAGTACTTGCAATTGGAAAGCAGGAAGTATTTCACTTCATCCTTGCCATAGTCAAAGCATCTGGATTTCCATGCAGGATGCCATCCCTGTACACCCTTGTAGAAATAAAGGCTCTCGTTGCCGTCAAGTCTGCCTATTCCTTCATTCTCATTACTTACGGAATGTGAATGTACGAGGTCCATTATAACGGCAAGGCCCAGTCCGTGTGCCTTGTCAACCAGTGCCTTGAACTCCTCCGGAGTACCGAACCTTGAACTCAGCGCAAAGAAATTGGACACCTGATAGCCGAATGAGCCGTAATACGGATGCTCCTGCAGGGCCATTATCTGTATGGTATTATATCCGAGTCGTGCTATGCGTGGCAGCACTTTTTCTCCGAACTCATTGAAGGAAGCCACCTTCTCCTCATTGGAAGACATACCTATGTGGCATTCGTAAATCAGAGGGGAGGAAATCTTCGGTTGAGGATTCTTCCATTCGTATGGTTGCGGGTCCCAGACCTGTGCTGAAAAGATCTTGGTCTGCTCGTCCTGAACCACCCTTGTGACGTATGCGGGCAGTCTCTCCGCACCTCCACCCTGCCATTCCACGAAGAATTTGTAAAGGTTTCCGTGCTGAAGCATCATCAGCGGCAGACGCAGTTCCCAGTTTCCATTACCCGTCGGGGTGAAAGAATATGCCTGGGAGCGTTTCCAATTATTGAAATCTCCTATGAGGTAGATTCTGGAAGCACTTGGGGCCCATTCCCTTATGACCCATTCAGGGCCTGACTGTCCTTCTTCCTTGTGAAGAGGATAGTACAAATGGTTGTTCACGGCGTGTGACACACCCCCGCCGCCAAAAAGCCTTGCCTTTTCAGTAAGGATTCTGGCATGACGCGAGTCTATTGCCTCGCTGTAGGGTTCCAGCCATTTGTCCGTATTATAAATCATTTTACAAATCTGTAGACGTTCATCAGCTGGCCGGCCACCTTGCGGTCGGTTGAGTAAAGCAGTTCAAAACTGTATCCCTGCTGCTCGAACTCTCCCAGACGCAGATCCGCATCCTTCTGTCCTATAAGGAGGAAGCCCTTCTCAGGCTGCGCTCTCTTGAAGTTCTCAATCACATTACCGAGATAGAAGTTCAGCTCGAAATAATGCAGAGGGTCACCGAGCGCGGTTTCGCCTTCCTCTATGTATTCATACATTCCGCCTTCCCCGGCAGGACAGATTGTCCTGAGTTCCTGCACTATAGGTTTAACGCTCTTTGAATTGAGAGCGGCAGGCTTGTATGCGGCATCAACAGCAAAATATACAGCAACCACAATGGTGAGCATATAGAACACATAGCCATTGAAGTTATTCTCCTGAACCTTGCCGTCAGCATCAAGTGTAACGCAGCATTTCTTCAAGAAACGGCATCTTCCGTTGCCTGACTTCACTACGAACCAGTATATGCAAACCACAACGCTCAATGCAATGCATATCCATTCCACTGCCGAACGCAGGCTCATTGTACTTCCAATATTCCGGATTGAATGAAGCAATGCAATGTTCTGTCCTGCATGTTTACCGCTGAAAACCGTATCCGGAACAGCTCCAAGTTTAACTGCGATGAATGCGGCGCTGACAATCAGAACCAGGCAGCATAGGAAAGTATTGAAATGCACGAGCACCTTTTTCCTGTTTTCAGCCAGCCAGAAAAGATATCTTGCAATGAAGTAGCTCAGGAAAGGATACATTGGCATGAGGTATACGCTTCTCTTGCTTTGAGGTATGCAATAGAAAATGAAGATGACAAGGACTGCCACAAGCGAATAGAGCTCGAGCGGACTCAGATTGCGGACCCATCTCACTACCTTGCTCCACCATCTGCTTATTCCATTCTTGCTTCCGAACTCAAGTTCCTTGTTCAGCTGATGCTCCTCTGCATAATCACTGTTGGCAATCTCCTTCTTGACGCCCTTGATATGCCTGAGTGAAGTGAACACAGAGACAAGCAGAAGTATTGTATATGGCAGATAGCCTATGATCAATGTCAGGAAGTTGTAAGGCCAAGGTTCGTTGCATGAATCGTAGGCCATTGTGTTTGTCATTCTTCCGATATTCTCTTCAAGCATAAGTTCAAGGAATTCCTGTCCTCCCTGTCTCCAGGCCAGATAATACCATACTGCAGGAATAACAAGGCTCAATATGCCGATATAGAACATCCGCCACAAAGCCTTCCAGAAATTCACGCCCTTCAACAGAAGGAACACGCCTGTTACAAGACAAGGGATGATACTGCCAACCGGCCCCTTGGTAAGCGTTGCGCAGCTCATGAGCAGAATGGCGCCCACTGGCAGACGTCTGCTTCCCCTCTCCCACCATCTGTACAGCAGGAACATTGCGCACACGGTGAAGAAGGTCAGGACCATATCCACCCTGCAATTGCTTCCTGCCCTGTGCAGTTCGTTGCAACTCAAATTGATGAGTGCAGCCGCAAAGGAAATCATCAAAGCATAGCCCAGACTCATTCTGTGGCAGTTGCGTTTGGCAAAGAATTCAAAAGAGGCGAGAATAAGCAGAATGAAAGCAATGGCGGAAGGCACACGTGAGCTGTATTCGCTGACCTGTCCCGATGGCAATGAAGCCAGAGCCACAGTCCAATGGAAGAAAGGTGGCTTATATGCCATTTCGCCTCCATTGTTTCTTGGCAGAATCCAGTTGCCGTCTTCAATCATTGAATACGAAACAATGGATTCCCTTGGCTCGCCTTTTGTGTTATAGTCAAAAAATCCCAGGAAAGGGAGATAAGCCAGCACACAAAGGATGAGCAGGAATTTAAAAATCTGACGTTTATTCATATTATAACTTCTATTTCAAAACAATAATCCCAATTAAATTTACAAATGTAATTAATATGGAACAACAATCATAAGCAGAGATTAAAAAAATATCATTCCCACGTCATTTATGGTATTGAAAATTTTATGCACACCGATGCCTCATAAGTATTTTTCCTACCCAGGGAAACATTCAGCGCATCCTTCCTGTAATTGACACCTGAGAGCTTGGCATATATCTGGAAATGGTTCAGATAACTTGAAAGTTTCAGCATTCCCTCCCAGTGCAGGCCATTCCCGTACAACAATGTACTTGACAATGAATACGGCATTTGAAAGCCGTGAGCATACATCCTTCCCTCCCACTCCGGGCAATGGAAGATTCCCACGGAGGCTGAAAGCGCCACTGGCAGCTTTATCTTGCATTGCACATGCCAGGAAGCGCCTTTGCCCGCTGCCTTGACGGAGTTTCCTGTTGCAGAAGAAGCTTCGGCAGACTCATTGAAATGCTTGGCGAACGCAGCGGTAAAGCCTATGGATCCTTCCCTTCCACCACCTTTGGTTCCAGCCCGTGATAGAACGAACACGGCATTCAGACCCGCTTTCAACTGCGTTTTCCCATATTTTCCCTCAGCACTTTTCAACGGCCTTATCCAGCTCTCAACCGGATATATATCCTTCATTCCCAGCTGCAAGCCATAGTTTGCACTGGCAAGCTTCAGAGCCAGATTCGCATTTATCATATTCCACCGCGATGGATATGGAAACTGGTATCTGACCCACGGGAAATACACTGTTCCTGCAGAGATTCCGATATTCCACATGTAATGGAGACTACGCTGGATGCTCAGGGCGAAAGCCCGTTGGTTCGAGGCGGGCCCGCTTGCCGAGACAGCCCCGGAATATGGTGCCACATATGATTTGCTATAAAAGTGTGTATGGGCAGAAATGTTCCATTCCGCAAGCGGTCCGGAGATTCCGGCCAAGAATGCCATATTAGCGCCTGCATCCATTGCAGCCTCTGAATATACAATCCATCGCTTGTGTGTTATATATATATCTACTGAGAAATCTGCGTAACTCGAGTTGAACTGCTGATACTTTTTATAGTCCTGGACACTGGCTTTCCCATAATATGACGCATTGAACCTGTCCAGAAACCAGGCCGCTGCATTCGCTCCAATTTCATAGTTCCAGACATTTGCGCCACTGGATGAAAGAGTTCTGCCATTTGAAGCAGTGGAGTCTGAAACGCCTCTGGATGCAAACACACCGGAAAATGCCAAGCGGACACCAGCAGTCATTTCATTGACTGTGTTCTTTGCCTCAAGCAGACTTTCGGTGTTGTGCTGCCCACCGCTCAGCAGATTGGTATAAAAACCATCCTTGATCCTGGCATCGCGCGGCCTGCATGACACAAATCCTGTAATTTCAATGGAACCAATGCCAAGCCTGTTGCTTGAAGACTCCGAGTCTTCTGCCGTGTGCATTCCCTGCGTATTCAAGGATTTGCGTTCAAACAAGGAAACGTTAACGGCAACACCTCGCAAAAGGCCGTCCTCCGTGCTTGTATTCCTGCCGCCTATTACATTCCCACGCTTGCAATATAAGCCCGAACCGGCTTGTGCCGCCGAACCGAAATTGTTCCATCCCTTTGCGCTCCAAACCGTGAGACCCTGTCCGAACTTTGCCGTGAAATCTCCGGCCACGAACTTGAATTGATTACCGGCCTCATACGAAACAAAAGCAGAATAGAAATCAGCGAATCTTTCTCCACGGCTGTTTGAAACCAGTGCACCGTAATCCCAAGCGCTGCCGGAAACCGTGGTCACACTGCCCTTGAATCTCAGATTGCTTGCTATCGGCAAACCTACATAGCCTTTCTCCTGCCGCTCCTTCTCCCAATCGTTCCACAATCTGCCTTTGGAATATGCATACGACTCAAATTTGCTCCATCTTTTTGCTGCTGCTGAAAAATCAATGTAATTCTCAAGGATTTCCGCAGCCTGAGCATCCCATCCCAGCAGTGAGGCAAGTTCAATGGCGGAAAGAATCGAGCCGGACTCCTTTCTGTAATTCACTATGATGTCGGATTGCCATTGTGTGAAGATTCCGCTGGATGCAAGCGCCGCCGCATCCATCCTGTTGATTGGCAAAGGGCTCACTATATTCTGCTGGCAGCTCTCTTCCAGCGCCGCCAGGAATGAATCATCCTCATCACCACTCTGCGCTAATACCCCGAATGGAATCATTGTTGTTAAAACAAAGAACAGGATCTTTACCGCCACCCTCAATTTCCGCTGGTCCACCCGCTCCATCTTCATCCTCTCAGCCATCTTGCCTTCAAAAGTTTTTCAACGCAAAGAGAATGATTATTTCCAACAAAAAATTCCTGAAACGTATATACTTTCCGAAAACTTACCACGGATTTTCAATTGAACGCCAATAATGCTACTTTTGCAAAAGAACTTACTAC
>JAGHUC010000140.1 GCA_018065035.1 Candidatus Egerieousia equi | reverse complement strand
TTAGAGTCAACGGGAAATATTCGGAAGATCTGGATTTTGTAAGGGACATCCCAAAGATGTTCAAAAAGAGTGAGGGCAAGTTGATTCTCAACAGCAGGAATATTGTCCGTTCATTTCCAGAACTGGGTTTTGTAGCCAAGGAATTCCACAAGATAAATTTCATAAACAAGTTCGTTTATTCATACTTGCGAAAAAGCAAGGCACAGCGTTCCTACGAGTACGCCCAGCGCTTGATAGAAAACGGATTCGGTTCCCCCGAGCCCGTGGCGTACATAAATGTGAAGAGCGGTCCAATGGGTCTGAACTGCTTTCCCATGCTTCTTCACACTTCCTTTTATATCTGCAGGGAATGCACCTGGGATTCACTTTTCAACGTACTGAATTCAAATCCGTCCGAACATACCGAAGTCATTGTCAAGGCATACGTGGCCGATGTGCTCAGGATGCACGATTGCGGAATTGCTCCCATAGACACCAACCCGGGCAATGTATTCTACAAAATTGATGGCAATGAAGTTCATTTCCAGTACATTGACCTCAACCGCATGCATCTGTTCAATGGCGGGACATCCATGAGCGCCCGCAGCAAGAGCCTGTCAAGGATCACGAACAATGATTCCATGTTCGAGCACGTTGCCTCAATGTATTTCAATATGCATTTCGCCGGAGACGCCGGCAAGGTTGAGGATGCAATGAATCTCTGCCGCAGCCATCGCGAAAAGTTCTTTGCCAAACAGCGCATGAAGGACTCCCTCAAAAAACTCTAAGCTTTTGAGCGCATTTTTGGAAAAAATGCGGCAAAAGAGGCACCGGGAGACGGAAACGAGCGCACTTTTGAAGAAAACGTGACCAAATGAGGCGGAAGGCACTGGAATATGAAAAAGCTTTGCCCAGGAAAGGCAAAGTTTTTCAGATGAAGTGCCTGACGCTACCAAACTGATTAATTGGAACAAGATGTATAAAGATATGTGTTACAAGACTTTGAACCTGAAGAATTGCATGATTGCAGCGCTGGCAATGATATTGTGCGCAGCCTGCGGACAGAAGAAGGAAATAAATCCACCAACTGAATTCGCACAATACATCAAGGCGTATACAGGAGGAACAATAACATCCACCTCAAGCATAAGGATCACCCTCAGCGACGAAGCCCTCGGATCCCTCAGCAACAACAATGAATCCCCGGACAAGCTCTTCGATTTCTCGCCAAGCCTCAACGGCCAGGCACACTGGCTGTCGGCATCCGAAATTGAGTTCGTTCCTGAAGAAGGAGCGCTCAAGCCCGGACACATTTACAACGCAAAATTCAGGCTGGGCAAGATTGTTGACGTGGTTGAAAGCAAGCTTGAAACCTTCAAATTCTCATTCAGAGTACTACCGAAGGCGCTTTCCATTGAAGTTGAAGGCGTAGAGATATCAGCGGAGGATTCCCTTCACGCAAGCGTGAGCGGCATTCTGCGCAGCAACACACCAATCAGTGCAAAGCAGGCGGAATCATACATCAAGTTCAAATACCCCAATGTCCGCATTTCAGGAAGCAATGCTGATGTGAACTCACATAACACCAACGCCGGTGGTAGCTCAAAAACAAGTGCCAGCATTTCCGGAAACACTGAACCCGAACTCAGCATTGAAAGCGGTGAAAACGGAAGACAGTTCAGATTCACTATCGCCAGGTTGGGAAGAGATAATAAGGAGAATACCCTGGTTATCAGTGCCGATGGTTCAAAGGATGGCTTTGAAGGGGTTCAGGAAAGTGAGGTGAAGCTGCCGCCTCTGGGCAAATTCTATGTCATTTCCTCTGCTATGCGTTCCAGCGGTGACGGGCATTTCGTTGAGTTGAGATTCTCCGAGCCACTGGCCGAATCGGCATCGGAAGCCGGTATGATAAACGTTGATGGTGCCGCATCCTTCAATCTTGAAATCAAGGACAATGTTGCAAGGGTGCATTTGAACAATGTAGATGTGTATGACGGAGCCACTGTGACAGTTGCACCTTATGTGAAAAGCGTTGGCGGAAAAAGTCTGGGAAAGACATATTCTCAAAGGTATCATCTTGATGACATCGCCCCGGCTGTGAACCTCAGTTTCAACGGGCACATTCTTCCGGACAACTCCCTGCTGGTTCTGCCTTTCAGAACCCGCGGACTGTGCGCGGTGGATGTGAGCGTAATAAAGATTTTCGAGAGCAACGTTCTTTCCTTCATTCAGAGCAACGGGCTGGAAGGCGGTGACGAAATAAGGCGCTACGGACGTCTGATTTACAAGAACACAATTCAGATTTGTGCTCCGGACGCAATTGACGCCTTCAACTGGGCTGAGAACACCCTGGATCTGAGCTCCATGTTCAAGCAGGAGCCGGGAGCTATCTACCGCATAAGGATTTCATTCAAAAAGGATTATACAATTTACGGAACTATCGCCCAGGTTGGGGGAATAGGTATGGTGAATATGGGAAAGGTGGAAGGAGAGGATGTGTGGGATGAACCGTCGCCGTATATTTATGAGAATGATTATGACTGGAGGGAGTACAACTGGAGGGAAAGGGAGGACCCTTCAAAGGCTACTTTCTATATGGATTCAGGCAGGTATCCTGTATGCAATCTGATTTCCTCGAATGTGGGTATTGTGGCCAAGAAAGCCCACGGCAACAAGCTGTGGGTGAGCGTTGCCGATATCATTGAGGCCAGTCCGATATCCGGTGCCCAGGTTGTTGCGTACAATTATCAGCTGCAGGAAGTCGGAAGGGCAAAGACTGACTCCGATGGTTTTGCTGAGCTTGATTGCAAGAGCAGGCCATTCATTGTCAAGGCTTATGAGGGAAATGGTGATTCTTCTCGCGGACAGTCCGCAGGATATTTGAAAGTGACTGATGTTGAGGAGATTTCATTGAGCAGATTCGATACGGGAGGCACCGTGCGCTCGCTTGGTCTGAAGGGATTCATTTATGGGGAGAGAGGTGTATGGAGGCCTGGAGACACTCTTCACCTTTCACTTATGATAGAGGGAGAAAACGAGGCGTTGCCTGAGAATCACCCGGTTATTGCAGAACTTTACAATGCCCGCGGGCAATTCCACTCTAAGATAGTTTGCAACAAAGGCATGCGCGGCCTGTACAGTTTCAGTATGCCTACCATGGCCGATGACCCTACAGGTATATGGAACGTATATTTCAAATACGGCGGATCAACATTCCACAAGGCGCTTCATATTGAGACCATAAAGCCTAACAGGCTTAAAGTGAACGTTTCCTTTGGCTCTGAAGTTCTTGTGGCCGGCGAACCTGTGCGTTTTGATCTGTCATCCAACTGGCTTACCGGACCGGCAGCTTCAAATCTCAAGTTCAGTTCGTCAATGACACTTACGAAGTTGAACAAACCGTTCAAGGGGTACGAGAATTTCGTGTTCAACAATCCTTTGAGCAGTTTCAACACCTTGTCTAAGGAGCTTGTTTCGGGGCAGTTGAACGAAAATGGAAAATACGTTGCGGTCCTTGGTGTTCCTGAAGCTCAAGCCGCTCCCGGAATGCTCAATGCCAGCATTGTTACACAGGTATTTGAAAACGGTGGAGACGCAAGCATCAACACCAATAATGTACTTTATGCTCCTTTCAGGTCGTTCACGGGAATCAAGCTTGCTGCTGATTCTGACAAAGGTTATTCCGGAGTTCCTCAATATGAGACAGATGCTGACCTGCGTTTCCCTGTAATCGTTCTTTCTCCTGAAGGGAAACCTGTTGCAGGTCACAGCCTGGAGTATGCTGTTTACAAGCTCAAATGGAGCTGGTGGTGGGAGAATCACGAGGAATCGCTCGATTCATACGTACACGGCAGTGATGCTCAGAAAGTGGCTGCAGGTGAACTGGTTTCCGCTGCTGAAGCCCGTGCCGTTCCGTTCAAGGTGGAGTATCCGGAGTACGGCCGATATCTGATATACGTAAGGGACAAGGTCAGCGGTCACGCTACAGGTGGAATAATATATGTTGACTGGCCGAGCTGGAGAGGACGTTCATCAAAGTCCGACCCGAGCGCTCTGCAGATGCTCACTTTCACAACCGACAAGAAAAGTTACGAACCCGGTGAGGAAGCTGTGGTGTTCATTCCTTCGGCAGCAGGCGGGCGCGCCTTGGTTTCGCTTGAGAATGGAAGCACTGTGATTTCACGCCAATGGATTGCCACCAAGGAGGAAGGCACAAAGTTCAAGATAAAGATTACAAAGGAAATGGCTCCTAACTTCTATGTGCATATAACTCTGCTTCAGCCACATAAGAAAAGGGGCAATGACCTTCCGATAAGGATGTACGGAGTTCAGCCTGTGCTTGTTCAGGACAAGGATTCACGCCTGGAGCCTGAAATTTCTGTGCCTGAAGTACTGCGCCCGCAGCAGGAGTTCACTGTTTCAGTCAAGGAAAAGCACGGGAAGCCGATGGCTTACACCATTGCCGTTGTTGATGACGGTCTGCTTGACCTCACAAATTTCAAGACACCGGATCCGTGGAACAGGATGAACGAGCGTGAGGCTCTCGGCGTTCACACCTGGGACCTGTACGACAATGTGATTGGTGCCTACAGCGGCAAGTTCTCCCCTATTGCCGGCATTGGCGGCGATGAGGACAAGATTGTTGGCGGCCGCAAGGAGAACCGTTTCAATCCGGTAGTGAAATTCCTGGGACCTTTCAATCTTGCCAAAGGCACAGCCACACACAAGATTACACTGCCTATGTACGTTGGTTCCGTGCGCTTTATGGTAGTTGCCTGTGACACAAAGAAATACGGCAGCTGCGAGAAGACCGTTCCGGTCCG
Organism: Candidatus Egerieousia equi; assembly: GCA_018065035.1. Lineage (GTDB taxonomy): Bacteria > Bacteroidota > Bacteroidia > Bacteroidales > UBA932 > Egerieousia > Egerieousia equi. The sequence continues at coordinate 3,480 of JAGHUC010000140.1, read as the reverse complement.
CGCCCCTCTCATGGTGCTCTCCTCACTCCCTGCCTCAGTTGCCTGCGGTGAGACCCTTTCTCTCCCTGTGAACGTGTTTGCCATGGAGAAGGACGTGCGCAATGTGAAGGTCAGTGTGAAGGCCGAAGGAGCCCTCAGCATCATTGGAAACTCCTCACAATCACTTTCTTTCACTGGCGATGGTGATAGAATATCCACTTTCCGCCTTGCCGCTTCCACCCGTGAAGGCAGTGCCAAGATAACAATCACTGCTGCTTGCGGTCAGCACAAGGCACAGGAAGTGCTCAACATTGAAGTGATGAACAACCAGCCTGACATAAGCACCCGTGAAGGAATCCTGCTCAAGGCAGGCGAAAGCCACATCCTTGGCAGTTCAGGTTCCTTGAGCTTTGACCCGGACACATACAGCGCAACACTGCAGGCAAGTTCATTCCCTGCCGTTGATTTCCACACAATGTTTGACAACATGTATCACTACCGTTACATTTGCAGCGAGCAGATACTTTCAAAGGGAATCACAGCGTTGTATCTCAAGGATCTGATGGCAATTGCTGATGGCAAGCGCATTGAATTGGCAGATGCAATGGTTAACGAAACTTTGAGGGAACTCTACGGCAGGCAGACCTCTTCAGGCGGTTTTGTATATTGGCCAGGACAAGGCACTGCCAACGAGTGGGTTACAGCAATGGCAGGACACTTTATGGCAAAAGCCATGAGTTGCGGATACAATGTTGACAAGAAAGTTTTTGAATCATGGAAGAAATACGAGCTGCAGCAGGCCAACGCCTATATGCGTGAAGAACGCAAGCTTGATGATCTGATGCAGGCATACAGATTATATTCGCTGGCGCTTGCCGGAAAGCCTGCCGATGGTGCCATGAACAGGCTCAAGGCTGCTGACAACATTTCCGTTCAGGCAGCATGGAGGCTTGCAGCCGCATATGCTCTTGCAGGCAAGAAGAGCATTGCCACTGAACTTATTGAACGCCTCAACACGAATGCAGAAAGCAATTCGGAGGCCTGGTACTGGTTCGGTTCACAGGCCCGTGATGAGGCAATGATGCTTGAGAGCGCATTGCTTGCAGACGACCTGATGCGCGCAATGCCTCTGGCCGCAAAACTTGAAAATGAGTTCACTGGCTGGAGCCACAGCACACAGTTCTGTGCCTACGCAAGCGTGGCCCTGAATCTTCTGGCCCAGAAAATTCAGAAAGCACCTATTGATCTGGCTGTTAATCATGTTGAAGGAAATGAGGCAAGTAATAATGGTATGAATGGCACTGACAAGGCATCAGGCATCAGAAAAAATGCAAGAGGCAATCACAGTGAACAGATAAAAACCACGGCAAATCTTGCGAAACTTGATGTAACACACTTTGGTTCCGGTGCAATTGAGGTAAGGAACAATGGCAAAACTGATGTGTACATAAGTCTTACACGAAGCGGTAAACCGGCTGTCAAGTCAAACAACCAGGTGCCTCAGGCGGCAAGCAATCTCAAACTTGCAGTTTCATACCTTGACTTGAACGGCAGGGTCATCAATCCGGCAAGGCTAAGGCAGGGCGAGGAGTTCAGCGTTGAGATTAACGTACAGAGTGTCAACAACATTGACGCGGTAAGCAACCTGGCACTGGATATGGCCGTTCCTTCAGGCTGGGAGATTTTCAACGAAAGACTGTTCACGCCGGGCGCCGACACGGAGAACTGCACATACAAGGATATACGTGACAACAGAATAGTATGGTATTTCAACCTGCCTAAGAATGGTGTGCGCAGTTTCCGCACCAAATTGAGGGCGGCATTTGCAGGCGAATTTGTCTTGCCTGCAATCCAATGCCAGGCAATGTACGACCCGCAGATTCATGCCAACACCGCCTCCGGCCACGTAAGCGTTGAACCGTAAGTTCAATCAATGGGTTTCAGGAAAGGACATATCAACGAGGCGGCAATAATCTGCTTGATAGCGGCAGCCGGACTGTTCGCAGCACTGTTCCCCAAAGGACTGTTCAAGGACAAGCCCTGCGCAACGGTAGTGTTGGCGGATGGCGGCGAACTCCTAGGCGCCCACATAGCGGATGACGGCCAGTGGCGCTTCCCTCCCTGTGATACCGTCCCTGAAAAATACGCCAGAGCGCTCATTCTATTTGAGGACCAGTATTTCTACTACCACCCGGGTGTGAACCCCGTGGCAATGGCCAAGGCATTGGTCCGTAACATCAAAGCCGGTCACATTGTAAACGGTGGCAGCACAATTGCCATGCAGGTCATGCGAATGGCAAAGAGCCAGGGAAAAAGCAGAAATGTCTGGCAGAAGATCAGGGAGTCATATGGAGCCCTGTGCATAGGAACATTCTATTCAAAACATAGATTGCTGTCACTGTACGCTTCCAACGCACCGTTCGGCGGCAATGTAGTTGGCATTGACGCAGCCGCCTGGAGATATTTCGGCCACGATGCCAGCAATCTTTCCTGGGCGGAATCCGCATTGCTTGCCGTACTGCCTAACTCGCCATCGTCAATTCACATTGCAAGGAACAGGAAGGACCTGACAGGCAAGAGGAACCGTCTGCTCGCCCGCCTGCACAAGAAAGGATATATCAGCGACTCGGACTATTCGCTCGCCATTGACGAAGCTCTTCCGGGAGAGCCTCGCGCACTGCCTCAGCTGGCTCCGCATCTGGTTGACTGGTATTACTTGAACCATCGCGGTAAAAAAATAAAAACCGATATTTCATTCAAGCTGCAAAGTGAGGTTGCCGCGCTGACAGATGCGTGGAACAGGCAGTTGCAGCAGGAAGGGATAAATGACCTGGCGGCCGTGGTGATTGACGTGCATAGCGGAAAGGAGCTGGCCTACATTGGCAATGCCAATCCGGGGCAATCAAGGGAAGGTGCCAAGGTTGATATCCTGCGCTCGCCGCGAAGCACGGGAAGTATTCTCAAGCCGTTCCTGTATTGCGCAATGCTTCAGGACGGGCAGATTCTCCCCAGGACTCTCCTGCCGGATATTCCAATGAACATCAACGGATTCTCGCCACAGAACTTTGACCAGACATTCTGCGGAGCCATTCCGGCATCGGAAGCTTTGGCCCGCTCGCTGAACGTACCGTTCGTGCACCTGCTGCAAAGGTACGGAGTTGCACCGTTCGCATCGCTGCTCAGAAGCGCAGGGATGAGCACAATCACCCGCTCGGCAAGCGATTACGGCCTCTCATTGATACTCGGTGGAGCCGAAGGCAGATTATTGGAAATCACCAGAATGTACGCTTGTCTCCCAGCCATTTTCCTACACTGCCGATGGGTTCCCGATTCTTTTCCGCTCAAGGACAGAGTGGCTCTTTGGTGGACCTTTGACGCGCTGAAGGAGGTAGGCCGCTCCGATGAAATGGATTACAAGGTTCTGCCAAGCGTATCAAGGGTTGCGTGGAAGACCGGCACAAGCTGGGGCTTCAGGGATGCCTGGGCGCTTGGCATCACCAC
>JAGHUC010000102.1 GCA_018065035.1 Candidatus Egerieousia equi | reverse complement strand
TTGAGGATGCCGGCATAATCCGCAGATGTTACAACACCGATGTGACAGAACTTCCTTTGGACGGAAATAAGATACAGTCTGAATTCAAGGTATACATGGCTTACATAGGACTTCTGATATCCATGCTTGAAGACGGTACACAGTCAAGCATACTTGAAGGAAACCTCCTGGGATACAAGGGTGCAATATTTGAGAACCTCGCAGCAGACATCTTTGGAAAGATGGGGCGCAAGCTGTACTATTATCATAAGGATACCGGTGTGGAGCTGGATTTCCTTATCCGCTATAGGAATGAGTGTGTGCCAGTAGAATGCAAGTCAAGGACGGGCAATGCCAAATCCATGAAGACTGTTCTCGCACACCCGGAAAAGTACCATGTATCCAATGCCATAAAGTTGGGAGATTATAATGTAGGGAGAAGTGACAAGACTCTGACCATTCCATGGTACATGGCATTTCTCCTCAATTAAAGCTCAATAAAAAACTGCTCCAACCATGAAATAAGTTGAAGCAGTCTTTTATTTATACGACCTTACGGCCAGGTAGCTTAGTCCTCGAACTTCTGGTTCAGGAGCTCAATCATCTTGATTGTAGCGTAAGAGATTCTTGTACCAGGGCCGAAGATTGCAGCTGCACCAGCCTTGTAAAGGAAGTCATAATCCTGTGCAGGGATCACACCACCGGCAACAACTATGATGTCCTCGCGGCCGAGTTTCTTGAGCTCGTCAATGATCTGTGGAACAAGGGTCTTGTGGCCTGCTGCCAATGAAGAAACGCCAACAATGTGAACGTCATTCTCAACAGCCTGCTTAGCGGCCTCTGCAGGAGTCTGGAACAATGGTCCCATATCTACGTCGAATCCGCAGTCTGCATAACCTGTAGCAACTACCTTAGCGCCACGGTCGTGACCGTCCTGACCGAGTTTTGCAACCATGATACGAGGCTGACGACCCTCTTTCTTTGCAAACTCAGCAACCATCTTCTTAGCCTGAGCGAACTCAGAATCTTCTTTAACTTCTGAAGAATAAACACCTGTATTCATACGGATAACTGCTTTATATCTTCCAACTACAGCCTCGCAAGCATCTGAAATCTCACCGAGAGATGCTCTTGCCTTAGCTGCCTCAACAGCAAGCTCGAGGAGGTTGCCGCTCTTTGTGCGGACTGCCTCTGTGATGGCTGCCAGACACTCCTTAACCTTTGCATTGTCACGGTTAGCGCGGAGAGCCTTGAGTCTTGCAACCTGCTGCTCCCTTACCTTGGTGTTATCAACTGTAAGGATATCGATAGCTTCCTCTTTCTCAAGACGGTACTTGTTGATACCTACGATAGTATCCTCACCTGAATCAATTCTAGCCTGCTTGCGTGCAGCAGCCTCCTCGATTCTGAGTTTAGGAATACCTGTCTCAATAGCCTTTGCCATACCACCGAGAGACTCAACTTCCTGAATGTGCTCCCAAGCCTTGTGAGCCAGCTCATTTGTAAGAGACTCAATGTAATATGAACCTGCCCATGGGTCAATTGAACGGCAAACGTTGGTTTCCTCCTGAATGTAGATCTGGGTATTTCTTGCAATACGTGCAGAGAAATCGGTAGGAAGTGCAATAGCCTCATCAAGAGCGTTTGTATGGAGAGACTGGGTATGACCAAGAGCTGCGCCCATAGCCTCGATACATGTTCTTGCAACGTTGTTGAAAGGATCCTGCTCTGTAAGAGACCAACCTGAAGTCTGGCAGTGAGTTCTGAGAGAGAGAGATTTAGGGTTCTTTGGATTGAACTGGCTAACGAGTTTAGCCCAGATCATACGTGCTGCCCTCATCTTTGCAATCTCCATGAAGTGGTTCATACCAATTGCCCAGAAGAATGAAAGACGTGGAGCGAATGCATCTACGCTGATACCTGCCTTTACACCTGTTCTGAGGTACTCGAGACCGTCTGCCAATGTGTATGCCATCTCAATGTCGTTGGTAGCACCTGCTTCCTGCATGTGGTAACCTGAAATTGAAATTGAGTTGAACTTAGGCATATACTTTGATGTATAAGCAAAGATATCGCCAATGATTCTCATTGAGAACTCAGGTGGGTAGATATATGTATTTCTAACCATGAACTCCTTGAGGATATCGTTCTGGATTGTACCAGCCATTTCCTCAAGCTTTGCGCCCTGCTCAAGACCGGCTACAATGTAGAAGGCCATGATAGGAAGAACGGCACCGTTCATTGTCATTGATACTGACATCTTGTTCAAAGGAATCTGATCGAAGAGGATCTTCATATCCTCAACGCTGCAGATACTTACGCCGGCCTTACCAACGTCACCTACTACTCTAGGATGATCTGCATCATATCCTCTGTGTGTTGCAAGGTCGAATGCCACTGAAAGACCTTTCTGACCAGCAGCAAGGTTCCTTCTGTAGAAAGCGTTTGACTCCTCAGCTGTTGAGAAACCTGCATACTGTCTGATAGTCCAAGGTTTCTGAACGTACATTGTGCTGTAAGGGCCACGCAGGAAAGGAGCAACACCGGCTGCATAGTTAAGGTGCTCCATTCCTTCCAAATCCTTTGCAGTATAGTTGGTCTTGACTGCAATCTTCTCAGGTGTGATCCACTGGCTATTATCCTGCTCACAGCAGCAAGCCTTTCCACCTGCATATTTTATATCTGAAAAATTAGGACGCATACTAGTTGATTCCAAGTTTAGATTGATACTCCTTTAATGTCTCGAGAACGTTGCTCTTTACGCTGATGAAGTTGCTCAGACCCTTGGCCATGAGATCCTCCTTGCAAGCAGGCTCGCCGGCAACTACTACGATAGCCTTGTTGCCTACGAGATTTGCCATCTCAACTGCGCCTTCTGCGTACTCTTCATCTGATGAACAAGCAACGATGATATCGGCCTTGGCCTCGAGAGCTGCCTTTACACCTTCCTCTACGGATGCAAAGCGGTTGTTGTCAACTACCTTGAAACCTGCTACTGCAAAGAAGTTGCAAGCGAACTGTGCTCTTGCCCTGCACATTGCCAGGTTGCCGTATGTAACCATGAATGCTACAGGCTGCTTGCCGCTCTTGTCTGTCTTGTAACGCATTGCCTCGAAAGCCTGTGCGCCTCTGTATTTCTCAAGTGGCTGACCAATCATCTCTGCTGTCTTCTCAGCGGCTGCCTTGCGGGTTACAACGTCGATTGTAACGTCATCGTTAACCTTCTCTGTGAAGTTAGGGAACTGGTTGGTACCAAGGATTGTCTGACGGCGTGTTGCAATCTTCTTGTCCCTGTCTGCTGAAGTGGCCTTGATTGTCTCCTGGATGAAACCTGCCTTGAAAGCCTCAACGTAACCGCCCATGCCCTCAACCTTGTTGAAGAGTGTCCATGCAGCGTCAGCTATGCTCTGGGTAAGGGTTTCAATGTAATATGAACCGGCTGCAGGGTCAACAACCTTGTTGAAATGAGCCTCCTCCTTGAGGATGGTCTGAACGTTTCTTGCTATACGGTTGCTGAACTCGCCTGCTTTTCTGAATGAATGGTCAAAAGGAAGAACGTCGAGTGAATCAACGCCTGCAATTGCAGCGCTCATTGCCTCGGAAGTGCCTCTGAGCATATTTACATATGCATCGTAAGCTGTCTGGTTCCACTCTGATGTACGAGCGTGGATCTTCATCTTCTGGCAGCACTCCTTCTCAACACCGTATGCCTTTGTGATGTTTGCCCACAACATACGTGCAGCGCGGAATTTTGCAATCTCCATGAAATATGTAGAACCTACTGAGAATGTGAATTTCATTCTTCTAGCAGCCTCCTTAGGCTCAACGCCGGCCTCTATGAGAGCGTTCATGTACTCGCTGCCTATTGCAAGTGCGAATGCAAGCTCCTCAACTATGCTTGAACCTGCATCGTTGAATGCGTATGCCTCAACGCCGAATACTCTAACTCTTGGCCAATCCTTAACCACCTCAAGGATTTCCTTCATTTTTGCAACATATCCGTCTGTGCAGAACTTGCCGTTCTTGTTAAGACCTCTGATAGGATCATAATCGAATGATGCCTTGAGATCCTCAGGAGCAACACCCTGCTCAGCTGCAACAGCAACAAAGCTCTTTACGATTTCCGCAGTTGCGCAGCAGCAACCTCTGAAGTTAACCTCAACCTTTGCAAGGTCAATGCCCTTTACAAGGACTTTCATATCCTCTACAGCGATAGCTTTCTTGCCATCTACGTAGAAACCTACTGAATTCAAACCTTTTGCAAGACCATCGACAGCCTGCTTGTTAGCACCTTCGAAGCCCTCGCTTACTGTGCAGTAATCCTGGCGTGTAAGCCAATTGTTATCGTCTTTGGTACCGCGTACAAATGGGAAAACACCAGCCTCTGTTCCAAGATGCTTGATGTCCTTCAAATTTTCTGCGCGATAGTAAGGTCTTACTGAAAAGCCCTCCTGTGTTCTCCACACAAGCTTCTTCTCATAATCAGCACCTTTCAAATCTTTTTGAATAACCTCTTCCCACTGCTCGGTGGTAACTGGAGGAAATTCAGCAAATAATTTTTCTGCCATTTCTGAATTGATTTATGTTTGTGTTATGTTAAAAATAATTTTCCAGTGTCAAAATGGAATCCCGCAAAGTTAGCAATTATTTACCACTGCTCAAAACCCTTTTCTTCTTATAAATCAGAGTGTCAACAATCATTGCACAAGCGGAGTTGGAAGCTGAGTTGAGCATTGTTGCAGGCATGTCCACTATGGTTCCTATCACTATGATTATACCTGCCATCTTAGGGTCGAAGCCCATGAGTGAGCAGGTAAGAAGCTCTCCGGTAACACCTCCGTTAGGTACGGCGCCCATCACTATTGATGAAAGAGCTGCAATGAACATTGCGGACATGGCCGTTTCCATGGAATTCGTGCACCCGCCGCAAAGTATTGTAAGGAAAAGAACCTTGACCACGGTTGACGTCATTGATCCGTCCTTGTGTATGTTCACACCCAGAGGAAGAACAGCATCGGCCACATTCGCGCTCACGCCCATTTTCTTTGTAGCCTCTATGTTGGCAGGAAGAGCTGCGATGCTGGATGTTGTGGCGAATGCTACAAGTGCAGGTGGCATTATATTGCTCCAGTATGTCTTCACGCCCTTCATTCCCGTGAACAGGAACAGATACAGAGTATGGGCAAAGAAGAACAGAATCAGAGTGATTATCCAGTAAAGGAAGTAAACACGAACGTAACCGTTGAGAATCTGAGGGCCAACGGATGCTATGACGTTTGCAATGAAACATCCCAGACCGATTGGAGCTACGTACATCACAAGTTTCATTATCTTGAGCATTGCCTCACATCCTGATTCAAGGAACTGAGCGAAAGGCTTGCCTTTCTCACCGCAAAGTGAAACCGAGAATCCCAGAATCACCGCAAAGATTATCATTGGCAGGAGATTGGACTTGGAGAACAGTTTCCAGAAATCGTCAACGGTGAAGGCACTCACAACCGCTGTGGCGGTATCAGGCTTTGATGCCGTTGACAGATCGAACATGCTGCCAGCCATTGCGGCCGGATCAATCTCCCCGAGAGGAGGGAAAACCATACATACAAGGAAAGCCACTATTCCGGCGATTATGCTGGTTACTGAAAAGGCTACCGCTGTGTAACCCAGAACCTTTCCTGCAGTACCGCTGTTGTTCATCTTGCAAAGGGATGAACTGATACTGAAGAATACTATAGGCACGACAAGTGTGAAGACGAAATTCAAAAAGATATCGCCTACCGGCTTGACGCAGTTCACGCCGTCACCGAAGACGATTCCACATGTAGCACCAACAGCAACCCCGGCCAGCAGGGCCAGGGTCATTGCATTGTCTTTCAAAAACTTTATCATATATCAACGGAAGGTATACGATTAATCTCTGTCCTTAAGTCTTGATATCTGTTCCTTGAGAACATCTGCGCATACAGTTACAGCATCCTCGAAAGTGTTGGCATTCTTCTCTACGAAGAGGTCCTTTCCAGTTGCATGAGCCCTGATTTTCACACATTTGTTCGCATTGTCCGGAAGAAGGGTGAGAGTTACGTCCAAAGCATTGATTCCTGCATTGAATTTCTCGATTCTAGACAATTTCTTCTCAATGAATTCCAGTAATTTCGCATCTGCGTCGAACTTTACTGACTGTACATTTATTTCCATATAACCTCCTGTTTTAAGTTATTGTTCAATTTAATATTTCAAATGCCGTCCTGAATGTCAGGCTTCATTTCCTTGAATGCGGGTGGGCGTTTTCATAAACCTTGCGCAACTGCTCGAAGGAATTGTGGGTATATACCTGCGTGGCCGCAAGGCTGGAATGCCCGAGAACCTCCTTTATGCTGTTCAGATCAGCCCCACCGTTGAGCAGGTGAGTTGCAAAAGAATGGCGGAGCACGTGAGGCGACTTCTTTCCCTCAAAGCCCTTCAGTCCATCCAATTGCCTATGAATCACGTTATTGACAAATGCCAGATAAACGTCTTCTCCCTTATCCGTAACAAAAAAAGAACTGCTTGACCGCCCTTCGAAGAGAGCATTTCTCTTTTGTAAATATAGCAATATTTTTCCTTTCAACCAAGAGACCAGCGGAATTTGTCTTTCCTTTGCTCCCTTGCCGGTAATTGTGAACACTGACCTGCCCTCGTCAAAGTTCTCAAGTCTGAGCCCCGCCAGTTCCGCACGTCTCATTCCGGTTCCGTAAAGCAGCATTACAATGAGCATGTCACGGCAGGCGGAGAAGGACTCAAGCCTTGCGGAAGGATCGCTTTCAGAACTATCGCCGGTCCATGAAGAATTTTCCAGGAAGGATGATATGAGCTGCTCCAGTGCCTCCCTGTCATAGAATTCGGGCAAACGGTGGCTCTCCTTGGGCCTTTGGATTTTCTTCACCGGGTTGGTCTGCAGAAGGCCCTGTTTACATAGATAGCTGCAATAGCTGCTCAGGGCGCTCAGGTGCAGGTTAACGCTTCTGGAGCTGAGACCCCCGTTCAGAAGCGAGGCAATGAAGCCCCTGATATGAAGCGGCTGGAGCACGGAAATGCTGTCATCGCCACCGATATAGTCATAAAAACGCTGCACGGCATCGGCATAGAGCCGAACCGTGCGTGGCGAATATCTTCTTTCTGTTTCTATATATCGCAGGAACTGTTCAAGCATATTCAGTCCTTCATTTCTGAAAGCACGCTTGCAAGCTGTTTCTGTGAACTGCCTTTGTCTGTATAGATGCAAGGTCCTGTTACACAGCCGCCCTCGCAGGACATGATCTCCAGGAACTGAGCAGGTGTCTTGCCTGTCTTTGCATAAATCCTGAGCAGCGCAATGTTCCTCTTGTCAAGGTTTGCAATCTGAACGGTCTTAAGGTTGTCAACCTTAGGTGTAAGTTCAGGATTCTGGCAATAGAAACGTTTCACGGCACTTGTCACACCGCCTGTGCCGGCGAATGCATGTGCCTCCTTATATGGTTCCACCTCCATTGCGTATGGAGCGGCTTCCGCCATGTCTATTCCAAGTCCCGAGAGAACTGAACCCAGCTCCTCGAAAGTCATTGCCCATTCAACACCGTCCGTGATCCTCACCTCCTTCCTCTTAGCAACACAAGGTCCTATGAATACGAGCTTTGCATTCGGATGCTTCTGCTTGGCTATCTCTATGGTATAGACCATTGGTGAACCTGCGGAAGAAACATATTTCTCCATTTCAGGAATATGCTTCCTTACAAGCTGGATGTATGAAGGGCAGCAGCTGGTTGTCATGAACGGAGCACCGTTCTCAAGTCTTTCAGTAAGTTCGCGGGCTTCGACTTCGGTTGTTACCATCGCACCCTGCGCCACCTCTATCACGTCCTTGAAGCCAATGGCCTTTATTGCACCGTAAACCTGCTCGCGAGGAGCCTTGAACTGTGCTATTATTGAAGGAGCCACCATAGCAACCACTTCGTTACCGTTCTTTATGCTCTGAAGTATGTCGAACACCTGGGAAATCTCGAAGATTGCTCCGAAAGGACAGGCGTTGATGCATTTTCCGCAATAGATGCATTTCGTATCATCTATGTGCTCTATGCCGAACTCGTTCTTATGGATGGCCTTTACAGGGCAGGCCTCCTCACAAGGAACAGGAATGTAAACGATTGCGTGGTAAGGGCAGGAATCCTTACACTTTCCGCAGCTTATGCACAGATCGTGGTCAATCTCGGCCTGACCCTTCTTTGTAAAGTGGATGGCTCCCTTGGGGCAGTTCATATAGCAGGCCCTTGCAACACAGCCGCGGCAGAGGTTGGTGACCTCATAATTGGTCTGTACACAGGATGAACATGCTTCGTCTATCACGCAGAGAAGATTCTGCTTGGGATTTCCGTTTCTTGTAACAGCCTCCTTCGCATAGGATGAAAGCGGTGTGAGTTCGTCCTTTTCATCGGACATATCGAATCCGAGAAGAGGGAAGGATTTGTATTTCCACACGGCGCGCTCCTTGTGCACGCAGCATCTTCCCATCACCTTTGCATTCCTAGGGCTGAGTTTAATGGGCAGTCTGTCAATCTCTTCCACAAGTTTGTCCTCTTTCCACAATTTCACAAGATCTGCCAGCAACTTGTGGCGCACAATCATCACATTATTGGTAAATGCCATATTGTTACAGTATTTATTTTAACGTAATTTGTCAAATTATGCCGCAAAATTAAGCAAAAAAAGAGAAATAAGAGATATATTTGCATTTTATAGGAAAAACATATTACTATAATATTATGAGAAAACAATCACTGATTTTATGTTTTGCTGCATTGCTCGCAGGATTTCTCTTTGTTTCATGCAACAAGGACAATGACCTTCCTCCAAGGCCATCAGGTCAGTTCATAGGTGTGATAGGCAATGAAAAAGTATTGGTTACAGAAGACACCCGCGTAATTGCGGACCTTTCCATCCCAGGCTGCCTGAACACATTGAGCATCAATATCAAATCGGCGCCAATTGAAAAATATCTGTCAGACAGGAATATCAGCAACACGCTCGATCTGGTTAATCCGTCAGAAACGACCAAGAACTTTCTTGATGAAATGGGCATACCTTCTGGTATCAATGTATACCAGAAAACCATGCTCCAGATAAACCTTTCAAACCTTCTGAAACTGCTGCTGCAGTTGGAGCGTTCCACCAAGGACAACGAGTTCACACTCCAGCTTACAGACAACGAAGGACAGTGGCTTGCAGGCACTCTGGTTGCTTATACCAATGAGGATGGATCCGGCATTGAAGATAAGGAAGAAGGGGATGGCAACGAAATGACCAACTGCTTTGGAATAATCGCAGGCAAGAACGCCACTACTGACGGAAGCGTCCTGGTGGGCCACAATGAAGATGACGGCGGAGAGCAGATGCTCAACATGTACGTTGCCGATTTCGGCCTATGGGCTGAATTCCCGGGAATGAAGGTTGCCGATGCAGCTTTGAACAAATGGGGCGTTTGCGTAGTTTCCGACGCCTGCCAGTCAAGGGAGAACAAGAAGGACTTCAAGGATGGCGGCGTTCTTTACGAGGTCAGGATGGCTGTTGCCAAAAATGCCACATCTGCAAGAGATGGCGTGAAAATCATTGGCAAGCTTGTTGAGCAGAAAGGTTACAGCGGAAGCGGAAGGACTTATCTTGTTGCTGACCCTGACGAGGGTTGGGTTGTAAGCGTAGTTCAGGGACGCCACTGGGTAGCTCAGAGAGTTCCTGACGATCAGGTTATGGTAATACCTAACAACTATATCATCGACCAGGTAAAGCCGTACGACAACGAGAACTTCATGTGCTGTGCGGACCTCATTGACTACGCAATCAAGCGCGGATGGTACAAGAAGGCCGATGGAGAGTTCTCATTCAAAAAAGCATACGGTGACCCTGACAATTACAGGAAGCCTTTCAACTGCATAAGAAGACAGTCAGCTCTTAGATATTTGAGCGGCATTGACTACAGCAAGGATCAGGACACTCATCCTTTCAGCTTCAAGCCTAAGAAGAAAGTATCCATACAGGATTTGAGAACGGTTCTTTCTTCACACGGACAGAATGTTGAGGAACAGTATTCCAACAAAACCGAGCTCGGAGGGCATCAGGAATGCATCTGCCGTGAGACAACTATCCTTTCAAACATCTTCCAGCTCAGGAACTGGCTTCCAAAGGATGTAGGTTGCGTTATGTGGACCGCTGCCGGACATCCTTGCGTGGAGGCTTATTTCCCTTGGTATCTTGGAATGAACAAGACAGTATACGGTTTCAACAGATTCAAGAAGGTTCAGGAAGCCGAGGCCGTGCATTTCAGCGATGCAAAGGACCTCAGGGCCAACTATCCTGGCGGACTCTACTGGAAATTCGTTGACAGGTGGAATAGAATCGTAAAGGATTATGACAACAACGTTGAAGTTGACAAGGAAGAGTTCGAGTATTTCCAGAACTTCCTCTTTGCAGTTCAGCCTAATGTGGAAGTTGATTTCTTCTCGGATCCGTCCTCTTACCTCAAGTCAAATTCAAGGAACTGCGAGGACCTTGCCCTTGTTCCTGAAGCTTATGTGAGAATGTACGAATACACCCAGAAGATGTACAGAATCTACTTCAAGAAATTCGGCATGGAAAACTGATGAGCCATGAATAAAAAACGGGACCGGCTGGAAAGTCGGTCCCGTTTTTTTATGCTTAAAGAGTGATTATTCCTCCTCAAGGTGCAAATGCTGTACATAGATGGCTTTGTTCATCTGCTCTCTCTTCCTTACAGATGGTTTTGTGAACTCCCTTCTGCTTCTGAGCTCCTTTACAATGCCGGTCTTCTCAAACTTGCGTTTGAATTTCTTCAGAGCTTTCTCTATGTTCTCACCTTCTTTGATAGGTACTATGATCATTGCTTTACCACCTCCTTTTTATTTGCGGGCACAAATATATCTCTTAATAATTTAATATGCAAACAGTTTTTTATTCTTCGCCTGTAGTATAGCATTCCGGATACCTGCCCTGATAGTTCTTGAGATGATAATAATGCTGCACATATTTCAAGTCAGTGGCAGTGTCCCCGCTGAGTTCAAGCTTCTCACCGTGTCCTATAGTTTTGGTTCTCCAGTCAAAATAGCCGGCATAAACATTGAGATTGCATGCCTTGGCAATTGTAAGGAAACCGGATTTCCATCTTTTAACAGCCTTTCTTGTTCCTTCTGGAGCAATGGCAAGATGGAAATTGTCACAGCTGTTCAAATGGTGAATTATCTGAAGGGCCACAGAACTTCCCTTGCTTCTGTCAACAGGAACGGCGCCCATGGCTTTCATGACAGGGCCAAGCGGTCCCCAGAAGAAAGAACTCTTGACCATGATCTTAGGATAGCCCCCAATGGAGCGGTAATACACCCAGGAAATGAGATAATCCATTGCCGAAGTGTGAGGAACACCAAGAATTATGCACTTGTCCTCAAGTACAGGTGCTGTATCAGGGGTTTTCCAGCCCATCAACTTCAACAAAAATTTACAAAACTTCTGCATCTGATTCTATTGTATATTCTGATTTTCAAGAGTTTCCTCAACAATAAGTTCCGAGCGGAGGTTCTCCCTTATGAAATTCTGCCTTTCAAAGGTGTTTTTCCCCATATAGAATTCCAGCAGGTCAGACACCGAATCATCAGGAGAAAGACGCACTCTGTCCAGTCTTATGCCATCGCCTATGAAATCGGCGAATTCATCCGGAGATATTTCTCCAAGTCCTTTGAACCTTGTTATTTCCGCCGTCTTGCCGAATTTCTTCAATGCCTTTTCACGTTCCTCTCCGCTGTAGCAGTAGCAGGTTTCCATATTGCCCTTTGCCATTTTCTTCCTGACTCTGAACAGAGGCGTCTGAAGAATGTAAAGGTGTCCCTGCCTTATTATCTCAGGCGAGAACTGGAGGAAATATGTAAGCAGCAACAGACGGATATGCATTCCGTCAACATCGGCATCAGTTGCTATGACCACCTTGTTGTACCGGAGATTGTCAATGTCGTCCTCAATGTTCAGCGCAGCCTGAAGCAGGGCGAACTCATCGTTTGCATAAACCTTGTCCTTTGCAAGATCGAAAGTGTTCAGAGGTTTTCCCCTCAGGCTGAACACTGCCTGATAGTTTGCATCACGGCTCTTGGTTATTGAACCGGAAGCGGAATCGCCCTCGGTGATGAACAGCATTGTCCGGTCATTGAGAGGATCCTTGTCGCCATAGTGTATTCTGCAGTCACGCAGCTTGCGGTTATGCAGGGATGCTTTCTTGGCTTTTTCCCTTGCGATTTTCTGCAACCCGCTGATAGCTTTCCTCTCCTTTTCACTCTCAAGAATCTTCTTGAGCATTCTGTCGGCTGCCGCGGAATTCTTATGCAGATAGTTGTCCAGCTGTGACTGAAGGAAATCAACAATGAAATTCCTTATTGTGATCTCCTTTCCCGGAGCAACAAGTCTTGAATTCAGGAAAGTCTTTGTCTGATTCGAGAAGCTTGGTTCCTCCACTCTTATGCTTACTGCGGCAACTATTGACTGACGAACGTCCTTGGGGTCGAAATCCTTCTTGAAGAAGTCCTTCACCGTCTTGGCAACCCCCTCGCGGAATGCTGCAAGATGAGTTCCTCCGTGAATTGTATTCTGTCCGTTTACAAAGGATGCAATATTCTCCCCGTTATCAGTTCCGTGGGTGATTGCCACTTCTATATCCTCGCCCATCAGGTGAATGACAGGATACAGCGGCTCCTCCGTGAGATTGTCGTTTATCAAATCCAGCAATCCGTTCTTTGAAACGAATTCCTGACCGTTGAACATCAGGACAAGTCCACGGTTCAGATATGCATAATTGCGGAGCATTGTATTGAGGAACTCCATGTTGTAACTGTAGTTCTCATACAGGCTGTCATCTGCAATATACTTCACGAGCGTTCCGTTCTTCTGTCCGGAAGCATCCTCCTCTCCGCTCCTTACCAGATTTCCCTTTGAAAATTCCGCATAAACGCTCTTGCCGTCCCTGAAGGACTGTACATAATAATATGTACTTGTAGCATTCACGGCCTTGGTACCCACGCCGTTCAGACCCACTGATTTCTTGAAGGCCGCACTGCCATATTTTGCGCCGGTATTCATTGCGCTCGCGCTTTCAACAAGTTTACCGAAAGGAATGCCCCTTCCGTAATCCCTCACGCTCACGAGCCTGTCTTCAAGTGTTATGTCAATACGCTTTCCGAATCCCATACCGAACTCGTCAATGGCATTGTCTATGATTTCCTTGAAAAGAATATATATACCATCGTCCGGGTTGGAGCCATCACCGAGCTTGCCAAGATACATGCCAGGTCTGCGGCGTATGTGCTCGTTCCAGCTCAGGGTCTGAAAATCATCCTCTGTATAATTGTTCACCAAATTCTCCGCCATTACCTTCCACTACTTGCTTTCCACACTTAACTCACCCTTGGCCTTCTCAAGATACAATGTACACAGTCTTACATCAATGCCCGCATCAATCTTCTCGGATGATGCGCTGAGCCATGCGGTATGTGCTGCAAGAAGGTCCGTAAGTGAAATCAGGCCTTCTGCGTATGATTCCTTTGCGAGTCTGAGATTCTCATCTGCGGAACTCATGTTCGTGATTGATGTACCAAGTTTCTTGTTGGCCTCGATTATCCTGAAGCTGCTCTGGTTCAACTGAAGCTCCACCTTCTCCTTTGCCTTGGCCAGATTGATTTCAGCCACTTTCTGTTTGAACTTTGAAGCGCGGTAATTGTGAACCCTTTCTCCGAAATGAGTGATAGGGATGTTCAGAACTGCTCCGACAATGTAATTGGTCTTGAATGTCTTGCTGAAACCGTTGTACATATTGGGATTGGAACCAAGGAATGAGGCGTTGAATACGAGATTCGGCATGAACCTGCTCAAAGCCAGCTTGGTATTGGCTTTAGCCGCTTCATTCGCCTGCTCGAGCATCTGGATTTCAGGACGCATTGCATAAACTTTCTCCATATCGAATCCGGCATTCTCAACACTCTCCTGCTCAATGTTCTCATCCTTGAGTCTGTAGTCCCCGGAAATTTTCAGGCCGCACAGCTGATAAAGCGCCATCTTTGAAAGCTCCAGACCGTTATCAATCTTGGTAAGTGCAAGATTAGCCTCGTTCTGTTTCACCTTGACGTTAAGGACGTCTCCCTTGGTGGCCATTCCCTGAACCTTCATTTTCTCAACGTTTGAAAGGAGCTTGTCAAGAAGAGCCAGGTACTGCTCCGCAAGTTTCTTCTTGTTCACAAGCGATACGCATCTCCAGTAGGCCTCATCAACCTCAAGAATCACGTTCTGCATCATCTGCTCGGATTCGAGCCTGTGCACCTCCTCATTGATTTTTGACAGCTTGTACATCTGTCTTACCAGTCCGCCCATATATACCGGCTGCACGAGTGAAATGCTGCCCCCGAATATATTCTGCACATCGCAGGTCAAGGCGTCCTGTGGCAGATAGGCAAAGCCCATCACTGCGGTAGGATCGAACGGAGGTGTTGGAACCACAGGCAGATATTTGTCCTCTCCGAGAAGTTTCACTGACTTGCCTGTCCTGAAATAGGCGGCATTGAAGTCAATTGAAGGCAGGAACTGAGTGAACATCTGCTTGCGTGACTCCTCCGCTGCCTTGAGATTCTGGGATGCAATCTGCAGATCCTTGTTGGACTGCAGGGCCATTGCTCTGAAATCCTCAAGTGAATAGACTCCGCCTTCATCAAATACAATTGAATCTTTCTGAGAAGTCTGCATGTCATTCTGAGCGGCCGACAATTGAACGCCCAGAACTATAACAGCGATAGTCAAAAACAATCTTTTCATATAGTAAATGTCTTTTTCAATTAAAAATCCTGTTAAAACCACAAGTCAATCCTGCCAACTTCCACTCCCCAGCAGCCGTCCTGCACTATGACCACATCCCTTCCAAGCTTATTCTTCACTATCGATGGTTCATTGAGGAAGGTATGCGAGTGACCTCCTATGATTATATCCACGTTCTCTGTAAGAGGGGCTATCTGCATGTCACCCGGATTGTTCTGCTTTCCCTCATCATATCCGCAATGGGAAAGAACAATGATAAGATCACACTTGTGTTTGTTCTTCAATTCCAGAGCATATCTGTTTATGCAGTTTGAAGGATACTGATATTTCATGCCGGCAAGTGTTTTAGGATTCACCAGTCCAGGCAGATTCAAGGTGATGCCCAATATGCCAATCTTCCTGCCGCCGCGCTCAACGATGGTATACGGAGGTATCAGGCCGTGCAGCGGATTCTCTTCTGAAATCAGGTAGTTGCAATTCACAATCGGGCATTTCAGATGCTTGATCCTGCGGGCAAGTTCCGCACAACCGTTGTCAAATTCGTGATTGCCGAAAGTTGCGGCATCATAGCCCAATGCATCAACGAAAGCATCCTCGGCATCACCTTTGAAAAGTGTGAAGTAAGGTGACCCCTGACTGAAATCGCCTGCATCAACCAGCAGGACCTTTCCCGGATAAGCCCTTCTTATGCTGTCTATGTACTGCTCCCTGCGCTCTACGCCACCCAGACCGTCATTTCTTCCACCTTTCACCACATCTATGTGGCTATGGGTGTCATTAGTATGAAGAATAACCAGATCCTGAGCGGAAAGCGAAGCAAAGCATGCTACGAATGCTATGGTAACCAATACGC
Source organism: Candidatus Egerieousia equi (assembly GCA_018065035.1). Taxonomy (GTDB): domain Bacteria; phylum Bacteroidota; class Bacteroidia; order Bacteroidales; family UBA932; genus Egerieousia; species Egerieousia equi. Next base: position 15,643 of record JAGHUC010000102.1, on the reverse strand, counting down.
TTAATGTCTTTTTCATAACTCCTTCCTCCATTATTTATTTTCAATAACAGTGAGTCTGTCATCCAAAGGCCACTCGATATCCCTGCCCTCGGCCTTCATTACGGCAAACTTGTCAAGGATTACATCACGCAGCAGGCTCCTTTCAGGGATTTCCTCCACGCCATCGTTGTATCTGAGCATATAAACTCCGTCACCGCCGTTGAGGAGGAAGTCAATGGTTGCCACCTTGTAAATGGTTTCATCCTCTATCTCCCTGTCATCGAGTGTGAGTTCCTTGACCTTCTTGTCTTCGATAACGGCCTTTGCCCCACCAAAAGCGCAAACCCGTGGATTCCTTGCAACCATCTCGAACAAGGTCTTTATGTGCTTGCCCTTCAAATCAATCACAATTACGTAGTTGTAGAAAGGATACATTGAGTAAACGTCGGCCACGGTTACATTGCCTTTTGCGAAATTGCTTCTCAAACCACCGTAGTTTATCAGGCTCAAGGCTACTTTCTCTCCCTTGCCCTTGGTGTTAAGATAGTTCTGGGCGAACTCCTTGATGATATCCACGGTCATATTGGACAAAGCACATGGATATCCCGACTTTGTCATACCTTCAGGACAATTACCTACAACTATTTCCAGTGAATCCACAGACGGTTTATACCTGGCAAGAGCCTCGGAGCAGGCAGTTGTCTTATCCTGAGGTCTGTCCCATCTGGAATCCATCTTTTCCTTGGACCATTGGATTTTCCTGTAGTTCTGAGCGTATGCACAACCAGCTGAGAACAGAAACAAAGCTGTCAGCAGAAATAAAGTCCTTCTCATTTTATTTTATTCTAATCCATTTAAACATATCTTTCCAGCTGGCCTTGGTGCCATACTGAAGAATTCCGACCCTGTAAATCCTTGCACATATCCAGGTAATGCCAATGAAAGTTGCAATCAGTATTCCCATTGAGAGAGCGAACTCCCATACAGGTATCCCGTAAGGAAGACGCGCCATCATTACAACAGGAGAAGTGAACGGTATCATTGAAGCCCAGAAAGAAAGCGAACTGTCAGGATTCTGGAAAGTGCTGAGCATTATGAACAAGCCTATTATAAGAGGAATGGTGACAGGCAAGGTAAGCTGCTGGGTGTCCGCCTGATTCTCAACTGCAGAACCTATGGCAGCAAACAAAGCGGCATAAAGCAGGTAGCCGAAGAGGAAATAAAGTGCAAAACCCAGAAGAAGCATACCAATATGCACACCCTTAAGTGTCTCGAATATATCGGAGATTATTGCAGAAGCTCCTGAATCCTCATTGCTCTGATCCACAATCTCCCCTGCAATTGCACCTGCACTTGCCATATCAATAGTCTGAACGCCAGTCTGCTCCATGACTTCAGCAGGCACAACCTGTTCAACAGGATTCGGAGCCTTCTGTGAAACCACTGAACCTCCGAAGATTGTTGCCGCACCGAACACAAGGACAGCGGTGAGAACTATCCAGATTGCGAACTGTGTGAGTCCTACGGCAGCTGAACCGAGTATCTTGCCCATCATGAGCTGGAAAGGCTTGACGCTTGAAACCAGAACCTCAACCACTCTTGTGGCCTTTTCCTCAATCACACTCATCATTACTCCTGAAGAGAACATGAGAATGAACATGTATATTGCAAACGAACAGATGTAGCCCAGCACCATGTAGACCTCAACCAATGATTCATGCTCGTCCTCGCTCTCGTCTCCAAGCATATATGTGGAAGCCTTCACATTGGATTCAACACTGTCAAGTATCTCCCTCAGACCAGCGATATCATACTTGGACAGTCTGTATTCAGTGACGGCATCATTCACTATTCCATTGAAATAATGCTGCATGTCAAGACTCACCTGGGAATCCGAGTACATTGATGTTTCAAGTTCCATTGAAGTGCTGTCCTTCACGGTCACATGTGCAATGGCGTCATAACCCAGACTGTTGAACATGGTTTTCAGTTCCTCGAAACCAACGGAACCGTACTGATCGGCTCCAAGTCTCACAAGTTCGAAATTGTCCGACTGGCTTATGAGGCTGTCTGCAACAATGCCGCTCTCGTCAACAAAAGCTATCACCTTCTTCTGGTCGTCACCTCCCCAGAGCATGATGAGGGAAGGTATGAGCATGAGTGCTGCAAACAGCAGCGGTACAAGCAAGGTGAGAATGATAAAGGATTTCTTCTTCACCTTTACCATATACTCTCTCTTGAAAACTATTCCTATTTTATTTCTGCCCATAAGCGTTTAATTTTCAGAAACCAGTTTTATGAATATGTCCTTCATTCTAGGGACAAGTTTTGTATACGAGCATACATCAACCTTTGAAATCAGGCTGCCCAGCACCTGTGAATTGGTTACATCTGCAGGAAGTTCAAGCACTGCACGCCTGCAATTATCCTGCTCACCGCTTTCCACAATCTCATACAGCGACGGCTCGCATTCTATCTCCTCACCATTGTAAAGCACTTCAACCCTGTTGCCACCGTAGTCCTCGCGTATCCTGCGGGTATTGCCTGAAAGAATCAGATTGGACTTGTTTATGAGTGCGATATTGTCACAGAGTTCCTCAACGCTCTCCATATTATGCGTGGAAAGGATAACTGTTGTGCCGTTCGCTTTCATTCTGAGTATCTCGTCTCTGATCAACTGAACGTTAACAGGATCGAATCCTGAAAAAGGCTCGTCGAGGATGAGAAGTTTCGGATTGTGCACAACGGTGGTTATGAACTGCACTTTCTGGGCCATGCCCTTTGACAGCTCCTCTATCTTCTTGTTCCACCATGGAGCAATTCCGAACTTGGTGAACCATTTCTTGAGCTCCCTGTTGGCAGTGCTGTAGTCCATTCCCTTTATCTGAGCCAGATAGAGAGCCTGCTCGCCCACTTTCATCTTCTTGTAAAGCCCCCTCTCCTCAGGCAGATAGCCTATACGCTCAACATCCTCCTCGCATATAGGTCTGTCTCCGAAAAAGATGCTGCCGCTGTCCGGGATGGTAATCAGATTTATGGCACGTATCAGAGTGGTCTTTCCGGCGCCGTTCGGACCAAGAAGGCCGAATATGCAACCGGCAGGCACATCAATGCTCACACCGTTCAATGCGGTATGATTGCCGAATCTCTTTACTATATTCTCACAACGTATCATACGAATTATTTGTTGTCATTCTCATTTATATCCGCAACCCTGGCCATAGCCCTGTTGTAGCAGGCACGGCACAGCGGCTTGTATGCATTTGTCTCTCCTAGCACAACAAGATTGTCATTCTTGATTGTCCTGTAGGAATGCTGTGCAAGGTCTCCGCACATCACGCATATTGCATGAACCTTGGTAACGTATTCCGCCATTGCCATCAGACGCGGCATAGGGCCGAAAGGCTTCCCGAGATAGTCCATGTCAAGGCCTGCGCAAATCACCCTCACTCCGGCATCCGCCAGCTGCTTGCACACATCAACTATGGACTCATCAAAGAACTGGACTTCATCAATGCCTATCACCTGGGCGTCACCGACCAGGTCCAATATCTCCCTCGCCTCCTTTACAGGACGTGAATTTATTGCGTGCGCATCGTGCGAGACAACATCACTGTTTGAATATCTTACATCAATTGCAGGCTTGAATGTCCTTATTCTCAGATTGGCGAACCGCGCCCTCTTTATTCTCCTTATAAGTTCCTCTGTCTTGCCCGAAAACATGGAACCGCATATCACCTCCAGGCAACCCCTTGTGGTAATATGTTCCAAATACAATTCTTCCATAAAAAACTTTAAAGCAATCTACAAAGATAATCAAAATCGGGCTTAGGAAAAATGAACTATATGAAGAATTTGTTCACTTTGTCAATAACGTTAGGCAGAGCGAAAACAACCACCCTGTCGTATGCATTCACGGTTGAAGAAGGACCGGTTATGAAGCAGTCGTTACCACGGACAATACCGCCTATTATTGCCTCCTTAGGGAAATTCAGGTCCTTGATCTGCCCTTTGGTGATGCGTGATTCAGGATTGGCAATGAACTCCAGCACCTCCGCATCCGTTCCGTTCAGACACTTCACGGTACGTATCTTGTTGCTGAGAGTGAAACGGAAGATTCTTCCAGCAGTGCTGAGTTTCTTGTTGATTACAGCATCAACGCCCATTCCCTCAGCGAGCTTGATGTACTCTATGTTCTCAACCTCCGCAATGGTCTTTGCCACGCCCAGTCTCTTTGCCGCCGCACAGGCAAGGATATTCGTCTCCGAACTGCTGGTTACTGCAACAACCGCATCAAACTCCCTTATATTCTCTTCAATGAGCAGGTCGGTGTTCCTGCCATCTCCCTGAATGATAAGGGCGTCAGGATATTTCTGAGCAAGCCAGGTGCAACGCTCCTCCTTGTTCTCCACAACCTTTATCAGACCTATGCCGTCCCCGATTCTGTCAAGAAGTGTGTCGCAGATACGGCCTCCGCCTATTATCATGAGGCTGTTGATGTCTATCTTGTTCTTTCCGGAATACTCCATTGCTTCATCCAGACCATCGCGGGTGGAAATGATATAAACAAGATCTCCTTCAAGGAACTTGAAATCCTCTGTCTTTGGTATGAGTGTTGCGCCGTCACGGCCTACGGCAACTACCTTGTAATTGGTGACTTCCGCCTCCGAAAACAGATAATCCAGGCCCTTGCGTATAAGAGGTGCGCCCTCATCAAGCCTTATGCCCACCATCTGGAGCTGTCCCGATGCGAATTCTATGTATTCATTGGTTCCCGTCTGCTTGAGCAGATCGTATATTTCACCGGCAGCAATACGCTCCGGATAGAAGAGCAGATCAATGCCCAGGTCCTTGAACAGGACATTGTTGTCTGTCTCCATGAACTCGTTATTGTTGATTCTGGCCGTAACTATCTTTGCACCAAGCTGTTTGGCGAGCAGGGCACTGATTATGTTCTTGTTCTGCTCCTCAGCCGGCGCCACGGCAATGAAAAGGTCCGCATCCTCCACCCTGGCGGTTTTCAGAATTTCCACGGAAGTGGTCTCACCCTCAATGGTAACAGCGTCAGTCAGCGAAGACACAGTGGCCAGACGGGCCGGATCCCTGTCAATTATAGTAAGGTCGTGACCGCCACCTCCAAGCATCTTCGCAAGATGGCATCCTACATCACCAGCACCAGCAATTACAATATTCATAAAGCGTTTTTATTATTCTTCTACTGCGATAGTATATCAGCATCTACCTCCGCCTCCGCCGCCACCGAAGTGTCCGCCGCCGAAGCCTCCGAAACCGCCGTGGCCTCCACCGAAACCTCCACCAAAGCCTCCGCCGCCGAAACCTCCGAAGCCTCCTCTGCCGGAACGGCCCGAGCGGCCGGAAAGCATGTCAAGAAGCAGCAGTTTCTCCAAGGTGCTCATTTTCCTTCCGCCGCCGCCCTTGCCATTGTCATCATTGTTTCCGGAACCCTTGACGAGAACGATGATGAAAAAGATGAACAGTATCATGAAGATCACGGCAGTTGCAACAGCGCCGTCATCCTCCTGCCTGCCGGCGAATTCATCAGTTGAAATCTCGCCTGCCAGAACAGGCATTATTGCATCAAGACCGCTTTCAATGGCCTGATAATAATTATCCTGCTTGAGGAACGGAATCATCTGTTCACGGACTATCCTTGAACAGAGAGCATCCGGCAAAGCGCCTTCAACACCGTACCCGGTGGCTATGAAAGCGGCCCTGAAATCAGAAGGATTCATCTTTGCCTTCACCAGCATTACAACTCCGTTGTTGTACTTGCCCTGTCCCACTCCCATCCGTTCTCCTATCTCATAGGCCATTGCAGCCTCATTGTCGTTCTCAAGCTCGGGATATACGGCTACTAGTATCTGGTTTGAGGTACTGTCTGCAAATGCCACCAGCCTGTTCTCAAGAGCAGCTATCTGCTCACTGCTCAGGACACCGGCAAAATCGTTCACGAGCCTGTCCTTTGCAGGCATTGTAAAAGAAGACAAGGCCACCGTCAGAAAAACGGCAGCCATAATCATCCTGCAATATGCAAAAAGCCTCTTCAACAGTCTTTGTTATAAAACTAGAACTGAACTACAGGAGCATTCTGAGCACCTTCCGCTGCAGCAAAATAAGGTTTCTTCTCAAAGCCGAACATGCTTGCAAGAATGTTTCTCGGGAATTTCCTTATCATGGTATTGTACTCCTTTGCAGTATCGTTGAATTTCTGACGCTCAACGGTTATTCTGTTCTCGGTTCCCTCAAGCTGTACCTGAAGGTCGCGGAAATTCTCGTTAGCCTTGAGGTCCGGATAATTCTCCTGAATCATAAGCAGACGGCCTAGTGCGCTGCTCAGTTCGCCCTGTGCCTTGTTGTATTTTGCAAGTGCCTCCTCGCTCAGGTCCTGAGCATCAATCTTCATTGAGGTTGCGTTTGCCCTTGCATTCACAACGGCCTCAAGAGTAGAGCTCTCGTGCTCGGCATATCCCTTTACCGTGGCAACAAGGTTAGGGATGAGATCGGCCCTTCGCTGATATACGTTCTCAACCTGTGCCCAGGCTGATTCCACTGCTTCCTCGCCTTTTACAAAATCATTCTGAGCGCTCTTGATCCAGCCGTAAAGAACAATAACCACAACAATGATGGCTATTATAGTAATCAATCCTTTTTTCATAATATGTTCATTTATTAATTTTTCTTGAGTTGAACGCACCTTACTGAAAGTGCCATGGTATTAGTTGCGCAAGTACCGAAGAAGAAATCCGTCTTGCGTATCTCCATATGCCTGAAGGCCGCATCCTTCGATTCATCCAGAGTTGAACTCCACCACATTGCCTTTGACTGCATGCCTTTGTAATGAAGATATCTGTCCTGGGCATATCCAGCTGCAAGGGCAGCCCAGCCGAACTTGTTCTCAGGATTGCAGGCTGGATCGTATGGCCAGAAATTTGTGCCGTTCAGGGCCGCGTTGATCTGCAGTTTGTCCGCTCCACCTTTCCAGTTGGTATGGAATTTCTGCCTTTCACCATAAAGAGCCTCGGAGAAATCCTCCCAGTCCTCGTTGGTAGGAACGCTCCAGCCTTCAGGGCATACTCCCTGAGGTCCCTGGCCTAATCCAGAGGCGCTCTCTCCACCTGTTGCATCCTCCCAGGTATAGTAACGTCCTGTTATCTTTCCCATTGCAGGAGACTCAGCGTATGGATGACCGGCGCCCTCCCAGTCCAGATTCCTTGTGAACCAGAACAGATGCCCTATTTCCGTATATGCATATATCTTGTCATCCCTGGAATCAGTCATCGTTGTCTGAGGCTGCTCATAGCCTGTAAAGCTCTGGTCGCCTTTCAACAGATTTATATTGTGGGAATATGTGCTGTTATAATAACCTTCAGCCTTTGCATGCGCAGTAATCACAAACACTCCCAATGTATCAGGCATTGTTACCTCTATGGTCTGTCCCCACAATGTATCCTTGAATATCTTGTAGCTGGAAGTGGTCCAGAAATACTGTATCCTGGCATCCTGCGGCTCAGTAAGGCCTTTTGCTTCAAGTGTGTACGTTGACATAGTATCCACATAATCCGGCATCAGGAAAGACAAGCTGCCGGGTATGTATGGTTTGGTCTCGAACTCTTCATCATCATCCTTGGAGCAGGAATTGCACAAACACATTGCAAACGCCGCAAATGCTGCAAGGAACATCAAATATGTGTTTTTCTTTCTCATAATCCGCAAATTTGCACAAATTTTCAACCAATAGCAATTTTTTATCTTATTTACGATTAGTAATTTTGCATGTACTTACCAAAATCGTGCCATCAGTCATGAAAATTCACAGAATATTGAAATCCGCTTCAAAAATGCTTCTGCTTGCGCTGGGAACCGCTCTGGCCGCCGCATCCTGCACCGGTAACGAAAGCAATCCGGGATATGTGGTCACCGAAGGTTTCGCCCAGGGAAGCACCTACAGAATAATATACCACATACCCGACAGCCTGCTTCAGGATTCAGTTGCTTTCAACAATGCAGCCGAGGACTCCATAGCCGTATGGTTCAAACGCATAGACAACGCTGTTTCAGGCTACAACAAAAATTCTGAAATAAGTATGTACAACAGCGGTCTTACAAGCAATGTAGGCAGCATCTTTGCCGATATCTTTGAGGAATCCTTGAAATATTACGAAATCAGCGGCGGCCTTTTCGACCCCAGCGCCGCTCCGCTCTTCGACATCTGGGGCTTCGGCTTCAAGAACGGCACCGAGCCATCAAAGCAGGCCATCGACAGTGTAAAGGCCTTGGTAGGAATGAATAAGCTGAGTCTCAACAGGACTTCGAAGGGAGCTGTCATTTCCACCTGCGATAGTCTGGCTTCAAATGTCATTCAGTTGAATTTCAATGCCATAGCCCAGGGCTACACCTCTGATTATTTCGGCAGGGGCCTGGAGATGATGGGTATTGAGGACTACTTGGTTGAAATCGGCGGAGAAATGCTCTGCAAGGGCGTGAACTCCAAGGGAGAGCTCTGGAAGGTGGGCATTGACAAGCCTGTTGACGGTAACAACATAAGCGGTCAGATGATTCAGGCCGTGATTGCAGTGAGCGGCAAGGGAATAGTCACCAGCGGCAACTACAGGAAGTTCTACATCAAGGACGGTCAGAAATATTCACACACCATCAATCCTCTCACAGGATATCCTGTCACACATTCACTGCTGAGTGCAACCGTCATTGCGCCAAGCAGCACCGAAGCCGACGCTTACGCCACAATGTTCATGGTAATGGGTCTGGAGGATTCGCAGAAGTTCCTTGAAGCGCATCCCGAACTTGACGCCCTCCTTGTATATCAGGAGGATGACAAACTCAAGCAGTTCGCCACCCCCGGTATCGTATTTGAATAGTAATATACTAAGGGAAAGGGAGTGGCCACATTGTCAGCAAGTTCAGTATAGCCCGGGAGCGGGAATAAACAAAAGCAGCGGCAGGTCACAAAAAGAAAGGCCGCATCAGCGGCCTAGCGGAGGGCGCGAACTTGCTGGAATGCGAATACTTGCGAAAAGATTGCGAAGAGTTGCGAAAAGCAGCAAGTTCGGTATAGCCCGGGAGCGGGAATAAACAAAAGCAGCGGCAGGTCACTGGAATATGAAAAAGCTTCGCCCCGGGAAGGCGAAGTTTTTCAGATGAAGTGACTGCCGCAATCAAACGAGCAACAGTATCTTATTTCAAACGCTGTTAAGCCAGAACCTGACCCTTCAGCTCGCATCCATTGTACTTGCCGTTCTCAATGGTGTGCTGTCCGTTCACAATCACGTGCTCTATGCCCTTTCCGAACTGGTGAGGGTTGTTGAAGTCAGCTGTATCAATGATTGTATCAGGATTGAAGATTACGATATCGGCTGCATAATCCGGAGCAAGGAGTCCTCTGTCCTTCAAGCCTGCTCTTGAAGCAGGAAGGGATGTACATTTGCGTATACCCTCAGCCAATGAGCATATCTTCTCTTCGCGGACGTACTTGCCAAGGAACCTTGTGAATGTTCCGTATGACCTTGGATGAGGCATCTCTTCCCCGAGAGGTCCTTCTGGTGAATAAACGCTTCCGTCTGAAGCAGGCATGCTGAGCTTGTGTGAGAGGAAGAGCTTCACGTTGTCCTCGGTCATTGCAAAGCAGATCATGCTTACGCCAAGATGCTCGCTTATAAGAAGGTGACGTATCATCTCCCATTCGCCCATACCTGAAATCTCACAGCACTCGGAGAGTCTCTTGTTTGAATACTGTGCGTTCTCAGGAGCGCTGCAGCTCTGGATGAGAACATTCTGAGGACCGCCGAAACGCTCTATGCGGCTCAGTGCGTATGCTCCTATCTCATCGGAGGTCTTCTTGGTCTCAAGACGTTTCATCTTGTCCTCGTATGAACCATCGCGGTGTGTAAGAGGAATAAATGTTGTCATTCCTGTTGAGAATGCTATGTAAGGATAGCGGTCAAAGGTTACGTCAACGCCTTCTGCAACAGCCTTCTCTATCATTTCAATCATATGTGGGCCCTTGTGCCAGTTAGCAGGGTTCTGAGCCTTGAGGTGTGAAATCTCAAGACGCGCACCGCTGTTGCGTGCCATTCTGATTGCCTGCTCTATTGCCTCCTCAACACGGTCGTCCTCGTTCATCATGTGAATTGCATAGAGACCGTTGTGCTTTGCCACAACCTTGAGAAGTTCTGTCATCTCGTCCTCGCTTGCATATGAACCAGGAGTATATTCAAGACCGAATGAAAGTCCGAGGCTGCCCATTTCAAGTTCCTTTTCAAGGATCTGGCACATCTTCTGAATCTGCTCAGGGGTTGCAGGAACGTTGTAATCACCAACAACAGCACTTCTGAGCTGGCCCTGGCCTGTATAGCTCTTGTAGTTGATACCAATGCCTTTCTTGCGCAAAGCATCATAGAAGCCGTCAACATCCTGCCACCAAGGGAAACCATGGCGCATGCTTCCAATCTTCTTGGCTGCGTACTCATCTGAATATGGGAATGGTGAATCACCGCAGTTACCACCGATATCAGTTGTCACACCCTGATAGATTCTTGAATCTCCAAGTGGTGCCACAAAAAGATTGGTGTCTGTATGTGTATGAATGTCAATGAATCCTGGAGATACAGCAAGGCCCTTGGCATCAATGATCTTGTCGGCATGCTCGCCAATCCTGCCTATAGCTGCAATCCTGCCGTCACGTATACCTATGCTGCCTTTGATTGGATCACCGCCGTCGCCGGCATAAATCAGGCCGTTCTTGATGATGGTGTCGAACTGCTCTCTTGTGGTGCAGGCTGTAAGGAATGAGCCCATACCGCCGCCAATGAGCGCAGCGCTTGATCCCATTGCGAATGAAGCCTTGAGGAAGCTTCTTCTTGAAATGTTTTTGTTGGTGTTCATATAGTGATATGGTTTAATGAATTATCGCAGTGAATTGTATATTTCCCTTTCCTCCTCTGTGAGGTCTCTCTTCCAGCGCTTGTGGCTCCAGAGCCAGTTGTGAGGATTGCTCAGGATTGCGCTCTCGAGCAGGCTTGCATAACGCCTGACAATCTCGTCGCACTCCATTTCCTTAGGGAACTCGCTTATGGTGGTGAAGTGCATGAGATACTGGCCTCTCTTCTGCCTTGCTATATCAAGGAAAACCACCGGAACGTTCATCTTATGAGCGAGATGCGCAGCACCGTTGAACATAAGGGTAGGCTGTCCGAGGAATTTCACTACCGTTCTTGCATCCTTCGGGGACTGGTCGGCAATGAACACGTACACTCCCCTGTTGTCCTTCTTGAGGATTGTGCGCAGGAAATTGTGGGACTCAATTATGTTACCTATGATATGGAGGTGCTTGTATTCGTGAAGCCTTATCTTTATGACAAGGTCGTTCATTATCTTGTTGCGTGTACGCTTGTAACCCACCCATATAGGCTGCCAGCCGAAGCTCTCGGGTTTCCTTTCCTTCCAGTAACCGCCGAAGCCGCCTATCAGCTCCCAGTTGCCGCGATGGCCCATCACAACTATTATTTTCTCGTGTGTCTTGAAGAGTTCATCGGCAATCTCCGGGTTGTCAATGTAGAAACGCCTGTGAAACTCACGGTTGTCCATGCTCAGGGACCATACGTTCTCCACAATTATATCACAGACATACCTGTAGTATTCCCCGGCAATCTTCCTTATCTCACCGTAATGCAGATCCGGGAAGCACCTGGAAAGGTTAGTTATTACAGTTGTGTACCTGTACCTCACCACCCTGTGCAGGAAAAACCTCATTATGTCCGATATCACATAATGCACTCTCAGAGGCAGCAGGGAGAGCAGCCACATTGCCCCGAAGATGATATTTGCCACAGCCTTATGGAACATATTCTTATACAGCGATAGTCAAACAAAGATAGCCATAATTTTTGCCGTGACCAACACATTATTGAAAAAGTTCCCGCCATTTTGCATTTGTAAATTGAGTTGGTTATCTTTGTAAGTTAGGTGTGGAAAATCATTTATAAAATTATAAACCATTAATAACAACAATTATGTTCAAAAACCATCCTAAAGGACTGCTGGCAGCCGCTCTGAGCAACATGGGCGAGCGCTTCGGCTACTACATCATGAACGCCGTGCTGGTATTGTTCCTTTGCTCCAAGTTCGGTATCTCAGACGAGACCAGCGGACTTATCTACTCCGTATTCTACTGCGGCATTTATGTATTAAGCCTTGTTGGAGGTATAATCGCAGACAGGACACACAACTACAAAGGCACCATCATGAGCGGTCTCATTGTAATGGCCCTCGGTTATGCTGCTCTTTCAGTTCCTATTCTTGCCACTCCTCAGAATTCAACAGGTCTTCTCATCTTCACCTGCGTTGCCCTGTTCTTCATTGCATTCGGTAACGGTCTTTTCAAAGGTAACCTCCAGGCTGTAGTAGGCCAGTTGTATGACAACTTCGAGGCTGAGGCCGCAAAGAAAGGCGAAGCCGAGCTCAAGGCCGCAAAGGACAAGAGAGATTCAGGTTTCCAGATTTTCTACGTATTCATTAACATAGGCGGTCTGGTTGCTCCGTTCGTTGCTCCTCTTCTCAGAAGCTGGTGGCTCAGGAGTCACGATCTGGTATATAACGCACAGCTTCCTGCATTGTGCCACAAATACCTCAACGAAGGTGCGAACATGGCTGCAGACCAGCTTGAGAACCTCAAGGAACTTGCTGTTCAGGTTGGCGCAACAGTTGGAGAAGGCTTTGATTTCTCAGCATTCTGCCAGAACTACCTCCAGATTTTCAACGAGGGCGTTCACTATTCATTCATAGCTTCAGTTTGCGCAATGCTCATATCGCTCATTATCTTCATTGCCACAAAGAAGATATTCCCAACTCCTGGCAAGAAGGTAAAGGCTGCAAATGCCGCTGAAGAAGTTGCTGAAGTAAAGGTTTCTCCGGAGGAGAAGGCTGCTATGGCAAAGGAAATCAAGCAGAGAATGGCCGCTCTGTTCGCAGTGCTCGGCATCTGCGTTTTCTTCTGGCTCTCATTCCACCAGAACGGTCAGTCACTCTCACTCTTTGCAAGGGACTTCGTGAAGACAGACAAGGTTGCTCCTGAAATCTGGCAGGCAATCAACCCATTCTTCGTAATCACCCTCACCCCTATCATCATGCTCATCTTCGGTTCACTGGCAAAGAAGGGCAGGATAATCTCCACACCAAAGAAGATTGCAATGGGTATGGGTATCACAGCAATGGCATATATCTTCCTCATGATTCTTTCAAGCGTTTGCGGATATCCTTCAGGAGAAGTGTTCAAGGCTATGCCTGTTGCAGAGGCTGAAGGCATGAAGGTTGGTGCATGGGCTCTGATTGCAACCTATTTCTTCCTTACAGTTGCAGAGCTGTTCATTTCACCTCTCGGACTTTCATTCGTATCAAAAGTTGCTCCAAAGAGCATGCAGGGTCTTTGCCAGGGCTTGTGGCTCGGTGCAACCGCACTTGGAAACCTCTTCATCTGGGTTGGTCCTGTAATGTACAACAAGATGGACCTCTGGCAGTGCTGGCTGGTATTCCTTGTAATCTGCGTGGTTGCAATGAGCGTTATGCTCGGTATGGTGAAATGGCTTGAAAGAGTCACCAAATAGTAAATACCATATAGACTATAAATGAACTGTAGCATTTTGCGACCGCAAAATGCTACAGTTCATTTTATATACCTGATTATTACGCCAGGCTCTTGCAATTATTTACCATGTCCGCTATCTTTGCATCAATGGATGGGAACAATATTATAAAAGGATTTTCGTCATATTTGTTCTGGGACGTTGACACAAGCTCCATAGATATGGAGAAGCACTCAGCTTATATGGTCCAGAGGGTATTGGAACTTGGGCAATTATCCGACTGGAAATCGCTTGTTGCATATTATGGGCTTGAGCGCATAGTGGAAACAGCCCGGAATCTACGAACATTGGATCCTAAAGCCTTGTCATTTATAGCTACTATTTCATCCACCGCTAAAGAATCTTACCGATGCTATACACAGAAACAGTCCTTCCAGACACACTGGAATTACTAAAGAATATTCAATCTTTAGATGAATTCAGCGAAGTACGATTAGTCGGTGGTACCGCATTAGCCTTGCAGATAGGTCACAGAAAGTCCATTGATCTTGACTTCTTTGGCAAGATTGACATAGATATTGAAGAACTGGCACATATCTTCTCACAATTTGCGGATGTGCAACCTATCTCATCTTCCAGAATGATGAAATTCCTCCATGTTAATGGCATAAAGGTTGACATCGTAAATTACCCCTACTCCTGGATAGACAATCCGATAATTGAAAACGGTATCACCTTGGCCGGCCCCAAAGATATCGCCGCAATGAAACTATCCGCGATTGCAAACAGGGGAGCAAGGAAAGACTTCATAGACTGTCATTTCCTGCTGAAGCAATTCACGCTGAAAGAAATGATAGAGTTCTACAAAGCCAAATATTCAGAAACTCAGATATTTACAATTCTCAAGAGTCTCACCTACTTTGACGATGCCGAAAATGAACCTATGCCATATATGCTTCACTCTCTTGAATGGGATGAAGTTAAAAAGCATATAATGGCATCTGTCCGTTCTCTTCTGTAGTCCTTACGCCAGGCTCTTTACCATTATTGCCTTTATGGTGTGCATTCGGTTCTCGGCCTCGTCAAAGACTATGCTGGCATCAGACTCGAAAACTTCGTGGGTGACCTCAACGCCATCCAGACCGAATTTCTCAAGTATTTCCTTTCCCACCTTGATGGATGTATCGTGATATGCCGGCAGGCAGTGCATGAACTTGCAGTTCGGATTGCCTGTCTTTTTCATCAGTTCTGCGTTTACCTGGAAAGGCTTGAGCATATCCACCCTCTCCTGCCATACTTCCGCAGGCTCTCCCATTGATACCCAAACGTCTGTGTATATGAAATCACAATCCTTTACACCTTCCTCAATATTATCTGTAACAGTGATTCTGGCACCTGTTTCCTTTGCTATCTCCTTGCATTTCTCAAGAAGGAATGCACCCGGTTGAAGCTTCTTCGGACTTACCGCCCTGAAATCCATACCCATCTTCACACAACCTGCGAAAAGGCTGTTGCAGGTATTGAAACGTGTATCACCCACAAAAGCGATTTTAACCTCCGACAGAGGCTTGTTGATATGCTCCATGATTGTAAGCAGATCCGCAAGAGTCTGCGTTGGATGCGCCTCGTCGGTAAGAGCGTTCCATACAGGCACACCGGCCAGTTTGGCAATGCGTTCAACAATATACTGTCCATAACCACGATAGGCAATGCCATCGAACATCCTGCCCAGCACGCGTGCGGTATCGTCCATTGACTCATCTATTCCAAGGTGTGAACCAACGGAGCCAAGGTATGTGGCATAACCGCCCTGATCGCTGGCCGCAACCTCGAACGAACAACGCGTACGGGTTGATGCCTTCTCAAAAAGGACAGCTATGTTCTTTCCTTTGAGCAGCTGCTCCTCCTTACCATTTTTTTTGTCTGCCTTGAGCTTTGCAGCCAGGCTCAGATACTCTTTGATCTCCTCCGGAGTGAAATCCAGAATTTTAAGAAAATGCTTGTTCTCGCTCATATTTGTATTTTTTAATTTTTCCACTGCGATAGTT
>JAGHUC010000011.1 GCA_018065035.1 Candidatus Egerieousia equi | reverse complement strand
TTCTTCCCTTCGAATGCGCCTAAGTACTCCGCTATCGTTGTGCTTTACAGCGGCAAGACAGCAGGAGTTTTCTATGGAGCCACATGGGCGGGGCCTGTTTTCAAGAAAATGGCTGAATACCTGTACAGTGTTTCTCCTCAGAACTGGGGTGCCGAGGAAGAGCATGGTCATCCCGGCAGGCCGGTTCTTTCCAAAGCCAGTGAAGAAGCACAGGAAACCGTGTTTGCAGAGCTGGGAATAAACGGAGGTAAGACTGTTCCTGCAAGGGTGATAGGTCATTTGCCTGCCACCGACACCATTATGGGAGACTACACCGGAATGGGGCTTAAGAATGCTCTTTATCTGCTGGAAAAAGAAGGGTATGTTGTAAGTTTCTCCGGAAGTGGAAGAGTGGTGGCACAATCACCTTCGCCAGGCAGCCACGTAAGCAAAGGAGCACAGGTTCACCTGAGTCTTGGCAACATAAAGCAGAAAGACAGCAGTGGAATCGGTGAGATTGTAGAACACTTATTATCAAACAAGAAAAAAGAATCGGAATGATGAAACTCGCGGACTTGGTTTCAAAACTTGATATTACCGAATCCTTCATAGGCAGAATGTCTATGGAGGATGATGTGGTTTCCATAACTGAGGATTCCAGGCGCTGTGTGAAGGGAGGAATGTTCATTGCTGTGGATGGTGCTGTTGTGAACGGAAACGACTACAATGCAATGGCTGTAAGGAACGGCGCCGGTGTGATTGTCACATCAATGCCACTGGCGGAGTGCAGGCGCAGCCTTGAAGCACAGGCTCCTGAACTTGCGGGTGAAACAACCATCGTCTGTGTAAAGGATTCAAGGGCTGCCGTGTCTGAAATAGCTTCAGAGTTCTATGGCAATCCGAGTTCAAAGATCAAGTTGGTTGGAGTTACCGGAACTAACGGAAAGACTTCAATTGCCACCATTCTGTATCAATTGTTCACAAAGCTCGGATATTCCTGCGGTCTTCTCTCAACAATAGCCAACTGGGTGGGTGACAGGAAGTACCCTACAGTTAATACAACACCTGGTCCTGTTGAGCTCAACAGCCTTCTCAATGAAATGTGCCTGAATGGCTGCGAATACTGCTTCATGGAAGTGAGTTCACATGCCCTTGACCAGAAAAGAACATACGGACTTCACTTCGCGGGAGCGGTATTCACCAACCTCACACATGACCATCTGGATTATCACAAGACCTTTGCGAATTATCTGTCTTGCAAGAAAATGCTCTTTGATTCCCTCGATTCTCAAGCATGGGCTCTTATCAATGATGATGACAGGAACGGAAGGGTGATGGTTCAGAACTGCAAGGCAAGGACAATGAGCTACTCATTGAGAGGGGCGGCGGATTTCCAGACAAGGATACTCGAACATACGCTTGACGGTATGCTTCTGCGAATAAACGGGAAGGAATTCTGGTGCCGTTTGATTGGAAGACATAATGCCTCGAACCTCAGCGCAGTTTACGGAGCGGCCATGCTGCTTGGAGCTGGCGAAGAGGAAACTGCCACTGCAATAAGCACACTTCAAGGTGCGGAAGGACGCCTGGAGTTCCATAGGGGCGGAAACAATCAGACGGCTGTCATAGATTATGCCCATACACCGGACGCACTGGAGAATGTGCTCAAGGCATTGAAGGAACTGCCATACGAATCCGACCTTGTATGCGTTTTCGGTTGCGGTGGTGACCGTGACAGGACAAAGAGGCCGGAGATGGCGGCCATAGCCGAGAAATATGCAGACAGAATATTCGTTACATCGGACAATCCGCGTACGGAAGACCCTATGGCCATCATCAATGACATCATGCAGGGATTCAGCCTGAACGGAAGATGCAAGTGCACTGTTCTGCCTTCCAGAGCAGAAGCCATAAGTGCCGCCATTAAGTTCAGCAACCCCGGTTCAATGATACTCATTGCCGGAAAGGGGCATGAGGACTACCAGATAATAGGCAAGGAGAAAACGCATTTTTCAGACCGCGAAACTGTTCTGGAGGCTTTTGACAACCCATTGAATGAAAAGAAAACTGACATTAAAGAGAACTTTTAGGAAATGATATACCATTTATTTGAATACCTGCAGTCACAAGGAGTTGACTTCCCGGGCATACGCCTTTTGAACTACATAAGTGTAAGAGCGATTCTCGTGATTCTGATTTCGCTTGTATGCGCACTTGTCATTGCACCGGAGATAATAGCACGTCTGCAGAAAAAGCAGATTGGAGAAGAGATAAGGGGTCTTGGTCTTGAGGGGCAGATGGCAAAGAAAGGCACACCTACAATGGGTGGAATCATTATTCTTGCATCTATTCTCATCCCGGTTCTTCTGTTCGGAGATTTAAGCAACGTATATATATGGCTGCTTATTATCACCACTGTTGGTATGGGAGCCATAGGCTTTCTTGATGACAGCATAAAGGTGTTCAAGAAAGACAAGAACGGCTTGCGTGGCAAATACAAGATTTTCGGTCAGGTAGGCATTGGTTTGATAGTAGCCCTTACATTATGTCTTTCGCCACAAGTGAAGATAAGGACAGGCAGGACTCAGGCCAGTGAAGTCAAGAGCACAATAACCACAATACCTTTTGTAAAGAATCACCAGATTGACTATTCCTGGATAATTCCCGGTGAAGGCCCTGTACACGACCATTGCGGATGGATATTCTATGCTGCCGTGATAATTTTCATAATCACCGCTGTTTCAAACGGCACCAACCTTACCGATGGACTTGACGGGCTGGCGGCAGGCACTTCGGCAATCGTAGGAACCACCATAGGCATCCTTGCCTATCTTAGTGGAAATGCCATATACGCATCATACCTGGGGACTTTGTTCATACCGCATTCAAGCGAGGTTGTCATATTCATGGCCGCTTTCACAGGAGCGCTTGTAGGGTTCCTTTGGTTCAACACTTTCCCTGCCCAGGTGTTCATGGGTGATACCGGAAGCCTTGCCCTTGGTGGAATCATTGCTGTGGCCGCCATTATCATAAGGGTTGAGCTGCTCGTGCCTATTCTTTGCGGCATATTCTTCGTTGAAAGCCTGAGTGTGATTTTCCAGACAAGCTATTTCAAATACACGAGGAAGAAATACGGTGAAGGACGACGGATATTCAAGATGAGTCCTCTGCACCATCATTTCCAGAAAGAAGGCATACCTGCGCTCATACAGAAACCTGTAAAGGCCATACCGGAAGCTAAAATCGTGGTCAGATTCTGGATTATTACAATATTATTGTGCATTCTTGCAATCATAACACTTAAGATTAGGTAAATATGGAGAGAATTGTAGTTCTTGGAGGTGGAGAGAGCGGCGTTGGAAGCGCTATACTGGCTCTTAAGAAAGGATTTGAAACATTTCTTTCAGACAATGGACATATCTCTGACAAGTACCGTGGTATACTGGAAGAATATGGAATAGAATACGAAGATGGTGGTCACACACCGGAAAAGATACTTAATGCCAGTCTGATAATAAAAAGCCCGGGCATTCCGAACAATGCGCCTCTTGTAAAGGAAGCGCTTGATGCAGGTATTCAGGTAATATCTGAAATTGAATTCGCAGGAAGATATGACAGGTCCAAAAAGATCTGCATAACAGGCTCGAACGGCAAAACCACCACCACTTCACTCATTTACCACATACTCAGGAAAGCAGGTTACAATGTTGGTCTGGGCGGCAACATAGGTACAAGCTACGCCAGAGGTGTTGCTGAAAGCAATTATGAATACTATGTACTGGAACTCAGCAGTTTCCAGCTCGACGGCATGTTCGATTACAAGGCTGACGTGGCAATTATCATGAACATCACGCCTGACCATCTGGACAGATATGATTTCATAATGGACAACTACACCAACTCCAAATTCAGGATTACCAGAAATCTGGATGCCGGCTGCAGCTTCATATATTGTGCCGATGACCCTGTAACAATGGAGCAGATGGGCAAAAGGGCATTCAGTGCCATGCTCAAGCCTTTCTCCAGAGAGAAGGAAATGCAGAATGGAGCATGGATGAATGAAAGATCCGAGCTGGTTTCAAACGGTTTCTCCATTCCGGTTTCCGAGATACTTCTGGAAGGCAAACATAATATGTACAACTGCATGGCGGCAATCCTGGCGGCAAGAGCAGTTGGTGTCAATGATGATGTGATCAAGGATTCCTTGAGGGAATTCGGCGGAGTTGAACACAGGATGGAGAAATGCGGAATTGTCAATGGCGTGCAATACATCAATGATTCAAAGGCAACGAATGTTGATTCAGCCTGGTACGCCCTGGACGCAATGAAGACTCCGGTTGTATGGATAGCCGGAGGAAAGGACAAGGGAAATGATTACGAGCCTTTGTTCGGATTTGTAAAGGACAAAGTGCATACCCTCATCTGCATGGGGCTGCACAATGAGAAACTCCATGACAACTTCGGTGACAAAGTCAACAATATGGTTGATGCGCTGAGTGCTCAGGAAGCTGTGAAACTTGCAGCAGAATATGCGAAAGCAGGAGACACCGTCCTTCTCTCACCTTGCTGTGCAAGCTTTGACCTGTTCAAGAGTTACGAAGACAGGGGAAGACAGTTCAAGACAGCAGTGGAACAATTGCAGAACAATTTGAAATAAGGAATGTTATGGCAATCAACGACGATGGCATAGAAAAAAGGGATGGCAGCATATTGAGCGGTCTGCTTGGTGACAAGCCTATCTGGGGTTTTGCAATCCTGATGTTCCTTGCATCAATAGTGCTCATTTATTCTTCCACCAGCAGTCTTGCGCGCAGCGAAAACAGCTCCAATTGGGCTTATATGATAAGCCAGGCCAAGCTGGTGATAGTTGGTTTCCTTACCTTGTTTGCAGCCTATATGGTTCCATTGAAGTGGTACAGGGTGCTTTCAATGCCATTATTCTATACCTCGATAGTGCTGCTGCTTCTAACAGTTACAGTCGGCACGGAAATCAACGGCGCAAAAAGATGGCTCAAGATTCCGGTTCTGGGAGCCACCTTCCAAACCACTGAGTTAGTCAAGATTTCCCTCATTCTTTACCTTGCAAAGGTACTGGAGCGAATTAAAATGGACAGTTTCAAGTCCTACGCAATATGGGTGATTGTTCCGGTAGGTGCAAGCTGCGTTCTTGCTGCTGTTGGAAGCATATCCACAGCACTGTTCCTTGCCCTGCTGTCACTGTTCATCCTGATTATTGGTGGAGTGAAGTGGTCCCATATATGGAAAACCATTGGGATCGCCTTTGTAGCAGGTGTCCTGATTGTAGGAATAAATGCAGTAACAGATACTTTCCCGAGAATAAACACTGCGGTGAACAGGTTGCTCACTCATGTCAGGACTGAGAAGGTAGGTGCCGACTCAACTGCCGCCGATATCTTTGAAGCAAAGATGGCAAAGCAAAGGGAGGATGATGAGACTTTCCAGTCAGATATGGCAAAGGCGGCTATCGCAGACGGAAAAATCCTTGGAAAAGGTCCAGGATGCAGCACACAGCGCTATGTTCTGCCTGAAGCCCACTCCGATTTCATATTCTGCATTATAGTGGAAGAATACGGACTTCTGGGGGCGTCGGTGCTCATTATACTTTATGTAGGTTTCTTTGCCAGATGTGTTTCCATTGTAAAACGTTGCAAGAGAGTGTTCAGTTCAATTGCCGTAGCAGGAATCGCCACGAGTTTCCTTATTCAGGCATTGCTGCATATTTTCGTTAATATAGGTCTGCTGCCTGTCACTGGACATACGCTTCCGCTCATCAGCCTTGGAGGCACTTCGTTCATTATATCTTCAGCGGCCCTGGGAATCATATTGTCAATAAGCAGAACTTTGGAGGTTAGCAAGTCATGAGAGTAATAATAAGCGGAGGTGGCACAGGAGGCCACATATTCCCTGCAATTTCAATAGCAGGAGCCATAAAGGAGAAAGATCCTGATGCTGAGATACTGTTTGTTGGAGCAACAGGCAGAATGGAAATGACACGCGTTCCGGCCGCAGGATACAAGATAATCGGCATTCCGGCACGTGGTCTTAAAAGACCTCTGTATTCATTGTCCAATATCGGAGTTGCTATCGATTATTTCAGGTGCAAGGCAAAGGCCAGGAAGATCATCAAGGAATTCAAGCCCGATCTGGTGGTTGGCGTGGGTGGATATGCAAGCGCAGCTATCGTTGGAGCCGCTTCAAGCATGAGAATACCTATTCTGCTGCAGGAACAGAACTCGTTCGCCGGACTTGTAAACAGGAAGAACGGCAAGAATGCATCCTTGATCTGCGTGGCTTACAAGGGAATGGAAAGATTTTTCCCAAAAGAAAAAATAATCCTTACAGGCAATCCGGTAAGATCCGTCATCATTGAACCGAACGAAAGCATGAAGCAGGAGGCCTGCAAGGAATTCGGACTGAGTCCCAACAAGAAAACCGTGTTCTTTGTAGGAGGTTCACTCGGATGCCGCACTTTGAACGAGTGTGTCAAGAAAATGATAGCCAAAGGGCATCCCGGCTATCAGATAATCTGGCAGTGCGGAAGCTACTACAAGGATGAAAGCAGCAAATTCATGGCCTCACACAGGGACAGTGCTCTGTACTGGTCGGATTTCATAAGGAGAATGGACCTTGCATATGCCATGGCGGATGTGGTCGTTTCAAGGGCAGGAGCAGGCACGATCTCAGAACTGTGCATTGCAGGGAAATGTACGATTTTTGTACCATCACCTGTGGTGGCGGAAGATCATCAGACCCACAACGCAATGGCTCTTGTCAATGCTAATGCCGCACTGATTGTGAAGGATTCCGAGGCAATGATGGAACTTGCATACAAGATAGACAGCCTGATTTCAGACGACGAAAGAATAAAGGAACTGAGTTCGAACATATCTGCACTGGCAAAACGCGATGCTGCGGCTGTGATTGCAGACAAATGTTTTGAACTGGTTCAAAAGCAGAGCAGAAAAAAATGACAAACGTATATTTCATAGGAATCGGCGGTATTGGCATGAGCGCAATAGCACGCTATTACAACAACCTGGGATACAAGGTAAGCGGATATGACAGGACTCCGTCGAGGCTTACCGATGCACTTGTATCCGAAGGCATTGATATACATTTCACGCCCGATTGCAGTGCCATTCCGCAGGATATTGCCCAGACCCTGGTAATATATACACCGGCTGTGAGCGAAAGCATGGAGGAGATGGTATATGTAAGGGAGAAAGGATATGAAATTGTAAAACGTTCCAGAGCGCTTGGCAAGATCTCCTCAAACGCCTTCACTCTTGCAGTGGCAGGAACGCACGGAAAGACATCCACCAGCACAATGATAGCACATATATTCACTCAGGCCGGTACGGGATGCAGTGCTTTCCTTGGTGGAATTTCAAAGAATTACCATACAAATCTGCTGCTCAGCAAAAGCAGGATGCTTGTTGCCGAAGCCGATGAATTCGACCGTTCATTCCTGCAGCTGTTCCCCGATGTAGCAGTCATTACAGCAACTGATGCAGACCATCTTGATATATACGGCACACACGAGAAAGTGCTTGAAGCATACGCTGAATTCGCCTCTCAGGTAAAGAACACAGGACACCTGATAGTGAAGAAAGGGGTGAGACTTGACAAAGGGAATGTTGGCGCCAGGATATGGTCATACGGTGTTGACGGGCCTGCGGATTTCTACGCAGAAAACCTCAAGCTCAGGGATGGCGGATATTATGAATTCACCTTCAGGCATCCCGCCGGTGAAATCCAGGCCTGCACGCTCGGTGTTCCCGGCATCATCCAGGTTGAGAACGGCATAGCGGCCGCAGCCGCTGCAATTCTGGGAGGCATTTCGCCTGCAAAGGCATGGGAGGCGCTCGCATCGTTCAGAGGAGCAGAGAGGAGGCTTGATGTACATGTGAACAGAGCCGGCAAGGTATATGTAGATGATTATGCACACCATCCGGCGGAAATCGCCAGTGCCTTGCAGTCAATCAGGAACATGTTCCCAGGAAGAAAGGTATGTGCTGTCTTCCAGCCGCACCTGTTCACCAGGACAAGGGACTTCGCCGAAGATTTCGCAAAAAGTCTCTCACTTGCCGACAGCGTGATACTGCTTGGAATATATCCCGCACGCGAAGAACCGATACCCGGTGTTACTTCGGAACTGATTTTCAACAGAATCAGCTGCCAGGACAAGATTCTGATAGATAAGGAGGAACTCATGGACCTGCTGAAGACAAAGGACACGGATGTTCTTGTAACATTCGGAGCAGGTGACATAGACAGATATATTGACAGAATAACAGCATTGATAGGAGCCTGATATGTTCAAAAAGATTCTGAAATATTTTACCATAGCGGTTCTGGGAGCAGCCGCTGCATTGTACTTCTTCTTTGTTTCCAGCATTTCCGCTGCTGCAGGGAAAAACGAGGTTGTGAGGAAGGTGGATATAGTGATCAAGGACAGCGCACAGCTCAGATTTCTGGACAAGGATATTGTACGGAATATATACTTTACCAAGTTCGGCAATCCGGAAGGGAAGAACATACGTATGCTCAGGCTTGGAGCCATTGAGGATTACCTCAACTCCCAGAGTGCAATAAAGAAAGTACAGGTCATGGCCACCACCAGCGGAGTGCTCAGGATTGAAATAGAACAAAGGAAACCGGTTTTCAGATTGGCTACCGCTCAAGGCGGATTTTACGTTGATGAAACCGGATACATATATCCATTGCAGAGCACGTTCACTTCCTATGTTCCTGTAGTCAGCGGCAACATACCTGTTATTATTACGGACAACGCCAATGGTCTTTCATACAAGGATGAAAAGGGATGGATGAAGGAAATGGTGACACTCGCTTCATATATTGATGCAAACCCTTTCTGGAACTCGATGATCGAGCAGATGAATGTCAATGAGAAGGGTGATCTGGAACTTTACACACAGGTAGGAAATGCAAGGATCCTGTTCGGAGACCTGCACAAGGTTCAGGCAAAGTTCAACAAGCTCATGACCTTCTACAAGAAGATAGCTCCGGTATGGGGTTGGGAAAGGTACAAGGAAATAAATCTGAAATATGACAATCAGATTGTCTGTGTTTTGAACAAGAAAAACTAAACATATATGGGGAACAATAATTTGATAGCAGTGATAGACCCTGGAACAAGCAACATCAAGGTGTTCGTAGGGCAGAAAGGCGATCACGGCACAAGACTTTCGGCCGGCGCAATCGAGAAATCATCCGGTATCCGCAGGGGTGAAATAATCAACACCCTGCACACATCCGATTGTCTTGCCAGGACTCTGAAGAAAATCAAGGATGAGCAGGGCGTGGAAATCAATCAGGCATATATTGTATGTGCTACAGAGGACATGGCCTGTCTTTCAAAGAACGGAGACATGGACCGTAGCGCGAACCTGCGTGAAACAGTGATCTCAAGATCAGAACTTGACTCCATGAAGAAGGACATAGCCGAGGCCTGCAAGTCCCAGGGCAGAATGGTATACTCCACCATACCTCAGGTATACAGCGTTGATGACTGGATGGGGCTCCCTGAATCTGAAGTCGAGGGCACCATGGGAAGACACATCTCCGCCTCATACAAGGTCATAACAGGTAAAAGCAGTTTCGCCCTCGCCTGCGGAAAAGTGCTGGACAATGTTGGAATAGAAGTCAAAGGTTATATTGTATCCCCTATCGCAAGTGCATACTCTACACTTTCTGAAGATGAGAGGGAGCTCGGAGTTGCGCTTGTTGACATAGGAAGCTCAAAGACTTCCATCGTGGTGATAAAGGAAAACATTGTAAGATATGTTGCAGTGATAAGTTTCGGAGGAAACAATATCACCGAGGACATAATGAAGGAGTGCAATGTGGTACGTGAAGTTGCCGAAGAGATAAAGCGTCATCACAGTTCATGCATCCCTGCGCTTGCGGAACACGACAGGATGTTTGTCATCCCGTCTCCGGCAGGAAAGGAAAAGAGGAAATATTCCTTCGATTTCATCTCGGAGATAATAGGTGCCAGAGTCAGCGAGATTCTTGAAGCCGTATTATGGCATATTGAGCAGTCCGGATATATGGAAGAACTTGGCATGGGGCTGGTGCTCACAGGCGGATCATCCAATATCCTGCATATTGACAAACTGGCTGAGCAGATAACCAAACTTGGAACCAGGATAGGCGAGCCATCCGGCAACATCTCCAACGATACGGAGATCAATATAAGCGATCCTTCATATTCAGCTGCAATAGGCGCAATTCAATATTGCTTGAATGAGTACGCACAGCCTGAGTACATCACCGACTTCTCCAAAAACAGATTCACTTCTGTGAACCGCAAGGATGAAAATCTCTTCACTGATGTTGAAAACGGCAAGGGTGTGAACAAGAAAGTGGAGCGCACTGATGCAGACAGGGAAGGAATGGAGAAAGAGCTTGAAAGACAGAAGGAAAAAGAGCGCAGAAAGAAGGAGAAAGAGGATGAAAGAGCCAGGAAAGAAGAGGAAAAAGCCAGGAAGGAGGAAGAAAAGAGGAAACAGAGGGAAGAAAAGGAAAGGCTGAAGGAAGAGAGAAGGAAGGAAAGGGCATCCAGACCTGGTCTGCTTGACAAGCTCAAGAAATCATTAATGGACTCGGACATGTTCACAGACGACAACGAAGCATAAGGCAGTTCACCAATCAAACTAAATCAGACACATTATGAACGGAATAGATCCAAACAACAATAATTTCATAGTTCCAAAAGACTGGGATTACAACAACCATAACAAGATTAAAGTCATTGGAGTAGGCGGTGCCGGATGCAATGTTGTCACTCACGTATATCACAAATGCGTGAACAAGGAAGTTGACTTCGTCCTTTTCAACACAGACGAACAGTCCCTGGCAATAAGCGATGTTCCCACAAAGATAAGGCTGGGTCACAAGGGCATAGGTGCCGGTTGCGACCCTGCAAAGGCTCGTGAAGCAGCACTTGAGACACAGGAAGCCATCAAGGATATATTCAATGATGAAAGTGAGCTTGTATTCATTGCGGCCGGAATGGGCGGCGGCACAGGTACCGGCGCATCTCCATATATTGCCAAGCTTGCCAAGGAAGCAGGAAAGGTGGTTGTAGGTGTCCTCACCTTCCCTGCAAGGGATGAAGGAAGGGCGGCTCTGAGAAAGGCGTCACACGGAATCGAGGAGATGAAGAAATACCTCAACAGCCTTCTCATTGTTGACAACCAGAAGATTTATGAGATATATGGAGGTGACATATTCGTTGAGGCTTTCCACAAGGCCGATGACGTTATGGTTTCAGCTGTGAAGAGCATCATAGACATCATAACCACCAAGGGGCATATCAACGTGGACCTTGCCGATGTGAGAATGGTTATGGAGAACAAGGGAATGGCCATAATGGGTATAGGTGAAGGCGAAGGTGAAGACAGGGCCGTGAAGGCAGTTGAAGCCGCATTCGCTTCTCCTCTGCTTAACGACAGTGACCTCAAGACAGCCAAGGGAGCCATTGTGAACATCACCAGCAGCCTTGAAAATGGTATGACAATGACCGAGCTGTCACAGATCGTTGAATACGTAAACTCGAATACAGGTAATCCCGAGAAGTTCAAGAGAGGTATTGTAATTGATCCCGAACTTGCCGGAAAGATAAGGATTACGGTGGTTGCAACAGGATTCAAGCTGACCAACCTGCCAACTTTCGACAATCTCGACGATGAGGAGGACGGGAACGTTGTTCTCAGCCGGAACGGAATCATTGAATCGGAGAACTATGATGCCAGCACATCCGAGAACCCTGATTCAGGAATGGGACAGGGCGACCTGGCGGAATATGACCCTTCTATGTTCTACAAGGAGAACGGCAAACCGGCCCTTGTTCTAGAACCGGGAGAGGACAGAATGACTTTTGAAAAGGAAAGCGCATACAGACGCAGACAAAGAATAAAACAAAACAGCAAATAACATGGATCAGAAGAAAAGAAGAGTAAGATTCGCACCTTCTCCAACAGGCCCGCTTCACATGGGCGGAGTAAGGACAGCTTTGTACAATTATCTGTTTGCCAAGCAGGCTGGAGGCGATTTCATATTGAGAATAGAGGACACTGACTCCAACAGATTTGTTCCAGGAGCAGAGAAATATATCATTGATTCCCTCAGATGGTGCGGAATATATCCCGATGAAGGAGTTGATGCAGAAGGCAATCTCGTTTCTGTTCCGTCTGAAAGGCATCCGCACGCTCCTTACAGACAATCGGAGCGCAAGCCTATATACAGGAAATACGCCCAGCAGCTTATTGATGCCGGATGGGCCTACTACGCATTCGACTCCGCTGAGGAGCTTGATGCGAAAAGAAAGGAAGCGGAAGCGAACAAGCAGACATTCAGTTACAACCATGCAAGCAGGAATTCCTTGAAGAATTCGCTCACCTTGCCTGAAGATGAAGTGAAGAAGCTCCTTGAAACCACCGACAACTGGACAATCAGGTTCAAGAACCCTGAGAACCGCACAGTTGAGATGGACGATATGATTCGCGGCCATATCTCAATGAACACCAATACACTTGATGACAAAGTGCTCTGGAAGGCCGCAGACCAGCTCCCTACCTATCACCTTGCAAACATTGTTGATGACCATCTGATGGAAATCACCCACGTTATACGCGGCGAGGAATGGCTTCCTTCCCTCCCGCTCCACTACCTGCTCTATGAAGCATTCGGATGGGCCGACACCCAGCCGCGCTTCGCACACCTCTCCCTCCTGCTCAAACCGGACGGAAAGGGCAAGCTCAGCAAGAGAGACGGAGACCGCCTCGGTTTTCCTGTATTTCC
This sequence comes from Candidatus Egerieousia equi, assembly GCA_018065035.1. GTDB lineage: Bacteria > Bacteroidota > Bacteroidia > Bacteroidales > UBA932 > Egerieousia > Egerieousia equi. The sequence goes on along the minus strand of JAGHUC010000011.1, from coordinate 3,691 downwards.
ACTGCGATGGGTAAACGCACAGGGTGAGGTTTCACGCGGCTACCGCGAGGACGGCTACTACCCTCAGGCATTCATAAACATGCTTGCGCTTCTTGGATGGAACCCTGGAACAGAGCAGGAAATCTTCACTCTTGAAGAACTCACGCAGCTCTTCTCAATGGAGAAAGTTGTGAAATCGGGAGCCCGCTTCAACCCGGAGAAAGCAAAATGGTTCAATCAGGAATATCTTCGCATGAGGAGCAACGAGCAGCTTGCGGAAGAGTTTGAAGTCCTTCTCCAATCCTTCAACAGCGATAGAGAAAGGAATCTTACAAAAGCCGAACTTACTGAACTCAGCGGTCTTATCAAGGAAAGAGCGCATTTCATCACGGACTTCCTTACAATATGCCCTTATATATTCTCCGCACCAACGCAGTATGATGAGAAGGACACAAGGAAATTCTGGACGGATGACGCAAAGGCAATAATGCCACAGGTGATTGCACGTATCGAATCAATCGACTGCAAGTATACTGTTGATTGCCCTGAGCATCTTCCTGCAGCGGAAGCGGTTCCTCAGATAGAGGAGAGCCTGACAAGTCTCATTACTGAGAACGGATGGAAGATGGGTGCTGTAATGAACGCTCTTCGTCTCTTCTTTGTGGGTCAGGCCAAAGGCCTCGGCATTGCCGACATAATATACTACCTCGGCAGGAAGGAAGCCCTCAGAAGAATCAGGAAGGCGGTTGAAACACTATAATCCGTTTATGTTCAGCAGCAGCGGAATATTTTCCTTTGTGCAGTATTCCGGAATCGTGCCTTCGAATTCAAAGCTTTCGCCTGCCTGAATTGTAACACAAGGATTCCAATACAGAGTATTTCTATAATCCGGGTATCCCTTCTCAGGGGTATCCGGATTCTTGCATGTATAGGCAACCGGATATGATGCGCCATTGAACTTCTCTATGCGCACGTTCCCGTTGAATTGGAATCCGGGCATATTCCTCTTGTAAGTCACGAAATTGGCAATGCCGCAGAATTCATATTTACCGAAGAAATATCTGTAAGGATAGATCTCAACGCTTTCAACGTTCAGCGGATCATACGCAAGAATCTTGGAATGGTCAAATACAGGAACTCCGTCAAGCATTACCAGCGATGCTCCGTGCTCGAACGTAGGGTCCTCGAAAGAATCCTCTGTCCTGACCTGAATCTGCCCCTTTCTGGTTCTGAGCTCGCTTATGAACTCCACGAAAAGTTCCTCCATAGCATGGAACCTGGTGTAGTCATCCAGTCTGTAGGTAATGCTTCTTTCGCCCAGCAGAGGATTGATTCTTACAGGCATCAGCTCCTGCAGGGAGCTTGTATGGAACTGCTTCACTATTTGAGAGCCTGCGCTTCTTTCAAGCAAGGCGTTTTCCAGGGAAGGATAAAGCACAAGCTTCTCAGGTACTGCAACTTTCACGTTCCTGAACGGCGATATCAGTTCAAGATGGCAGTCCCAGCTGCTGTCCGCCTCCATGATCTGCAACGCCATGTCCTTTGTACCATAGATATTGTTGGTATAGAACCTTACAAGCCCGTCTTCATTAATATAACTGCAATAAGCGTCGGACCTTTCACCAGGAACCGATATGCAGGCACAGTACTCGCCATTGCACACCTTGGAAGCATCCTTTCCAACAACCCTTGCCTCAATTATTTCCCCCTCATACTCAAGTTCCCTCTTCACACTCTCAAGCTGACTGTTTTCATCCACCGGCGATAGTTCCACTGCCTTGAGCGCATCAGCCAGACTTCTGTTTTCCATGGCAAGCGCTGCAAGCGCATCATTTGCAACCAGCGAGATGTTCACAACACCATCCTTGCCCGAATTATTTCTGATTCTCACCTTGAACCTGCCTGCACCGGTGTTCAGGAATTCAGCATCAAACTTTTTTCCCGCCCCGCACTGTACAAGATTGCCGGAAACAGGTCCCGCAGGTCTTTCGTCGGAAACCTCCACTCCATCAGCCACCCTGTCGCAAGTGAAAGAATTGTAAATGGAAATGGTTTTGTTGAACTGCTCGGGGGCGTTTTCTCCGCATTTGGTGTATGCGGTGAGCACATAGTTGCCTGTAGGGAGGTTTGCAGGAAGGGTGAAGGAGCCCGCTCCCCTGCCTTTTACCAATGCCAGTCGTTCGGCAAGCACCATTCCGCCTGCTGAATGCATTTCAACGTATGCCATGCTGCTTTCCCCACCTATCCGCCATTCCTGGTCCCTGGTCAGGCAAAGAACCGAAATCCAGAGCCTTTCGCCTGCCATATAAACTTTCTTGTCAGTATCAACGTATGCAAGTTCGCCTGTTTTTCCATTGTCCAAGGCATACATTGCCAGTGGTGCGAGGCAGCTCAACAATACTAATATGAATATTCTCGGTTTCATAAAATTCCTTTCTAAAAAATTATTCGATTACTCCTTGCAAATTCTAAATATCACTGGTAGGCCACCACGATGGTTTGTTCTTCGTGCCTCCCAGGGAGCGGCAGTCTGCGCAGCTCTTCTGGCCCCAGAGATATCTCACGGTAAACTCCTCGAAATCATAATCAATTGGCACGTATGCTTTTTCATAATACTTGAGCCATTCATTCTGAGGCACTACAAAAGGTTCCTCATACTTTTCGTCGGACCTGTAGAAGGAGTGATCGGCATCGTAATAGAAAGTCTTCTTCTCTGCCAGCTCGGATGCATTGATATAACCTATCACCGACTCTGTAGTATCCTGCAGACATTTTATATTGCCCCTCATTTCACTTGGAACAGGTGCGAAAAGGTCTCCCGACATTTCGCTCACCTTCTCCAGATTGCTCCAGTATCTGTAACACTCCTGGCTCAGGCTCTGAGCCTTCAGCGTCATGCAGTAAACGTACGATATCTTTCTCTCAGCCCTGCCAAGTATATAGAACCTGTGATTGACGAGCGCATTTGTGGCCAGTCCGTTGGTCGTTGCCAGGTTGATTGCCTTTGAATGATCCTTGCCCCAGCAATAGAACAGATTCTCGCTGTCAGGCATGTCAACAATCTCTCCTGTTTCTCCTCTTTGTACAGGTGGTATATACTTAAGAACGGCCCTGTAAGCCGCACGGTATTCCCAGTCCTCGTCAAAGGTCCAGCGGAAATACTCGCTTCCATTACCATGCATGCTGAGGTAGAATGAAAGTTCACCGGCAGGTATGTCGGCCGTCACGCTAACTTCCTCAATTACCGGAGCCTTCTGAACATCGAGCCACGGCGATGCATATTCCTTGCCAGTTCTTGTATCTTTCACGTGCATTCTGTATTTCGCACTTGACTGAGCCTGAGTCAGATCTATCTCAACATTTCCGGTTTCAACAACGGTGCCTGTATATTGCTCGCCTGTGCTTGATTCCACGAATGCCGTTACAGGAACTTTCTGGTAATCGCCGCGTGTTCCGGATGTGAGCGGCTTCATAAGAGACACCTTCACATTTGAAACGGATCCAACAAGGATATCGCCCTCAATGACCAGTCTCTCATCCTGCAGTTCCTTGATTTCAGGTTCATAATCATAAACGCAGGAACATAATGCAAGTATTGCCGGAAGGCAGATGCCCAATCTTGAAAAAATATTCATAATGTTCATATTCCCTCCTCCTAGAATTTAATGTTTATGTTGGCATACGGTATCTGGGTTGCAAATACTGAAAGCAT